>JALYZY010000204.1 GCA_030948665.1 Actinomycetota bacterium | reverse complement strand
TCGGTGGCCTCAGCCTATTCGGCCACCGGCGCGAACGGGGGCGGGAGACAGACCTAGCGGATGGACCGCTGATCAGGCTCCGGGTGCTGTCGATCTTCGGAACCGTCGACGTGTGGCTGTGCCGGCTGAGCTAGGGGGGCGATTACGGCGAAATCACCATTCAGCTCGGCGGTAGGCGCGCAGCAGAGCTTTCTGCCTGAGCTCCACCCGGATCAGACCGGGCGGGCCTGCCCGCTGTACTGCTCGTTGGGGAGCATGTTGGTGGCCATCGCCATGCGGTTTGTGAGGTTGTACATCGCGCTTATCTCAGCGACATCCCAGGCCTCCTCGAGCGTGAGCCCGACATCCAGAAGACTCTGAAGATCCGTCCGGGAGACATCGCGCGGGCGTGTCGTCAGCTTCTCCGCGTACGCGCAGATCGCGGTCCGGCGTGAGTCGAGGCCGGCGCGGCGCCAGTCATAAGAGATCTGCTCGCCAAGCACGGGGTCTCCGAGCTCCTCGCGCAACGCAGCTCCGTGTGCCACAAGGCAGTAGAGGCAGGCGTTGGCCGCGCTCACCACTACGGCGATCATCTCCCGATCCGCAGCCGAGAGTCCGGCGGTCGCCTGGTGCAGCTGGCGATAGTGGGTGAACCAGGCGCTCAGTCGCTCCGGCCGGAAGGAGTACACCCGAAACACGTTCGGCACGAACCCGAGCCGCTCGCGCGCTTTCGCAAAGAGTCCCTTGAGATCGGAGGGCAGCTCGGATTCGTCGGGGACCGGGAACCATGAGCCGGTGTCGTCGGAATGGTTGATGGCTGGGACCGGCGCCTCGGGGCCGGGGTCGCTGGACTGGTCGATGGCTGGCACCGGCGACCCGCGAGTGCCCTAGGGCAGAGGCCAGGTGTGGACTGGCTCGTTGGTGTGCATGTGGTCCCGGTAGCGCACGGTCATCTCGCGCAGGGCGGCGAGACGGTCGCGGCCGTGGTCATCCAGCAAGCGATGAAACGCCGCGCTCTGCCACGAAGCGCCGTTACGCAGCGTCGCGCAGCGGCGTTCGATGACGCCAAGCAGCCGATCGCGGTCGTGGCTCGCGACCCCCCAGCGATCGAGACCCTCGTGGGCCATCGGGAGCAAACGCCTAAGCACCAGCTCGGCGACGCGGACCTCACCCACCCCGGGCCAGTAGATCGGCGCCTCGATCCCATCACGAGCGCCGGAGTGGAAGTTCTCCTCCGCGGCCGTAAACGACATCTGCGACCAGATCGGACGCTCCTCCTCGACGAGCACCCGGATCAAGCCGTAGTAGAACGCCGCGTTGGCAAGGATGTCGACGACGGTCGGACCAGCCGGAAGCACCCGGTTCTCGACCCGCAGGTGCGGCCGGCCACCCTCGACGTCGTAGATCGGGCGATTCCAGCGATAGACCGTGCCGTTGTGCAACCGCAGCTCCGGGAGGCGAGGGACCCCGCCGTTCTCGAGGATCTCCACAGGATCCTCGTCGTCGCAAACCGGAAGCAGCGCTGGGAAGTACAGGACGTTCTCCTCGAAAAGGTCGAAGATCGAGGTGATCCAGCGCTCGCCGAACCACACTCGCGGACGTACTCCCTGCGCTTTGAGCTCCTCCGGCCGGGTGTCTGTGGCCTGCTCGAACACGGCGATCCGGGTCTCGCGCCACAACTCGCGCTCGAAGAAGAACGGGGAGTTGGCGCTGACCGCGAGCTGCACCGATGCGATCGCCTGCGCGGCGTTCCAGTGGTTCGCGAACGCCGAAGGGTCGATCTGCTGGTGCAGCTGGACGCTGGTGCAAGCCGCCTCGGGCGCGATCGTGTCCGCGTAGGTCGAGAGCCGCTCGACACCATCGATCGAGATGTGCAGATCCTCGCCGCGGGCAGCGAAGATCTGCTCGTTGAGCAGCGCGTAGCGTGAGCTCGCGCTGAACGTGTCGGCGTTGAGATGCCGTTCGGTCACCGTCGGCAGGATCCCGATCAGCATCATGTGCGCACCGACGTCGTGCGCCCGATCCTCGGCGTCGTTCAGGCTCGCACGCACTCCTTCTTCGAGCTCGCTGAAGACGTTCCCGCCGATCAGGTGCGGCGGGATATTGATCTCGAGGTTGAACTGCCCGAGCTCGGTCTGGAAATCGGGGTTGGCGATCAGCTCGAGCGCCTGAGCGTTGACCATCGCCGGATCGCCGGCGCTGTCGGTCAGGTTCAGCTCTATCTCGAGGCCGACCGCTCGCCGCTCAGGGTCGAACTGCGCTTCCGCGAGCATCCGTGCGAATACCTCGAGGCAGCGCTTGACCTTATAGCGATAGCGGCGGCGCTGGTCGCGAGTGAACACCGTTGCGGTGACCTGTTCGCCCATCGCACTCCTTCTCGTGACGGTTCTGGCGGCGAGAGCCGCTTCCAGTGTGCCACTCGGGGACGGTAGTTGTCAGGCGGCGAACCGGCGCTGGGCGCGCGCCCTGGCCTTAGCCGCTTCGACGTCGCGATCGCGTGGCGGCGCGGCAGTCTGGAGCTCGCCGAGCAGCTCGGCGGAGGCCTCCGCCACTACATGGACGGCGCGATCGAATGCCTCCGCGTTCGCGCGGGAGGGCTTTGCGACGCCGCTGATCTTGCGCACGTACTGAAGCGCCGCGGCTCTGATCTCCTCGTCACTCGCGGGGGGATCGAAGTTGTGAAGGGTTCGGATGTTTCGGCACATACCCGTGAGACTACGCGGTCACGAGACCCAGGGCCCGACGCCACCGATCCGCTCGACGGCGATGTGGGTGATGTACCCGGGTGGCGGGTCGTCCATCGGCGGGAACTTGACGTCCGGACCGAGGTAGCTGTGGGCGAGCTCTTGGAGCAGCTCGGGCGCGCCTCCTTCGGTGATCCGGGCTCGGCCGTGGACGACCAGGTACTCATCGAGCCCGAGCGCGTTGCGGGTGCCCGCCTCGATCGACAGGGCGACCCGGGAGTCCCTCCGGATGTTGCGGACCTTGCGGTGCTCGGGGAGGTGCCCAGCAACGATCTCGTCGCCGTCCAGGCCTACCCACACAATCGAGACTTGCGGTCGGCCGTCGGGTTCGAGCGTCACCAGGTGCGCTAGTGCCGGGGACTCCAGGACTCTGCGCGCGGGCTCCGGCAGCGAGGGCACGAGCGCAAACTTACCAGCGCCTGGAGGTTCGAGCAGGCGCCCTCGCCGCGCCACGCCGCCGAGTGGGAGATCATCCGGTGGATGGGCGTGATCGTGACGAGGGATCCCGAGGAGTTCGCCGCTCGAGCGCAAGAGTTTCTGGAGGCACGCATCGAGCGAAATGTCCTCGCCACCGTGGTCAAGGACATTGTCGCCGGGGGCTACCGGGATCCTCCGCCGCTGTTCGCCTATGCGAGGTGTGAGCAGGGCGACATTGCCGCGGCAGCGCTCCGAACGCCTCCGTGGTTCTTGCTGGCTGTCGGGTTTGATCACGACTCGGCAAGGTCCCTGATCGACCTTTGGCTACGCGAGGAGCCTGACCTACCGGGTGTGACCGGGACGCCCGAGAGCAACCGAGCGATCGCGCAAGCGTGGACCGGACAAACTGGTGGCTCCACGCGGACTCGCAGGCGGATGGCGGTCCACGAGCTGGGGGAGGTTCGGGACCCGCCGCGCCCCGCTCCCGGCGGCCTGCGCGTCCCGCTGCCAGAGGAGCGCGATCTGATGATCGAGTGGATGCAGGAATTCGCGCGTGAGGCGGAGGTAGTCGGCGCCCGGACCGAGTCGATGGTGGACGGGCGGATGGGCGACGGGCTCCTGCACGTGTGGGACAACGGCGAGCCGGTGTCGCTCATCGGCCTGAATCATGCGGTCGCTGGGGCAGTTCGGATCGGCCCGGTGTTCACCCCGCGGGAGCATCGCCGCCGGGGATATGCGGGGACCGCCGTCGCCGCGGTGAGCCGCTTGGTACTCGCCCGGGGCGCGCGGACCTGCACTCTCAGCACGGACCTTGACAACCCGACATCCAACAAGGTCTACGCTGAAGTCGGATACGACCGGGTGGTGGACTGGGAGGAGCTGGCGTTCGAGATGGCTGCGACATCGTTTGGCGACCCGCAAGGTCGGGGAGGCCCATCAACGGTTCATTTGCAATGCAGCGCATAGCGAAGGTTTGCCTCGAGCTGGACAGCCGACCCGGGTGCGTGACACTGGTGCGCGCGATGCTTGCGGCTACCTCCGACACGCTCGGATTCGAGCCGGAATTGCTCGACGACCTGAAGACCGCCGTCAGCGAGGCCTGTAACAACGTCGTCGTTCACGCCTACAACGGCGACGCGGGCCCGCTGTCGGTGCACCTGGATGTCCAGGAAGCGACGGTCGGGATAACGGTTCGAGACCACGGGAGAGGCTTCCAGCAGGTGATCTCCTCCGAGGAGCGGATGGGCGTCGGGCTCGCGGTAATAAGCGCCCTGTCAGACCGGGTGGAGGTCCTGGGCGGGAAGGGCGGTGGTACCGAGGTGCGCATGGAGTTCGCGTCCACTGGCATCGAGAGCGGCGGGGCGCGTTCCGAGGAGGTCCCATGCCCGGGAGACTCGGCGGCGGGGAACCTGCCGGGTGAGATCTTGGTGACGCTCGCCCCGATCGACCTGCTCGCCGGGGTGATGGGTCGGGTCGCCCGAGCCCTTGCCGCGAGCGCCCGGTTTTCGTTTGATCGATTCTCCGACATCTATTTGATTGCGGATGCGATCGCCGCGCACGCTGAGCGGTCCGCGGGCGCTTCGTGGATCGGGTTCGCGCTTGGCGCGAGCGACGGCAAGCTCGAGCTGAGAGTCGGACCACTGCGAACGGGTAGCGGATCGCGCCTGGAGCAGGAGGCTGGGCCTGGGCGCCCCCGATCTCCTCTCGGAATGCTTGTCGACCAGCTCGCGATCGAGCGCGGCGACCACTCGGAGACGCTGCTCGTCGTTCTGGCCGACCGTCGCCCCGACGCCTTGGAGGAGCCCGAGGCGGGCGCCTAGAACTCGCTCAGCGCCCGTCCCGGTAGGACTCCCCGACGGAGTCAACGATCGGGAGGCGGTCGGCAAGCCCGGTCAGGGTCAGCAGTCGTTGTACTTGAGGGCCGCCGCGCACGAGCACCATGCGTCGGCCCGCTTCCTCAGCGTGGTGGTGGGCCCTCACAAGCACGCTGAGGCCGGTCGAGTCCATGAATGCAAGCTCGCGCAGGTCAAGCACCAGCAGTTCGGGCTCGGTGGCCGTGACTCGCGTGAGCTCCTGGTCGAGCAACGGGCTCGAGGCGAGATCGAGCTCTCCTCCGATGGACAGGACCACCGCTCGGGGATCGTGTTGCACGTTTAGTTGAAGATGGTCCTGCACGGTGGTGCGGGGGCCTCCCGGGGTCCGGGTTTCATATGCCACGCGAGGCGAAGGCCTGCACGGTGCAATCGCCCACTTCGCCCGTCTAGATCCTCCAGGCCCGCCAAGGCGCTATCCGATGACTCTGAAGACTCCGCGCATCCAGGGGTGGATCCGGCAATAGAACGTGTAGGTCCCGGGGGCAAGCGTAGCCGGGGTATTCCACGTGAGCTGGCCGCTCGCGGGCGTCGCCGGACCGAGCTGCGCGGAGTCAAAGCCCGCGCCGTTGGCCAGGGGGTAGGAGATCGCGGAGTTCAACCCACACGGGTTCTTGCACGAGGTGACGCTGTGGAAGATCGACTTCGTGTACCACGGGCCGGGACTGATGATGTTGCCCAATATGCCGCCACTGGCCGCACCCGGGGGCGCCGGGGAGGCATCGTCGTTGACGAACTCCAGCGTGCGGCCCGTGCGGATCGTCGGAATGCAGGCCTGGTTGCCGAACGCGGGAACGTTGCCGGGACTGTAGAAGAAGCTCTTGATGACGACCTGCTTTGGGTGGCAGGTCCGGTAGTGCGCGTAGCTCAGGCCGAGGGAGTACGACCCCCCGTTGTCGTTGTTCTCGGGGTAATAGCCGTGGGTGAGGTGACCACGCTGATCGACCCGGTGCGTGAACGGGTTGACCCCCGTGCGGTCGTTCCACGCCTCCCACACCACCATGATCCCCATCACCTCGTACCACGACGCCCGCGTCGTGTTGTACGTCGTGCTGATTCGGAGCGTGTCGCCGGGCCTCACCCGGGGACGCCAGTCCCTGGCGGTGGCCCCCATCGCCATGTTCCATGAGATCGGGCCACGGTGGTCGAAGTAGTGGGCGTAGGAGCGGAATAGCCGGACCGATCGCCGGACGAGACCGGGGACCGCCGCACGGCGCGGGGATGCTCCCGCACGGATCAGATCCAGCTCGTCCCACAGCCCGCCGGGGTGGAGGTGACCGGCGGTCCCGATCAATGTCCCGGCGTGGTCAACCTTGAATTCGTTCAGGTTCGGCGCCAGTCCCTGAGGACCGTACGGGTGGTGCGCCATGTCGGGGAATGTGAATGAGCCCTGAGCACCGCTGTGCTGGGCGACGTTGAAGACGGGATACAGGTGGCCAGCTTCGACGTCTGTCCAGATCGGATGGACCGGCGTGATCGTCTTAGCCAGCGGCGAGCTCGCCGGGATGAAATCCATGTCGTAGGTGATGTAGACCGAGTGCGGGTTCGGAGTGAGGTTGTGGATCATGTAGTTGAGGACCCACGCGTCGTGGGCGCCGACCGGGTAGCCGTAGCCCCTCGGCATCGAGAAGATCGTCTTCTCCTCGCCCACAGCCATGAACGGGTAGAACCCGCCGTAATAGCTGTTTCCCTCGCCCTCGCCGGTAAGCCCGTTGCTCAGCCAGACGCCGTGGTGGAGATGGATCTGGCTGACGTACGGAATCTTGCCGCAGCACACCCACTGGCCGCCCGACCGCTTCGCGTAGCGAAGATTCGGATTGACGCGGATCATGTAGCCGTCCTGGTTGGGCTTCGGCACCTTCTGATACTGGAGCAGGATCAGATTGGCGCCAGGTGTCACGACGTAAGGGCCAGCGGCGAAGTGCAGGTGTTCGACGCAGCAGGTCGAGGAGGCCGAGGCGGGAGAGGCAAACCAGGCCAGCGCGGCGAGAATGCCTACGCACGCACCAACGACACTACGCCTCATCGCGCTCCTCCGGACCTCGGGTACCTGCCCGGCTCGCATTCAATCAGGTTTGCCCGGCGAGCTACGGCGGTGTAGCTACCAGGCTTGGCCGGCGCCGCAATGAGGGCACTCGACCGACGTCGACACGTCAGCCTTGAACACGAAACCACAGCTGCAGGAGTACAGCGCGTGATCTTCAGGAGGCCCGCCGTGGCGCCGGGGCGCCGGTGCCGCCTCGATGCGGGCGCTCGGCCGGTCCGTAAGACGGCCGTTCGGCCGGTCGGGGGTGTGTCCGCTGCGCCTGGCACGGCGGCGGAGCTTCAGGTCCCCTGACTTGCGTCCAACTTTCACGTCCATGAGAAGAAACGCTCGCAGTGCGTTTTTGTTTCGCGCATCGGGCCCAATGTCCTGGGTGCTAACGCGACGCTAACCCCGTCGTGCTGGAGGCGGCCGGTGCGGCGATCGCACCAGCGGGCGTGTGGGAGAATGGCCGCAGGCATGGATCCGTCTCGAAAGCGTGCCATTCGCCTGACGGTCGCGCTCACAGCCGCGCTACTGCTGGCTTCCGCACTTGTGTATGTCAGCTTCACAGCGGGCAACCCAGAGTTGACGGCAAGCCAGCTGCTCAATCGCGAGCACCCAGGCCAGTCCTACATCCTCGCGGGTACGGTGCTGGTCGGATCCGTCCGCCACGAAGGCTCGACGCTGGTGTTCAGGGTGCGCGACCCGAGGCTCCCGGTCTCGGTCCCGGTGAGTTACACGGGAATCGTGCCCGACCCGTTCGCGGCCGGCCGTGGAGTGCTGGTCACGGTTCGCCCTGGCGGCTCGACATTCATCGGCGAGGGAAACTCGCTGACGACGAAGTGCCCATCCAAGTACCAAGCCAAGGCCGCCAGCTAGTGACTCGGGACACCAGATGGCCCTGATCGGCCGTGCGCTCCTGATCCTTGGGCTGCTGGTCAGCGTCTACGGCGTAGCCGCCTCTCTGTACGGCGCCCGCAGTGGACGGCAGGACTTCGTCGACTCAGGGCGGCGGGCGGTGTTCGCGCTGGCGATGCTGATGACGGCCGCGTTCGCGATCCTCGAAATCGCTTTCGCCAGATCTGACTTCTCCTTCAACGTCGTCGCCGCCCACTCCTCGACGACCACCCCGATCTTCTACAAGCTTGCGGCCGCCTGGTCATCCCAGGAGGGCTCGCTGCTGCTGTGGGTCTGGCTGCTGTCGCTGTGGTCGAGCCTGGTGCTGGCTCTGACGCGCCGGCGCGTGCGGGAGATCGCGCCGTACGCGACCGCAGTGCTGCTGGTGTTCGCCGGATTCTTCGGCTCGCTGGCGGTGTTCCTCGCCAACCCGTTCACGACCACCGCGACCCCGCCGGTAGAGGGCGCCGGGCTGGACCCGCTCCTGCTGCATCCCAGCATGATGATCCACCCGCCGATGCTCTACTCGGGGTACACGTTGCTGACGATCCCGTTCGCGTTCGCGGTCGGCGCCCTGATCACCGGCAAGCTGGGCAACGAGTGGATCTCGATGACGCGCCGGTTCGCGCTGGCCGCGTGGCTGTTCCTGGGAGTCGGGATCGTGCTCGGCGCCAGGTGGTCCTACACCGAGCTCGGCTGGGGCGGCTACTGGGCCTGGGACGCGGTCGAGAATGCGGCGCTGATGCCATGGCTGTGCACCACTGCGTTCATCCACTCGATCATGATCCAGGAGAAGCGGGGGATGCTGAAGCTCTGGAACGCCTCGCTGATCCTCTGCAGCGGGACGCTCGCGATCCTCGGCACGTTCCTCGTGCGCTCCGGCATCCTCGACTCGATCCACGCGTTCGGCGCGTCCACGCTCGGGGTGCCGTTCGTGATCCTGATCGCGGCGATGGTCGGCTTGTCGATCGCGCTGATCATCTGGCGCCGGGAGCGACTTCGCTCCGAGGCCCAGCTCGACTCGCTGCTCTCACGCGAGGCGGTGTTCCTGCTCCAGAACATCGTCCTCGTCGCAATGGTGTTCGTGATCTTCTGGGTCACGTTCTTCCCGCTGATCTCCGAGGCGGTGACCGGCACGAAAGTGTCGGTTGGCCCGCCCGCATTCAGGCCATTCATCGTTCCACTGGCGCTCGTGCTTGTTGCGCTCTCCGGGATCGGGCCGATCATCGCCTGGCGGCGGGTGAGCACCCGAAACCTTCGCGGCAGCTTCAGCTTCCCGGTAGCGGTCGGGATCGTCACGCTCGCGGTGCTGCTGATCGCGACCAATGCGGGCACGCGGCCATTCGCGCTGGCGATGTTCGCGCTCGGGGCGTTCGTGCTTGCGACTGTCGCCCAAGAGCTTTGGCGCGGCACCGCGGCACGACGGGCGATGACCCGCGACCCGTTGCCGGTAGCGTTTACCCAGCTGATCCGCCGTAACCGGCGCCGCTACGGCGGCTATATCGCCCACGCCGGGCTCGCGGTGCTACTGATCGGCGTGGCGGCCTCGTCGTCGTTCCAGCACTCCCGCTACGTCACCCTCGGCCCGGGCCAGGCTGCGCGGGTGGACGGGCTGTCGGTCCGCTACGTCCGGGCCACCGAATCGGCCACCTCCCAGAAGATCTCATTCGGAGCGATCCTGGCCGTCTACCGAGGCCGCAGCCACATCGCGACGCTCAACACCTCGCGCGGCTACTACCCGGCTCAGGATTCGACCCTCGGGCCGCTCGGGCGGTTCTTCAACGGCGGGTCGGACAGCAATGTAGGGCTGCGCGCCGGCGCCTTCAGCGATATCTGGACGGTCGTGAATCCCGGTGGCCTGGCGCCGCTGCAGCCGTACATCTCACAGGGCGACCGGGTCTTCCAGGCGGCCCTGATGCGAGCCGAGGGCCTTCCGCCCGCGAGGTCCCGGCCGGCGCTCGCCCAACTGTTTCAGCTCCGTGACGTGGCGATCGCCGAGATCGCCGCGCGCTACGCGACGCATCCGTTCCCGGTTGAGTTCCTGCTGATCGTCTCGCCGCTCGTGACCTGGATCTGGGTCGGGACGCTGATCATCGCCACTGGTGGCCTGATCGCACTGTGGCCGTTCCCGGCCCTGGCCTGGCGTCGAGTGCGCCGGCCGGCTGTCCGGCGCGCGGCCCAGCCTCCGGTGGCGGCCGGCGAGAGTGCCTAGATGGTGCAGTTCCTGATCGTGCTGGCAATCCTGGCGCTCGTCGTCGTGTTCGTCACGGGGCCGCTAAGGCGACCGGCGAGCGCCGGCACCGCGCAGGCTTCAGGCGTCGCCTCCGAGCGTGCCGAGCTCGAGGCAGCCCGCGAGGCCAAATATCGGGAGATCCGCGACGCGGAGCTCGACCGGCGCACCGGCAAGCTGTCAGACGAGGATTTCCAGGCCATCGACGGCACTCTGCGCTCCCAGGCGCTTGACATCCTGCACGCGCTCGATCGAGTCGGGGCGCCCGGCGAGCGACTACCATCCTCCGGGTCATGACCTCGATCCTCGATGTCCTCCAGGTGTTCCTGTCGGTCATGCTGATCTTTCTCGTCCTGATGCACTCGGGCAAGGACGCCGGGCTGTCTGGGGCCTTCGGCGTTGGGACCGGCGCGGGGCCATTCGGCGGCGGCTCGCTGGTGGAGCGCAACCTGAACCGCTGGACCGTCGGGTTCGCGATCGCCTTCGTGATCAACACGATCCTGCTGATCAAGCTCTCCTAAATCGGCGCGAGAATCACGCGGCTCGGGCTCTGAGGTGGGGCCGGGTGATTGTGTCGCCGCTATCCCGCGGCGAGGTCACACCCCCCGTCTGCGACCGGGGGGTTTGTGATTTCGTCGCGCTGACGCCTCGCGAACAGGCGCCCCAGCCCAGGCGGCAGTCGCCCGTCGGTCGCGAGCCACCCGCCCGCGAGGATCAGCAGCAGTCCTGCGACAGCCCCAGCTCCGGGATGCTCGCCCAGCAGCACGACGCCGAGCGTGACCGCGACGACCGGGTTGACGTAGGTGATCACGGTCGCGCGGCTCGTGCCGGCCTCGGAGATGAGCACCGTGAAGATCACGAACGCCGCAGCCGTGCACATCAGTCCGAGGACGGCCACCGCAGCGAGCGTTCCGGCTCCCGGGACGGCGTGGGGTGGATCGAGCGCCGCTGCCGGCGCCAGCACCAGCGATGCGATCGCCAGGCTGGTTCCCATCGTCGCGCGCGGATCGAGCCCCGCGAGCCGGTGCTTGACCACCATCGGCCCGATCGCATAGCCAACAGCCGCAAGCAGGATCGCGACGGTCCCGAGCAGCTCGCCGGGGCGCCCGGCAACATCGATCCCGACGAGCGCCACTACGCCGCCGAACCCCAGGGCAAGGCCGAGCGCCCGAACGGGCGTCGGACGCTCGGAGTAGTCGAAGCGCATCGCGAGCACGGCCCCGACCAACGGCACCGTCGCGATCACGATCGCGGCGAGCGACGACGCGACCCGGGTCTCGCCGAAGGCGATCAGCGGGAACGGCAACGAGATCTCGACAACCGCGTACATCAGGAGCCAGCGCCATTTGCCGCGGACCGAGCGCAGCGTCCCGGCCCGCCAGGCGAGCGTGAGCAGCACGGCGGCGCCCAGCGCGACCCGGGCCCACGCCAAGCTCAGCGGCGGCACGCCGTGCTGGACGGCGATCCTGATCAGGAGGTAGGGGACACCCCAGATCAGCGACATCGCCGCGAAGGCGATCCAGGCTCGTCTGCTCATCCTCGATGCCAGTCTGACACCTCCACCGACGGTCCCCGCGGCGCCCGGTAAGCCGCTTCGCCGAGCTCGAGCAGCTCATCCCTGTGGGGCGCTCCGAGGCTATCTCCGGGGACGCAGCTAACATCGCCCGCGATGTCAGCCAGCCGAAGCGGGCGCTCGATTATCCCTTCGGCGATCGCCGCCGCCGTTGCCTGCGCTGTCGCACTGGTGGCGTGTGGACAGCATGCCGCCGGAGCTGCGACCAGCGCGCTCACCGGGCCCTCCACGGCGAGGGCGATCAAGCACGTCCCCGACGGCGACTGGACGCAGTTCGACTTCAATGCTGCCCGCACCGGAGTCGGGCCGGCCGCCACAGGGATCACCCCGGGGCGGCTGCCGCTCCTGCGTCTCCGGCAGGTGCACATCAACGGAACGGTCGACGCCTCTGCGATCGCCCTGCACGGCGTCATGGCCCGGGGCAGGCGTCGGGACATCGTCGTGATGACCACGACCTACGGCCGGACGCTGGCACTCGATCCGGGCACTGGGGCGAGACTTTGGGAGTTCACCCCGGGCGACATCGGCTCGTACGCCGGATCCGCCCAGGTCACCACCGCCACGCCGATCGCCGATCCGAATCGTCGGTATGTCTACGCGGCGACTCCCAACGGGCGGATCCACAAGCTTTCGGTTGCCACCGGCCGCGAGATCCGTAGCGGTCACTGGCCGGTGCGGGTCACCTTCGATGCGACCAAGGAGAAGATCGCCTCCCCGCTCAACATCAGCGGCCGCTCGCTGATCGTCGTGACTGGCGGCTACATCGGCGACGCGCCGCCGTATCAGGGCCACGTCGTCGTGATCGGCCTGGGCGGCGGAGCAATCCTGCACGTCTTCAACACGCTCTGCTCGGATCGCCACTCTCTGATCGATCCGCCCGGCAGCTGCCCCGCCAGCGATTCGGCGATCTGGGGCCGCGCAGGCGCTGTGGTCGAGCCCGGGACGCACCGGATTCTCGTTGCCACCGGAAACGCGCCGTTCAATGGCGCAACGAACTGGGGGGACAGCGTCCTAGAGCTGAGCCCCGATGCCAGCCGGCTGCTCCACAATTGGACACCGACCAACCAGGCCCAGTTGAGCTCGAGTGACACCGATGTGGGGAGTACTTCACCGGCGGTGCTGCCCCCGTACAACGGTTACCGGCTGGCGGTGCAAGGCGGCAAGGACGGGCACCTCCATCTGCTGGACTTGAACCGGCTCAACGGAACCACTGGCGGCGCTTCACCGCGGGTCGGTGGCGAGCTTCAGAACATAGCGACCCCCGGAGGGGGAGAGGTGCTGACGGCGCCCGCTGTATGGGGCCACGGCGGGCGGATCTACGTGTTCGTCGCCGACGATTCGGGCACGGCGGCGTACGTCCTCACCGGGAGCCGGCCCAGCCTGCAGTTCGTATGGCAGAGCTCGACTCCCGGGACCAGTCCGGTGCTCGCCGGTGGCCTGCTGTACGTCTACGACGAGCTCCACGGCGTCCTCAAGGTGTACTTCCCGGTTTCCGGCCACACCCTCGCCTCGCTACCCGCTGCGAGCGGACACTGGAACAGCCCGATCGTCGTGGGCGGCCGCATCATCCTCCCGGTCGGGACCTACCACGATCAGTCGAGTTCCGGGGTGGTCCTGATCTACCACCTTCCGGGCCGTTAGTTACAGCGAGCGCGATACCTCGGCGGCGGCGCGCTCGCCCGAGCGGACCGCGCCGTCCATGTAGCCGGTGAAGATCTCGGAGGTTTCGGTCCCCGCCCAGTGCACCGGGCCTACCGGCTGGCGCAGCGCCGGGCCGAAGTCGGTCCATACGCCCGGAGGGAAGAACCCCGCATAGCACCCACGGGTCCACTGCTCGCGTGACCAGTCGTGCTCGATCAGCATCCGCGGGCGGGCGGCCCTCGCTCCAAACAGGCGCTCGAACGAGGCGAGCGCAGCCGCATAGCGGGCGCGCTTGGGAAGCCGGCCGAGGCGCCGTGCGTCATCGCCGTTGACGAACCCGAGCAGCACTCCGGGCTTGCCGGTCGGAGGCGAGTTGTCATAGGTGAAGCGGATCGGCGGGCGGTCGCTATTGGTGTATCCGTTCAGTCCTTTGGCGCGCCAGAACGGTGTCGGATAGACCGCCTGGTACTTGATCACCGATCCCTGCGGGACTCGTTGGGTGAGCTGATCGCGCTGCGCGGGCATCGCCGGCTGGTAGTCGATCCGGCCTGCGAGGGTGGGGGCGATCGCGACGATCACTGCTCGAGTGCGCCAGGTCCCGGCATTGCTCTCGACGCTGACGCCGCCACGGCCCTGGGTGATGGCGCGCACGGGCGCGTTCAGGACCACACGGCTCCCCAGCCGAGCCGCCATCCGCAGTGACACCAGCTGCGAGCCGCCGATGAAACGGGAATCCTGGGCGCCCCCAGCGGTGCTCGTCAGGTTGAGGAAGCCGTTACCCGAGTTGAAGTAGAACATCGCGTGCAGGAGCGAGAGGTCACGCGGCTCGGCTGCGAATACCGCCTTGACGGCCAGGTCGAACAGGAAGCGCGCGCCGGGCGTGCTCGAGTTTGCGAGCTTGTAGGTGTCGAGCGTCTGCGAGTCGAGCGCCGCCGCCCCGGCCGCGGTCCAGGGGCTTTTCACTGGGACGGTGCTCTCGAGCGAGACCGCCTTTCCGAGCAGGTTGCCGAAGTCCGTGGCGTCGGGCGCCGGCAGCGGGGGGATCAGCCCGCTGAACCTCGTCTGTGTTCCCTGGTAGTCGAAGATCTGCTCGCCCGTCACATATGTCTTGAACGTGTGGACCCCGTGTGCGCGGGCGCGCGCCTTGATCCGGTTCTGGCCGGGGCCGACCCACTCGCCGCCGACCTCCACCACCTCGCCGTTTCCGACCGGGTGGTTGAGCGTGCGGCCGCCAACGCGGTCGCGTGCCTCGAGGACCACGACGGAATGGCCGGCTGCGACCAGGTCGCTGGCGGCGCTCAGTCCCGCGAGGCCTGCCCCCACCACGACCACGTCGACCTTTTGCCTCGCACCCCCGGGCGCTGAAGCTGCGCTTGCGCCGGTACTCCCGGCGAGCAGAGCGCCTGCTGCCGCCGCGGCCCCGCCGGCGATCGCCTGGCGCCTGGAGACCCCGGGCGTGGGCTGAAGTCGGTCAATCTCGCGCTTGCTCACCTCGTACCTCCGGTCTCGTGGAATCTCATCTGCCCGCGATCAGGCAGCCGGCGCGGCGCCGATCGGCGGGGAATGGGAGGTCGGCGATCACCGCGGTCTGCACGTACCGGTGTCGCGAGGATCCGGTGGCGAGGGCTTGGCCGATCGCTTGCAGCCCCGGGCGGGGACCGTCTGAAACCACCCAGGGCGCGAGCGCCAGGAACTCGGCCTTCGACCCTGCGTAGGCGCTCAGAGCCGGGTCATCCTGGCCGAGCACGAACGCTCCATTTCCAACGTAGTGACACCCGGCTCCGCGGCGGCCCCGCTGCAGGACCGCGCTCTGGCCGTCGAATGGTGTGTCCGCGAGGTTGCCGACCATGAATGGGTTGACGGCATAGGCGAAATGGACGGAGGGGTCGCTGACCGCCCGGTAGGCGGAGCCCATCCACGACAGCGGCTGCCAATGCTCCGCGGAGTCACTGCCGTCCGGTCCGGTCCAAGCGCCGTTGTTGGCGTCGGCCTGGATCATCACGTTCGCGCCCAGCTTGTCCAGACAGCGCATGTAGGTCCTCATCACGTCGTCGCACTCGTGGCCCGGGCTCGCAGCTCCGTAGGTAAACGCCGGCAGGCTGGTCGCGAACCCGAGCCGGACTCCGGTGCCGGGGATCGCGGCCGGGCGCAGGTTGGCGATCGCTGCCGGGCCGGTGCTCGGGCCGGGCGCGAATCCAAGCGCCTGCTCGAAGCCGGTGAGCGGGACCTTCCGGTTGACCGCGATCAGGTTCGCGACGGGTGCGGGGGCGCCCCGGCGGACCACACGCGGCCCCCATAGGAAGGTCTGGTCGTACGCCGCGGCGACGGTGGGCTCGTAGACCGCCTTGACTCCCGGGATGCTGGCCAGCGCCGCCACGGCTTTCGGGTCGCGGGTGAGCCGGAACGGAGATTGTGTGTTGGAGGCCACCACGTAGACGCCATAGCGCAGCGCTTCATTGGCCATGGTCGTCATGAAGACACGCACGTACTGGTCGGTGCCGGCGACGAAAGCGGCGTCGCTCTGGGAGCTAAGCTGCGGAAAGCGGCGCTCGAGGTAGCGCAGCGGCCGGGCGTACGCCGAGGTGAGCGCGGTCAGCGCCGCGATCGTCTGGCACGGGAATCCCTTCCCCGCACAGGTCGGGAACCCGTGACGGAGCAGCCTCCGAGCGCTCGCGCCTCGCGGCCCCGCGGCCAGCACCTCGAGCCCGACGTCCTCGTCGAACGCCACGAGATTTGCCCGGCGTCGCGCGAGATAGGGAGCGACCTCCGTGCGCATTGCGCAGTCGATCGCGCGCGTGTAGCTCGCTCCGCTGACCATGCTTCCAGGCTGCTGGAGGAACTGGATCGCGAACACGCGCAGCGCATGGCGACGCGGGTCCGAAGCGATCGCGGGGCGGCCGAAGTGTCCGCAGGCCGCCAACTTCGCTCGGTGCCCGGTAGCGCCAGGATGGGCCGCGATCGCACCTGCAGCCGCCGCAGGCAGGACCGCTAGCGCGGCCAGCACCGACGTGGCACCTCTCCACCTCATCCGGGCGGGAAGCCTACAAGCAGTCCGTCGATCGCCGCGCCGCCGCGATCGGATAGGCTCGCTCGGCGGTCGCCGGCGGCGAGGAAAGAGGGTGCCGATGTCAGAGGATCAAAGCTCCAGCAGGGCGATCACCCGACGGCGAGCGCTTCGCGACCTCGGGGCGGCCGGCCTCGGCGCCTCGGCTCTCGGAGGGCTCCTCGAGGCGGCCGCGTCCGCAGCCCCGAGGACAGGGTCGTTGAAGGACATCGAGCACGTCATCATCTTGATCCAGGAGAACCGCTCGTTCGACCACTATTTCGGAACGCTCTCCGGAGTGCGCGGATTCGCCGACAAGCACGGTCACAAGGCGTTCTTCCAGCCCGACGGAGCCGGGCGCACCATCCACCCATTCCATCTGCCGACCGGATGCCTGCCGGACGTCGATCACGGCTGGGGGCCGCAGCATCGCTCCTGGCACGGGGGACGGATGGACGGCTTCATCACCTCCCGCACCCCGGCTTCGGTGGACGGGCCGGCGGTGGCGCCCGAGACGATGGGCTACTACAAGCGCTCCGATCTGCCGTTCTACTACTCGCTTGCGGACGCCTTCACGATCTGCGACGGCTACTACTGCTCGGTGATCGGTCCCACCGACCCGAACCGCCTGATGTCGCTGAGCGCCTCGATCGACCCGGCCGGCACGCGCGGTGGCCCGTTGCTCGTGACCCTGACGGGCGGCCCCCGCGACGCGCTGGCGGGCAAGTTCACGTGGCGCACGATGCCCGAGAGCCTGCAGCATCGCGGCGTCAGCTGGAAGGTCTATACCGATCCGGCGGCGGGCAGCCTCGACAACGTTCTCACCTACTTCGCGCCCTACACGACCGGCTCGAAGCTGGCTGCGCGCGGGCTCAGTCCGACCTTCCCCCACGACTTCCTGTCGGACCTGCAGCGGGGGACCCTGCCCCAGGTGTCATGGCTGCTGGCGGGAGTGACCGACACCGAGCATCCAGACGTCTCGACGCCGCTGGCCGGCGAGATCGTCACCCGGGGGATCGTCGAGGCGCTCGTATCGCACCCGAAGATCTGGCGCAAGACGGCACTGTTCATCACCTGGGACGAGAACGGCGGGTTCTTCGATCACGTCACGCCACCGACGCCACCGCCGGGGACGCCGGGCGAATACGTGACTGCGTCCCCGCTGCCGGGCACCGCCCAGGGGATTCGCGGCCCGGTCGGCCTCGGCTTCCGCGTGCCGATGCTCGTCGTCTCGCCGTTCTCGCGCGGCGGCCTCGTGTGCTCGGACACGTTCGATCACACCTCCACGCTGCGCTTCCTCGAGGCCCGGTTTGGCGCGAAGGTGCCGAACCTCAGCAAATGGCGGCGCAAGCACACCGGTGATCTGACGAGTGCATTCAACTTCGCAGCGGCACCGCGGTATCGCCGTCCGCCGCTCCCGAGCGTGCCCTCGAAGAGCGCGGCGTGCTTCGGTGCGCCGCCGGTAGCGGTCACCCAGGGTCCCTTCCCGGGCCAGGAACGGGGTAAGCGCGGGCGCCCCAGCGGCTAGCCCACCGCGAGCTCGACGAGCTCTTCGGCGATCGCCAGCGACGACGTGGCCCCGGGGGAAGGGGCGTTCCGAACCCAGACCACGCCGTCTCGCACGCTGAGCCGGAAGTCATCGACTAGGGACCCGTCGCGATCAACGGCCTGAGCCCGAATTCCCGCCGGCGCTCGGACGACATCGTCCGGCGTGATCGCCGGGACGTAGCGCTGAAACTCGGAGATGAACGCACGCCGGGACAGCGAGCGGTGAAGCTCACCCGCACCTGTGCGCCAGTATCGGCGCATCATGCGCCACGTTCCCACCCATGAGAGAGCCTGAAAGGCGTCATGCGGCTCCACGCTGCCGCGTCCGTAGCGCTCGCGCGCCAGCGAGAGCACCGCGTTCGGCCCCAGCCATACACCTCCACCCGGCCTGCGGGTCAGATGCACTCCGAGGAACGGCAGCCCGGGGTCCGGCACTGGGTAGATCAGGCCGCGCACGAGGTGCTCTCTGCCGGGTCTGAGCGCCCAGTACTCCCCCCGGAATGGCACGATCCGCGGGCTCGCCGGCTGCCCTGACTGGGTTGCCAGCCGGTCGGATTGAAGGCCGGCGCAGACGATCACCCGGTCCGCGGGAACGAGCTCGCCGTCGCTCAGCTCGACGCCCGGGTGGCGCTCTGACCAAAGCACCCGGCGCACCACGGCGCCGGTGCGAACCACGCCGCCCGCGGCGCCGACATCGCCTGCCAGCGCAGCGGTGACCGCCCCGAAGTCGACCACTGCCGTCTCCGGCGAGTGCAGCCCGGCGAGCCCTCTGACGTTCTCCTCGACTTCGGTCAGCTGATCGCCATCGAGCCAGCGAAGCCCAGGGACGCCGTTGGCGCTGGCACGCTCAGCCAGCCGCTCGAGCGGACCGAGCTCGTCCGGCCTCACAGCGACCACGACTTTGCCGCACGCCTCCCAGTCGATTCCCCGCGTCACGCAGTAGCTGCGAAGCAGAGAGATTCCGCGGCGACACAGCCTTGCCTTCAGCGATCCGGGCGCGTAGTAAAGCCCGGCATGCGCAACGCCACTGTTGCGCGAGCTCTGATGCAGGCCGACCGCCTGCTCCTTCTCGAGCACCGTGACCTCGGCGCCCGGCACTGCGCTGATCAGCCTCTGGGCGCTCGCGAGCCCGAGGATCCCGCCACCAACGATGACGAACCGCAACGCGCCCCGACCGTTACTCGTCGCGAGCGTCGGCGTGACGCGGCTGGCACCCGCGCGCGGCGTCGACGGCCCGTGCGTGCCTGCTTATGGCCTCGACCAGCTGCGGCCAGGCACCCTCCGGAAGGTCATGGCCCATTCCCTCCACGATATCGAGGCGCGCACCGGAATGGCCTTTGCGGTGGCGACCCCGCCCGAGCGATTCACCATCGGGTCTCTTAATCCGTGGATCACGAGCGTTGGTGCCTCGATCGATCGCAGCCGGCTGGTGCGGTCGCCGGATCGAGGATCGCCAGACCCCCCACGGGTCCGTGCTGCCGCGAGTCTTCGAGGGCCAGGAACTGCTGATCGAGCGCGGTTAGCTGACGCATCG
>JALYZY010000203.1 GCA_030948665.1 Actinomycetota bacterium | reverse complement strand
CCCCAGGCCAGCTGCGGGTCGAGGAGCGTCCAGTCCCCGAGCCGATTGCCGCCGACGACGCCGTCGTGCGCGTTGAGGCGACGGGCGTGTGCGGCTCCGATCTGCACGTGTACCGAGGGCGGATCGCGATGCAGCCGGGCTTCACAATCGGGCACGAGTACGTCGGGACCGTCGTCGAGGCTGGAGACGGTGTCACCCGGGTGAAGGTGGGCGACCGGGTTGCTGGCTGCTTTCTGACGGCGTGCGGGATCTGCCCGCGGTGCATGCGCGGCGAATATCAGCGGTGCGTCGAATCACGGACCTTCGGCTTCGGCGCAGCGCTCGGGTCGCTTCAAGGAACGCAGGCGGAGTACGCGTTGGTGCCAAGGGCGAACCTGGTGCTGCGGGCGGTCCCCGACGGGGTCAGCGACGAGATCGCGCTGTTTGCCGGTGACGTGATGGGCACCGGCTACCACGGCGTTGAGGCGAGCGGCCTGAGAGCAGGCGACACGGCCGCTGTGATCGGTCTGGGCCCGGTGGGACTCTGCGCCGTCCAGGCCGCGCATCTCGCCGGTGCACGGGTGATCGCGATCGACCGCGTCGAGGACCGGCTGGCCCTCGCCAAGGCGTTGGGGGCGACCCCGCTGCACATGGGCGAGCAGGACGTCCGCGCCGAGGTCAAGTTGCTCACAGGCGGCGTTGATGTGGCGATCGACGCCGTGGGCCACCCGGATGCGCTCGAGACGGCGATCCGGGTAACGCGTGAGTGTGGTGCGGTCCAGTGCCTCGGCATCTATGCCGAGCGAGCCGAGGTACACCTTGGCCTGGCCTGGCTGAAGTCCCTGACGATTCGCGGCGGCCAGGCGAATGTGATCGCCCACATTGACACAGTCCTTCGGATGCTCGCGGATGGCCGGCTGGATCCCTCGCCACTGGTGACGCACCATATGTCGTTGGACGATGCTCCCGAGGCGTATGAGGTGTTCGCCCGGCGCGAGGCGCTGAAGATCGTGCTGCGTCCCTGATGGTGCCCCGCCCCGTTCGTGCCTAGCGCCAGACGGGTTCCCCACGCCTGAACCGGGGCGCGTGATCGATCTTGTCTCATATATACAGTCAAGATCGATCATAGGCACCGGCTGGCTCGATCACGGACGGGACCCGCCGCAAGCTTGGCCCCTCTAGGGTGTGATCGCCAGCCCCAGGAGCGCCTCGCGCTCGGGCTCGGTCACCTGCCGTGACCCGTGGGCTTCCGGATCAAACAGCACGATCACGGTGCGAGCCTCGGTGACTGTCGCTCCGCTTGGATCGCGTAGGCGTTCGCTCAGGGTGATGCTCGACCTGCCGACGGCCTCCACCTCGTGAACGGTCTCCACGTACTCAGTGCCCTGTGGCACTTCCGCGCGGAAATTAACCTCGATTCGCGCGACGACATATTCCTCAGGGCCGAAGTCCTGGCCGAGCACTTCACGTAGCCACAGATCGCGACCGGTCTCGAGGAAGGTGAGGAATACGGCAGAGTTGACGTGCCCGAGGGGATCGAGGTCGCGCCACCTGACGGGGATCCGGCTCATGCTCGGGCCGCCGTTCCGGAGAGCGCTTGCGCAAGGCGCTCGTCACGCGTGATCAGCTCGAGGGCGTATGCGCCGCGGTCGGGCGCGTAACCCGAGCCGACGAGCATGCGAGCTGAGGAAGCCATCCCCTCCGATCCAAGCGCCGCCTTGGTGAAGGAGGTGGCCATCGAGAAGAACAGCACGGTGCCGTGGTCTGCGGTCAGCAAAATGGAGGCCGCCTCGCAGTCGCTGGCGTTCACCACCACGACTGTCAGGTCGGCCCTCGGTACTGCCGCTCCCTCCAGGGACCGAAGGGCTCCGACCGCGTCGCGCAGGTCGGCGTGCAGCGCGATATCGCACAGATCGAGGCCGCGGGCGCGGGCGCAGATGCGCTCGTCTGCGTCGATCAGCACGAGACGGGCATCGCGGGGGAGCGCGTCACGTGCGGCGGCGAGCGCCAGCAGCCCCGCGTGGCCACCTCCGAGAACGACGACCGTGCGGGTGTTCTGGTCGATCAGGGACCGCGTCTGAGTGGCAGCGTTGCATACGTCGAGTGCTGCCAGCGCAGCCTCGAAGTCGATGTTCTCGGGGTACTCGGCCCACGGCGCGGTCCAAGGCAGGTACGCGGTGCCGGTAACCGGGACGTGCGGACTGTGCGGATCGAGGTCGCCGACGGCCTCCAGCCGGAGTGGCGTGAGCGTCAGCGACGCGAGCGTGACGATTCGAGCGCCGATGGCTGGCGGCTCGGGGTAGGCATCTCCAACCGCGCGGACGGTCCCGGTGAGAATCCCGCCGGAGCCTGTCACAGGGTTATGCATCTTTCCCCGATCCTCGACGATCCGCAGGATCGCTTCGCCGATCCTCACCGGATCGCGGTCGTTTGACTCGCTGAGCTGGCGAAAGCTGGTCGAGTCGAGAGCCAGCGTGTCGACCGCGACCTCGATCTCATAACGCTGCAGAGGCAGCGTCATGTCGAGTCGTTGCGCGGCTTGGGGCAGCGCACCATGAGGCTCGAGCACCCGCTTGGTGCCGAGCGCCTCGATCAGTGAGGAGCTCACGCTAGCCCAAGGAGCGAGCGTGCCTGGTCCTGCGTTGCGACCTCGCGACCGACTGCACGAGACAGCTCGATTGCCTTGGTGACGAGCGCGGCATTGGAAGGCGCCAGCACGCCACGGCTCAGGTAAACAGTGTCCTCGAGCCCAGTCCTGATCCCGGGCGCGCCGTAAAGGAGCGCCAGGGCGAGCATTCTGGGGTGGTGGCGCCCGATGCAGGTCACCGTCCAGAACGTCTCCGGCGGCAGTGGCCGGAGCATCGCGGTCAGCGCCTCGGGCGACGCGTCGATCCCGCCTGGGACGCCGAACACGAGGTTGATCCTCATCGGCGAGGGGATTAAGCCCTGCTCGAGCCACCGCACCGCGCTGATCACGTGGCCTACATCGAACACCTCGACCTCGAGGCCGATCCCGGCCCGCGTGGCGCGTTCGATGATCCCGCGGCCCGCGGGCGGCGGAGTGATGAACGTATCATCGCCGAAGTTCATCGATCCGGACTCGACCCCTGACAGGTCAGGCTGGGCCTCGAGGCCAGTCGTGCGCTGCTCGATCGTCATGTCGTTGGAGCCACCGGTCGACACCATCGTGATCACCTCGCTGCCCTCGCGAATGCGAGAGAGCACCTCTTTGAACAGTTCCGGTCGCCCGCTCGGCGTGCCGTCATCCTCCCGGACGTGCAGGTGCACAACGGTCGCGCCCGCGTTCGCCGCCTCGATGCTCGACTCTGCGATCTCCGAGGTCGTGTAGGGGATGTCCGGGTTGTTCTCGCGGAAGACGTCCGCCCCGGTGATGGCACAAGTCAGCACGACCGGATTGCTGTTCCAGGTCCTCGGCCGGCGCGAGGCCGCGGGCTTCGCTTCGCTTGCAGTCGTCACGGCGTCCTCGCCTTTCAAGTCGGCTTACTGAACGTACGTTAGCTTAGAGGGCGCTGAGCGGTCAAGCCGGCGTCGGCTTGCCCTGCGTGGCACGGATGGCCGCCGCGATTGTCCGGCGGTTCGCGCCGAGCGAACCCAGCACCAGCTCGATGTGGATCTCTGCCAGCTGATCGAGCGACAGCGGGCCTTCCGGATCGAACCAGAGTGCCACGCCGGTGCATTCGAGCAAGATCGCGTACGCGGCGATCCGAACCTCGGAGACGGTGAACACGCCCGCGCGCACCCCGTCTTCGATCAGGCCGATGAAAAGCTCCTGGTATTCGTCGCGTCGCGCCACCAGCCGGTCTCGGTTACGAGGCGAAAGAGCGCGAATCTCGCTGTCGGTCACGAACGCCTCTCGCGTGTGAAGGCCGTGGAACACGACGTGCTCGCGGACAGCAGCAGCCATCCGGGCTTCGGGTCGCTGCTGGCGCTCGATCCCCGCCTGCACCTCGGCTCTCAGGTCGATGATGAAAGCGTCCTGGAGCTTGAGCAAGATCGCCTCCTTGCTCTCGTACCAGTGATAGATCCCGGCGGCGCGTACCTCCACAGCCGCGGCGATGTCTCGCATCGAGGTCGCGTGATAACCGCGCTGCGCGAACAGTTCGACAGCCGCTTCGAGTATCGCGTCCCCCGTATTGCCCCGATGATCCGTATCCGGGGCTGCTGTGGCGGGTGGCTTCATTGCGCTCGGGGGCACTCTAGAGCAGCGAGGTACGGTCAGGATGGGGGCGCCGGCGCCGGAGCGGCTTCGTCCCTCACCGCGCTTTGCTCGTCGGTGGCCGTGTGTCCGGCAAGCGCTCGAGCTGGCGGATCTCGGGAACCGCGAGGGTCGCGGCGACACCTATGACGCAGAACACCCCGCCGCTGATCAGGGTCGCCGGGGCGCCGATCACGCCCGCCACTGGACCAGCCAGCGCGAATCCGAGCGGCATGAACACCAGCGAGCCCATCCAGTCGTATGCCGACACACGCGACAACGCCGCTGGCGGAATCCGCTGCTGGATCAGCGTTTCCCAGACCGGGATGTACAGACCCACAGACCAGCCGGCGATCAGCTGGGCCGCGACGATCGCGGCGAGCGGCGCTGGTATCCCTAAGGCGATGCTCCCGGGGGCGCAAAGCAGTATGCACAGGTTGACGAACAGCAGAGGCCGTCTGGGCGAAAGGCGGAGCGCTGTCACTCCGCCCAGGACGGTGCCCGCGCCGAAGGCCGCTTCCATCGCGGCCCAAGCGGTAGCACCGCCGAAATGCACACGGGCGATCACGGGACCGAGCACTTGAAGCGGCGCGACTTCGACCATCAGGCTGAGACCTACCGCCAAGATCGACACCCACACCCACTTTCGCGTTCTCACCTCCCGAAAACCGTCGGCGAGGTCGCTCATGAAACGTTGGGGTGCGGGCGGCTCGACGGCGCGGGGATGCATCCGTGCGAGGCATACGATGCTCCACAGGAAGGTAGCCGCGTCGAACACGAACGCGACGCCCGTGCCGAGCCCGGCAACCAGCACGCCGCCGACGGCCGGCCCAATCGTGAAGCCGAGGCTCTCGGAGGTCCCCAGCATCGCGTTCGCCGACTGAAGGCGCGGAGGCGAGACAGTCGCGGGGATGAGGCCGGTGGCAGCCGGGCGGAAGAAGGCGGCTGCGATGCCGTAGATGACCTGAAGGACGACCAGTTCCCAGAGCCGAGCGCTTCCCGTCAAGAGCAGGATCCCGATCGTGGCCTGGGTCGCGGCGCGAATTGCATCGGCGGCAAGCATCACGGCGCGACGCGACAGGCGGTCCGCCCATACACCGCCGATGAGCAGGAAAGCGACCATGGGCAAATACCCGGCAGTCAGCACAAGGCCGAGATCAGTTGGAGAGTGCGTCAGGTCGAGGACTGCAAACGCCAGCGCAATCGGCGCGATCCCGTCGCCAATCACCGACAGAGCCTGGCCCGTGAACAGCAGCCGGAACTCACGTTCGGTTAACGGGCCAGTCGGAAGGGACCGGCGAATCATCTTCACCGCGTCATGAGCATGCCGCCATCCACACACCGCTCAGCGCCGCAACCGCCAGCTCGCCCAGCGTGGCAAGGTCGTACCCGCCTTCCTGAACGACCACGGCCGGCGCGAGCAACCCGACCTGCTCGCCCGCTTGCCGGTAGGCGTCAGCGCTGACGCTTAGAGGGCTCTCGGGATCGGTGGCCGCGGCGTCGAGCCCGAGCGAGACGACGATCGCGTCTGCGGCGTGTGCGCGCGCATCGTCACATAGAACCGCCACTGCCGTAAGCCAGTCCGCATCTGCGGTCCCGGGCGCGAGTGGCACATTGCGGTTGGCGTCCCGCCCTTCCCCGGTACCGCGCTCGCCGGCGAATCCCAGGTAGTGCGGAAACCATCCGGCGCCGGGATCGACGTGCACACTGCCGACGTACACATCGCCGCGGTCATAGAAGATCGCTTGGGTGCCGTTGGCGTGATGCGCATCGAGGTCCAGCACCGCAACGCGCTGTGCGCCTGAATCACGAAGGGCCTGCGCAGCAATCGCTGCGTTGTTCAGGTAGCAGGAGCCACCGTACGCGGATGGTCCGACGTGATGCCCGGGGGGACGGCACAGCGCATAGGCAGCCGGAGCGCCC
>JALYZY010000197.1 GCA_030948665.1 Actinomycetota bacterium | reverse complement strand
ACCGTCTCGTGCTGGAGGAAGAACCGGATCGTCTCGGCGGAGGAGTTGGGGCCTTGCGAGTCGGTGTAGGAGCCAACCGGATTACCGCCGTACCAGGCATGGCCGCCGCCGTGGACAATCCAGGACTCCACGACTTCGAGCCCGTCACGGTTGTGGTGCACGGTGCGGGTGTAGGGGCGTCCGCTGTCGCTGTTCCTCGTGCTAGACGCATCTTGTTCTGTGATGTCGCCTGCCGCGAGGCGGGAGGCGATCAATTTGTCCGCGTTGATTGGGGCCACGACAGCGTCTTGGTCGCCATGGATGACGATCAGCGGCACCGTGCTGGTCGCGGCGGGCGTGCCCCCGTTTCGCATCGCCGCGAAGGCGGACCCGACGTCGCGCGCGGCCCGGTAGGCGATCCCGGAGTGCACTCCGACCGCCGCGTACAGGTCTGGGTAGGTCGCCGCCATGACGGCGGCCATCGCGCCACCGGCGGAGAGCCCGGCGATGTAGACGCGGGTCGGATCGACGACGAAATCGCGCATGGCCACGCGGGTGATGCCGGCAATAATCGCCGGCTCACCTGCCTCGGCCTGCTGGTCAGTGGCGGAGAACCAATTCCAGTAGCGACCGGGATTAGCCGTCTCCGACTGCTCTGGGTAGACGACGAGGAAGCGGTGCTGCTCGGCGAGCTCGTTCATGCGGGTGCCGACGGCGAAGTCCGGTCCGTCCTGCTTACCGCCGTGGAGCATGACGACCAGTGGAGCGGCCTCGCCCGTGTAGCTGGTTGGCACGTAGGCGTAATAGCTGCGTGTGCCGGCTTTCTCGGTGTGCGTGAGGTGGCGAAACTCGCCGCCGGCCGCGGCCGCATCTCTCGCCGCTGCGCCGGGACGAGGCGACCGAGTGCCTCTGGGCGAACCGGCCCGGGCGACAAGGTGCGGGAGGCTGGGCAGCTTGCCCTTAAGTGGTTCAACGAGGCCCTGGCGGGCGGACCCGAGACCGCCTGGCGATCTTGGCCGCCCGAGTGAGCCACCGTCTGACACCGGCAACCGAAGGCCAGAGTCCCAGAGAGGCGTTGCGACCGTTGACGATTCACGCGACGGCGCGGTGCCAGCGCCCGCTAGACCCCGCTGCAGAAGCTCAGTTGCTTCCGTTAACCGGCCAGCCCGCGTGAGCGCCAGCGCCTCAGCCATGTTGATGTTCGTATCGATGCTGATCACACATCCTTTCAGGGTGTAACGGCGACGCCCGGCGTCTTACCGCTGCGTTGAGTCCGGCTCTGCGCGATTGGGTTCACCCGAATCGCCTCGTTAATCATGTTGTGCGCGCCGCAAGCGCAGCCTTCACCGCCTGCGGCGCTCGGAAGGCCCCGAGAACCTCGACCCGCGCGATCGTTGCGACGGCGAGCTCGGGCGAAACGTCATCTGCGATGCTGGCCAACCCGAGGACCCGCAGCTCCACCGTCTGACCAGAGTCCCGAAGCTGCTCGAGAGCGAGGCGGCTGTAATGGGCGCTGCCGAGAATCAGCTCGCGTCGGGCCACTGTCCTGTCTACCTCGCTTGACCGGCTGTCGAGCTGCCGGCGGATCGCCGTACGAATGAAATCGGTGCGGTTAGCGAAGAAGCCCTCACTGACGAGCAGGTCGATCTGACCCAGGTCGACTAGGCCAACATTGATCGTGATCTTCTCGCTCCTATCGAAATCGGCCATTTCTGCCTGCTCGGTTGAGTTCTGCGGACATCTGCCGACCATCCTACTAGATGGTGTGTGCCTGGTGCGCCGTGGATCGAATGACCTGAGCGTGAGGGCAACGCCGGCCCTGGCCCACGGGGCCTCTTGCGCCGTCCGTGGCCGTGAGCATCGAGCCGCGGGGTCGTGCCCGAGCGAACTCGCCCGCCCGAGCGCTGCCGAATCATCGCCAGTGTGTACGGTGAGCAAGATGGCGACTCGAGGGTTCTTCGGCCGACAGCGTGCTCCTGCGGGCATGGCGGAGCGCCTGCCGCCGGGCCAGTACTTCGAAGAGGGCTTTCCGGTTCTCACCGCTGGTCCGACGCCCCAGGTCCCGACGAGTGAGTGGAGCTTCACGATCGAGGGGTTGGTCTCGGAGGCGCGAACCTGGAGTTGGGACGAGGCGCATGCGCTGCCGGGCTCCACATTCGAGGGGGACATCCACTGCGTGACGCGCTGGTCAAAGCTCGGCACTAGCTTCGCGGGCGTGTCGATCGACGTGTTGCTCGACGCTGTCGGGGTCGAGCCCGCCGCGACCCATGTGCTGGCGTTCTGCTATGGCGGGTACACAACCAACCTGCCGCTCGCCGATGTGCGCGGAGGCCGGGCATGGATCGCATGGGAGCACGAGGGGCGACCGCTGCCGGCCGAGCACGGCGGCCCAGCTCGGCTGCTCGTGCCGCACCTTTACTTCTGGAAGTCGGCAAAGTGGGTCGAGGGCCTGCGGCTCCTTGATCACGACGAACCTGGGTTCTGGGAAAACTACGGCTATCACGAGTACGGTGACCCGTGGCGGGAACAGCGGTTCCGGGGCGACTGACGACGGTGAGCACCGCCGCTTTCCCCGCACAGCCGGTTCCCTGGCAGACCGGCACGGTCACGTCGATCAAGCCCGAGACCCCCCGCGCGAAGTCCTTTCGCCTAGCGCTGCCTCACTGGCGCCCCCACCTTCCCGGCCAGTACTACACCGTACGACTCACCGCCCCCGACGGCTATCAGGCCATCCGGTCCTACTCCGTCGCGTCTAGCCCGCTGGACGAGGGAGAGATCGAGCTGACCGTCGACTGCCTGGCCGATGGCGAGGTCTCGCCATTCCTGCATGACGTCGTGGAGATCGCAGACGAACTCGAGGTACGAGGTCCTCTGACCGAGTACTTCACCTGGCAGGGCAGCTCGCCCGTGCTGCTCATTGGCGGCGGATCCGGCGTCGTGCCACTGATGTCGATGCTGCGCCATCGACGACGCGCATTTCCGGAGGTTGAAGCCCGCCTGCTCTACTCGGTCCGCTCTCCCGATGACGTCTTCTACCGCGACGAGCTCGGCGAGGAGACCATCCTGACGTACACGCGCAGAACGCCCGAGGGTTGGACGGGCGCAACTGGCCGGATCGACTCTGCCATCGTCGGTAGTCTGGCCTGGCTGGACGGGATGGCCTACGTGTGCGGTCCACACGGGTTCGTCGAGGCTGCTACGCATCTTCTGATGGGTGCCGGCTACGACGGCGCGCGCGTCCGCACCGAGCGCTTCGGCCCTAGCGGTGCGTGACGACGCGGCCCGCGAGGAGCTATTCCAGACGAAGCCCCCTCGAGCAGCTGAGGTCGTGTTGCCTCCAGACTGTTCCTAGTGGCACTGAGTCCGGCTCGTCCGTGATTAATAATGGCGGGGCGGCCCGTCCAAAGCCGCCCCGCCGAGGTTGCGAACCGATCCACCGGAGGTAGGGGAAGGCGGTCCGGTTCGCTTCCAGCGGGTAATCGCCGAGGTAGGTAGACGATGTCCCGCCTCATAAGCAGAACGATTGATGCGGGAAAAACTTGCGTAAACTGGACTGGCAAAGGTCCATCCTCTATCCCGTGGTGCGGATCGCGCCCTGCCTCGTTCATCGAGGTTTCGCGAGCACCGACCGCGGGTTGTCCTTACACAAACAAAGGGAGCATCCGTGGCTCAAATCGGACTCAAGGAGCTGCTGGAGGCCGGCGTTCACTTCGGCCACCAGACGCGCCGCTGGAACCCAAAGATGCGCCGCTTCATCTTCGGAGAGCGGGACGGCATCTATCTCATCGACCTGATCAAGACCGAGGCGCTGCTCCAGGAGGCATGCCAGTTCGCCTCTAACGTCGCGCACCGCGGCGGGACCGTCCTGTTCGTCGGCA
>JALYZY010000189.1 GCA_030948665.1 Actinomycetota bacterium | reverse complement strand
CTCGCGCGCCGGGCCGCCCGGGCTGGTGCTAGGAAGCGACGATCGTGAAGCTGACCCTGCGACCCGCCGATGTGAGCCCATTGGCGGTAGCGGTCACCACTAGCGTGTAGCGGCCGGGCTTCAGCAGCTTCCGTCCAACCCTGCCGGAGAACGTGACCACGTTCTTGCCCGAGTGTCCCGTCACCGAGAGCTTGCCGGCGAACACGGTCCGCGTGCAGGCGCGGTGATGGCGGTTACCTTTCCGAGGCGCCTGACAATGGCCTCCGACCAGGCGACCCTTCGCGGTCTGCATGAACGTCAGCGTCACGGTCGCGGACTGATCGAGGGTGAACGTGAACTTGGTGCCGCGCGGTGGCTTGTGACGAGCCTTCTTCGGTCCGTGCTCGCGCCACTTGTGCGCGCTCTCGCCCAGACCGCTGATGACCGGCGCGATATGGCCGACCACTGGTCCGGGGCCGCCACCCGTGAGGTCGACCACCGACACGCTTCCTGTCGCCGACGGACCGCCAGCCTGGAGGGGGAACGGGGGATAGTTGGTCTGACTCTCGCTGGCGAGATACGGCGAGCTCGTGATCAGATAGCGCCCTGACACCGCGAGATCCAGGCCGGTGGTCCGGAACAGATGAGCGGCATCGATCAGCCTGCCGACGATTGTCGGACTCGCCGGGTTGGAGATGTCGATGATCGTCACGCTGTTCTCGACGGAGCTCGAGACGAACGCCTGCGTGCCGCGCAGCCTGACCCGATACGCGAACGTGAGGGCCGGATCGGTCACAGAGCCGACGGTCTTCATGTGCGCCGGATCAGAGACATCGACGACCGTGAACCTTCCCGGAGTTGTTGAAGACCCAGTCTCATCAGCGATGTAGGCGTGGTTGCCCTGCACCGCGACGTCGTTTGCCGAGGTCAGGACTTGGCTGTCTGCCACGGTCCCGAGGATCGCGGGGCTCGTCGGATTTGAGATGTCGATCGCCGTCAGGGAGTCCGAGTAGGACGCGGTCACGTACGCGACGTTTCCCGAGATCGCCACCGAGTCAGCGTGCAGCAGCGCGTTGCTGGCGGGATTGGCGACCGTTGCGACGATCGTAGGATTGGCGGGATTCGAGACGTCGATCACGGCGAAGTCGTTGCCTGGCGCCGGGGTGGGGCAGGGCTGGCTACCCCCGAGGCACCCTTGAGCGGCGACGTACGCAAAGTTGCCCTGGATTGCGATTCCGTAGGCCCCGAACAGCGTGTTCGGGTTGCGAACCGTGCCGACCAGCACCGGGGCCGCCGGGTTGGTGTGAATGTCGAAGATCGACAGCGCGTTGCCCGTGCCGTTGTCGGCGCTGGTGTGACTGGCGTTGGCGTTCTTGCTGACGACATACGCGTAGCCACCCGAGATCGCCACGGTGTCCGCATTCAGGACGTTCCTCGCCCTGGGGTCAACCCCGGGACCGACGCTATGGCCGGCGAGCGTTGGGTGCGCCGGGTTCGAGAGGTCGACCGCGGTCAGTTCCCCCGCGTAGTAGGCGGTCGAGTAGGCGAAGTTGCCCGAGATCGCGACGGAAGTCGCGCCCGAGAGATTCACGGGGTCGCTGACCGAGCCGACGAGGGTCGGAGTTGCGGCTGAAGCCGCGACCGGGGTCAGCGCGCATGCCATCAGGCACAGCGCCATGGGCGCAACAATCCTACGAACTCTCATCGGCGTTCCTCCCGTCGTATTCAGTGGCCTGCTCCACGACCAGTTACCCGTGGGCTAACCGTTGGCAACCGCGAAAGTTTCGCCCCAGGCTACTTTGCGCCAGGCCCCCTCGAGCGGATCCAGTCCGCGACCTGCTCGGCCATGCCCCCGACCTGTGAGCCCATCGAGGCGATGTTCTCTCCGGCCTCCCGGAAGATAGCGCGGAAGCGCTCGGCGTAGAACTCCATTGCGTCGCCGGCTTCCTCTCGAACGTCGGCCTGCTCGCCCCGGGTGCGGTAGTCGCCACGAGCGATGCGGTCGTATTCGCCGCTCTGCACCCACTTCATCACCTCGGACACGCGAGTTACGGCGTAGCTGTGCGTGCGACCGAGCTCGTTGAAGAAGCGCCGAACGCGATCTGTGGGGTCATCCCAGGTCTCGTACTCGAGCGCCTGCGCGAGGAAGGCGTCGAGGTCGAGCTTGTCAGCCGGCATCCCGCCGGCTGTGACCATCAACGTGCGGCAGACGATCCGAGGATCGCGCACCGCCAGCGTCGAAGCGCGGTCGCAGCTGAGCTCCGCAGCGCGGTACCACTCGAGCAGGACCGCACGGACCGCGCGGAACGGCAACCCCAGGAACAGCGGCATGCTCGTGCCGGCGCTCAACAGGATGTTCAGCGCCGTCATGTAGAGGACGTGGTCGGACAGGATGTGCCCCAGCTCATGAGCGAGGATCACGCGTTGCTCCCCGGGGCCCAGCCGCGAGAGGAGCATCGAATCGATCACGACCATCGGCTTTCCCGAGCCGACCGCCTGAGCGCCGCCGAGGACCCCGGAAGTGACGTACAGGTCGTAGACATCCGGCATGTCGAGGATCCGGCAGACACCCAGGTGCGAAGCCCACAGGTCTGGAAGCTGGCGCTCCCCGACCTTGACGGAGTTGCCGAGGAAGAACTGGCGAAGCGCCTTCTCGAAGCGCCACTCGATCAGCTTGCGGACAACTGTGTCGAGCATCGGCACGGCTTTTAGCGCCGCTGTCGCAGCGCGATCCGCGGGGTGCTCGTAGGCCTTGGCCGAGATGTTCGGATAGGGCTGGACGGGATCCGGGAGGTTCTCGGTCATTCGCTCCTACCGGAGCCTACCTCGTCGCGTACGTCGCGACGACTTGTGCGAGACTGGCCGCCAGGCCGATGTTCGTGTTCAAGGCAGCAGTCGTAGGGGCCGGGACGATGGGCGGGGAGATCGCTCAGGTGATCGCCAACGCCGACATCCCCGTCGTCCTCAAGGATGTCGAGGAGCGCTTCGTAGCGCAGGGGATCGACAAGGCGCGCTCCCTTTGGCAGGGCCGCGTCGACGCCGGCAAGCTCGATGCTACGGAGCTCGAGCGCAAGCTCGCGCTGATCACTCCGGCGCTCGACTACGAGGCGTTCGGCGACGTCGACTTCGTGATCGAGGCGGTCCCCGAGCGGATGGACGTAAAACAGGCGGTGTTCGCCGAGATCGACGTTGCCACTCCCGGGCACGCGATCCTGGCTTCCAACACCTCCTCGCTATCGATCACCGAGATGAGCGAAGCGACCAGCCGGCCCGACAAGGTGCTCGGCTTTCACTTCTTCTATCCAGCTTCCGTCATGCGCCTGATCGAGGTCGTCGAGGGCGATGACACCTCACCTGAGGCCGCGGGCGCCGCGATCGGTTTTGCCCAGAAAATCCGAAAGGTCCCGATCCGCTGTGGCGAGGCTCCGGGGTTTGTGGTCAACCGAATCCTCACCGCGAGCATCTCGGAGCTGTGGCGCCACCAGGAGGAGACCGGGATCGACGTCGAGGAGCTTGACCGGATCGTGGCCGAATCGAAAGCGGCTCCGATGGGCCCGTTCTTCCTGACCGACCTGCTCGGCCTCGACACGGTGCTGCACGTCGCCCGGCATCTCCGTGACTGCTACGGCGAGCGTTTCCACGTCCACGAGCAGATGGAGGAGCTTGTGTCCGCCGGGGATCTCGGCGCGAAGACCGGGAAGGGGTTCTATGAGCACGCAGGCTGACCCGGCGAGCGCCTCTCTGGTCGAGCGCTTCACGCTGAAGGCGTTCGTCGAGAGCTGCGTGGTGCTCGAGGACGGCGTCGCGTCGATGAAGGACATCGACCTCGGCATGATGGCCGGCGCCGGGATCATCCCCCCGCCGTTTGCCCGCGCCGACCAGCAGGGTCTCGACGAGGTGCTCGCTCACCTCGAACACGCCGCCCGTGAGTGGGGGGACAGCTTCGAGCCCCCGAGGATCCTCCGGCGCCTCGTTGCCCAGGGTCGGTTGGGAGTCAAGACCGGCCAGGGTTTCTTTCCTTACCCTCACCCCGATCCCGGTTGGGATGAGAGCCCGATCAAGCTCGAGAGCCGCGGCGAATTCGCGATCGCGTGGATCGACCGGCCGCCGGCGAACTCGATCTCACCGCAGGTCGTCACGGCGCTCGCCAAGGTCTGGGAGTCCGTCAGCAACGATTCCAAGACGCGCGCTCTCGTGATCGCATCGGCGAACCCCATGCTGTTCTGTGCGGGCGCCGACATCAAGGCGTTCACGACCATGGATGCTGGCGCCGGCAAGCAGCTACTTGACCAGATGCACGACCTGCTGCGCACGATGGAGCGCTCGAGCATCGCGACGATCGCGGCGGTCGCAGCGCTGGCGCTCGGCGGCGGGTGTGAGCTTGCGATGGCCTGCGACTTCAGGATCGCCGCTCGGTCGGCACTGTTCGGCCAGCCCGAGATCAGCCTGGGGATCATCCCCGGCTTCGGAGGCACGCAGCGCCTCGCGCGGCTGGTCGGCGAAGCCAAGGCCCTCGAGATGAACCTGACCGGCGAGCCGATCGGTGCCGACGAGGCGTACGAGCTCGGCCTGGCGACGCGAGTAGTCCCGGACCACGAATTGTTCGACACAGCGGTGGCGTGGGCCCGAAAGCTCGCCGAACAGCCTCCGCTGGCAGTCCAGAACATCAAGCAGGTCTCGGCGGCCGGCGACCTCGATGCGGGGATCGAGGCCGAGAAGCAAGCGTTCGCAACTGTGTTTGCCTCCGAGGACGCGCGCGAGGGCATCTCGGCGTTCGTCGAGAAGCGCACGCCCCGTTTTCACGGTCGCTGAGCCGGAAGCACAGCAGGGCGCAGCCCGTGGCTGGGCGCGCTGGGCCGCCTACAGCCCTGCTCGAGGCACGTGATAGACGAACACGCCGCCGGCCGCCACGGCACGGCGAAGGCCGGCCTGCATAAGGAGCCGTGGCCACGGTCCAGCGCGCGCCTGCTCGACGATCACGTCCGCGACCTGATGCTGGGCGAGGAATCTGCGCAGACCCCGCGGTGCGCCGGGGCCCGGGTAGTTGAATTTGAGTTCATAGACGATCGGCTGCTCGCGCCAGTAGCTTGGAGGAGGCGGCCCGAAGTAGCCGCTCGCGAGCCGGAAGTACATGTCGGCCTGCGCCTGCCAAAGCAGGCTGTTCCCAGACCGCCCCCAGGGGAGCGGCAGGACGATCTCATCGCGATGCAGATAGCGCTTGTACGTGCCGCTTGAGAAGAACGCCGGAGCGGACCAGGGTGCGTCGAGCACCGGTGTGCGCCCGCGGTTGGTCGCAGCGTCGGCGGTCGGCACGATGAATACGACCGCGAGCAGCGCGAGTGCCCACCGCCGCCGTGTCCCCGCCTCGCTCGAGGAAAGCCACAGCGCCGCGACAATCGCGCACCCGAGCGCTGTGTAGAGCGCGATCCGCTCCGGTATCAGCAGGTCAAGCAACGGGAGGCTGTTGAGGAGCGCCCACGGCAGGGTGATCGTCTGATGACCTGCGATGTAGAGGCTGTCGCCGAGCGACCAGACGAGCGAGACGACCAGCGTCGCCGCGATCACCTTCGCCGCTCGCGCACGCCACCGAGTGATCAGGAAGATCGCGACGATCAGGATCAGTGGCAGCCCTAGGTACGTTCCGCTCTCGGTGAGACTGCCCCGGAACGCCGACGTGACCGACAGGAACGAGTATCCACCGAGGCGGGTGATCGCGCTGGGGACGAAAAAGCTCACCGCATCCGCGGGGAATCTGGTCCCCCATCCCTGGGCAAAGGCTGGGGCCCGCGCGGCGGCGTACAAGAACCAGGAGCAAATCACAGCCGTGGCCAGATACGCCCCGGCGAGCGCCGGAAGGAGCTCGAAGATCGCGCTGCGCTCGCTGCGCGCGGCAAACGTCGCTGCCGCGGCGAGGACAACCACGCCCAGGCAGGTCATCGTGAACAGGATCTCGGTCGAGAGCAGCATCTGGAGGCTCAAGACCACAGCCATCAGGACGATGAAGCGCCGCGCGCTGATGGCATGATCGAGCCGCTTGAGGACAAGCAGGACGGCGAGTGGCGGGCAGAAAATAAACACCAGATGCAGGTGCTCCTGCATCGCCGCGAACTCGTAGGTCGAGAAGCCGTAGAGGAACCCGGCAAGTACCGACGCCCAAGGCGAGCGAGTGACGTAGTGGCACAGGCGATAGGCGCTGAACGCTCCGGCCACCGGCGACAGGATGCTCAACACGTTGTAGGCGGCCACCGGCCCGGCCAGCGCGGTGATCGGCCACGCGGCGATCGCAGCCGCGGGGACGGCGGTAGCGCCCGCGAGGTTGAGCCCGCCCGGCGTCCAGATCGCATGCGAGTACAGCGGATTCAGGCCGTGGAGAATCGCGTGGGGAAACCACACCAGCGCCCAGATGTACTGGGTCGAATCCGAGGTCCCATCGCAGGCGCACACCGATCCCAGGTGCACGATGACCTGGCGCTCGATCAGCAACGACGCGCCGACATAAAGCACGAGCGCGATCACGGCGTGGTAGCTCGCGAGCCGCGCGATCCGGTCACGCGCCGGCGCAAGCGCTGGCTTCCCGGGCGTCGCTCGGCCCACTTTGGTCGCCCGCAACGACATCTCGCTGGTGGACCCTAACTGGCGCGGGCTACGGAACGGGCACGCAGCGCCGCCTCGATCCGCGTGAGCGTGAACGTCACCGCCTCGACAGCATCGTCGCCGAGTGACCCGGCAAGCGCTGAGCGTGCCGCCTCCTCGGTCGCGCTCCGCCTCGCACGAAGCTCATCGAGGCCGCCGTGGAGCATCGCGGCCGCAGGATCTGCTGCGAGCTCGGACAACGCGGCGTCGAGCGCGACGAGGACTTGGAGCGCAGCCTCGCGCGGGCGGTCCTCATCGAAGTCCAGGCGGGCCCGTAAAGCGAGCTCCTCGCACACCAGGGCGCGGTCGCGGCCCGTGAGGATCGCGGCGAAGCGGGCCTGGGGCTCGAGCCGGTCGGTGCGGCTGCGCCTGCCGTCGATGGGGCGGAGCTCGCGGGCGTCGGTCCAGCGGCCATCCGCCACCTGTTCGCCCAAGCCGAAGCCGATACGCGCCACTAGCGCGTTGCCCCGCCCTGCGGAGCGCAGATACGGGTCGGCGCTGGCCAGCCGGTAAGCGTGAAGCGCGCGGGCAAGGACCACGAGGTCGTCCGAGAGCTCGAGCTCTCCGGCTTTTGAAAGCCACGCACGCGCATCCGCCTCGTCGGCGAAGGGAGAGCCGACGGCGACGATCGTCACCTTCCCGGTGGCAACGGACGTAGGCTCAGGCTCAGGTTGAGCTTGAATACTGGCTCGCCGGCGGGATCGTCGTGGGGCCGCGCCGAGCGTGGAGATGACGAGTACGTGTTCGGGGTCTCCGGGAGCCGGATGGGCTGCTGCGCGAACCAGGTAGCGGCCATCCGGCGGCCCCAATGACCACGGGAACTCAACCTGCGAAAAGCGAAAGTAGCTCGGGATCGGACCGGGCCGGGTGCCCTTATCCGCCGACCTTGATCGCGTACTTGCTCGGTGACACCGGGACGATCGGTTCGGGGATCTGGTTGATCCGGTTGATTAACTGGATCCACTGCGCGGGACGAAGGATCGAAGTGATCTCGGACGAGAGCTTCTTGTTCTCGCCGAACAGCGGCGTGTAGGCGATCTGGATGCGGTTGGCGTGGTCGGGCAGTGACAGCGTGTTTGACTGTCCCTTGTAGCTCATCATCGACACGATCTCGTCGGGCGACATCGCACCCTGGAGCGTCAGCAGCCGGCGGATCGTGATGTCCGTGATCGAGCCAGGACCCTGGTGGCCGATGACCGTGATCTTGTTGATCGCGGAGAGATCCACCGAGGCGCCAGTTGCGCCGGCGGCGTCCACTCCGGTCGAGCCGGTCAGCGAATGTCCGCACTCGAGCCCGCTGACGGTCGGGTACAGCGCGGAGGCGGAGAGGTACTCGACCACGGCGAGCACCCGCCGGTCGATCAGACCGGCCTGGACGTCGCGGCGGCCGCACGCGTAGATCCTCACGTGTGGGTCGGCGAGGAGTCGGTTCGCGAGCTGCTCCTTGGACATCAGCAGGATCTGACCGATGGTCGGGTTCTTTGCGCCCGGGCCGAAGAACGGGTCGACCCGGTTCGCTCGGTACACGGCCGTCGCCTCGAGGAGCTTCCAGCCGTCGAGGATCGGCTTGGGGTCGACGTACGGAGCGTGCTTGCCGGCAGGCCTAATCGTGAACCAGAGATGTGATGCCGACACGGCGGTGCCCGCTCCGATTCGTCCGAGGATGGTTCCGGCGACGACGACCGATCCGACCTTGAGCGACTGGAGCGTGTACTGGTTCTTCGCCAGGTGCAGGACGTCCGAGAAGTAGGCGTTGAAACTGGTGATCTGCGGTGCGGTGCTTCTGATCTGGAGATCGCCTCCGGCGGCGTAGGAAGCGGGGCGGCTCGGGTGGGCGAACAGCCGTTCCTTCACCAGCGGCTGAGGGATCGAGGCCGGCTGCGTCTTAGTTGTGCTCGTGACCGGAAGCGTGAAGTGCTTGGCCTTCGACTCCTTGCTCGCCTTCCCCGGGCTAGGCGGCGCTGCGGTTGGCTGAGCGCCGGCGCTCGCTGCCTGCTTCGGGGCTGGTGCGCTCGGGACCGCGACCTGCTTGGCGATCTCCGCCGCGGTGACCTTGACGGGCTTTGGGACCGGGTAGCGCTTGGGAATCGATCCGAGCTGCGCGTACGTGTAGACGTTCCCGGTTGAGTCCTGGAGCTCGAGGTACAGGCCGAGCTTCTTGCTCTTCCCGATCGCGACGACCTTGCCGTCGTTCACCGCGATCACCGGTGAGCCCTGCTTTGCGAACAGCGCCACACCTGTGCTGGTCGGGTCGGACTCGATCGGAATCGCCGCGTTCGCGCCCGTGACCCTGTGGGTTGCGAGCTTCTGAACAGCATGGTCGGCGTACTTCGTGGGGGCGGCGATTGGGAAGTGGCCCTCCACGAGTCCGGCGAGCGCTCCAATCAGGCGATTCGGGATGCCGCCGATCAGCTTGGCCCGAAGCAGGACCGACTGGACGTACCAGTCGGCATGGTTATAGGCGAAGATCGCACCGGCCAGGTTCTTCGATGCTCCAGCGGCATGGAGGTACTTGGCGGCCGTGAAGATCGCGTCGACGGGGTTGTAAGGATCGGCGACGCCGTTGCCTGTCGCGGCGACGGCATATCGCTTCCAGGTCGAGGGCAGGAATTGCATCCAGCCCACCGCGCCCGCGCTGGACACCGAAAGGTTGCGCCCGTAATCGCTCTCGATCTCGTTGATCGCCGCGAGGATCTGCCACGGCACCTCGTACTGCGTGCCCGCGGCCTGGTAGATCGGCAGCAGGAATGGCGGTATCCGGAAGGAGTCGATGAAGAAGTTCGGAACTCCGATCGGCGGCGCGCCGGGGAGCGAGAACGAATAAGTCGGATTCGACGCCGTCGGTACCCCGCCACTGCCATGGTTCGATGGGCGCTTAGCCGGGGGCTTGTGCTTCTTGTGCTTCTTGTGCTTCTTGTGCTTTTTGTGCTTGTGCTTGCGATGGCCCGTCTGATGCGAGGACGGCTGGGAGACTCCCGGGCCGATCGCCTTCGGCGGCGAGGGAGTGGTCGTCGTCCGGGCGGCGGTCGTCTGGGCGGCGGTCGTCTGGGTGGCGGTCGTCTGGGTGGCGGTCGTCCCGGTAGTCGCGGTGGTCGAGGTTGTCGTCCCGGATGACGTTGTCGTCGTGGTTGTCGTCCCGGATGACGTTGTCGTCGTGGTTGTCGTGGTCCGACCGTTGCCGGTGGTGGTCGTAGTGGTGGTCGTCGTGGTGTTGTTCGACCCCGGGCACGACTCCGAGACCGTCTTGACGCTGACCGGGAGATTCAGCGACGACACTGAGGCGCCGGCGGCCAGCTGGAAATACAACGTCTGGCCGGTGTTGAGCACGACCGTGACGCTGCAGTCGGCGGCTGACGCGTTGGGAATTGCGGCCAGGCCGAAAACAGCCAGAGCCAGGGTCACTGTGGTGAGTTGTCGCCGTCTCAACAAGCTAGCCCCGTATCCTCCCGCAGCGTCGCTCGGGGCAAATGATCCACGTCAGAGCACAGCATCGCTGGCGTGAGGCGCACGCTACTGACTGCCAGATAGCTTTTCAACGCCCAACCAGCTGGTGCCGCAAGAGTCATTTTCCTCGGCTCGCCGACAGAACTCGGGGTGTTGACGTTGTATCCATCGACGGATGTTCTCTCTCACTGTAGTCCCTGAGGACGCTCTGACCCTCGACTTCAGCGTGAGGGCTGCGTGTTACTGGCTCTGGCGCTACATTCACGGCTCTCCAGGCAGCGCGACGCGCTGCGCGATCGCGAGGAATGAAAATGTACGAAGACGACGGGCTGCGACACCGCGTCACTTGGCAGGGCGAAGAGGTCCTCGGCAAGCTGGCCCAGGACCTACTCGAGAACCCGCTCGTGACCCGGGCCGTATCGGCGGCATTCGAGACCCGCGAGAAGGCGAGTCGTGCCCAGGAGCTTGCCATGGGCGCGCTGAACCTGCCGTCGGCCAGCGATCTCGAGCGCCTCACTCGACGGCTCCGGTCGGTCTCGCAGCGGCTGGAGGCGATCGAGGATGGGCTGGACCGACTCGATCAGCGCCTCGTGCGGATCGAGGAAGCCCTCGCGAAGAAGCCTCGCGCGTCACGGTGATCGCAGGGCTCGCAGCGCTACGCCGCCCATCCTCAGCTCGGCCTCTCGAAGAGCTTCCGGGCCGATCCGGATGCGCCCTTGTCCTACAACATCGGACACGATCAGCACCGACGCCGCCTCGAGGCCGAGCCTTCCCGCCAACGTGAACAACGTCGCGGTCTCCATGTCAACGGCGATCGCTCCGGCGTCGAGCCAGCGCCGGTGCTCCTGCGTGGAGCCGCCGTAGAAGAGATCGCTCGATACCACCCGAGCGGTGCGCGCGGCGCCTGCCGTGGCGCCCTTTAGCGCTTCGGTCAGCCTCGGGCTTGACCTGACCCAGTCCTCCGCGCCCAGGGCCCGGCTTGCGCCATCGTCAGCGAGTGCCTCCGAGGCGATCACGAGGTCACCGAGCTCCGGCCTGCCGGTTAGCGCTCCGCATGTTCCGACGCGAAGCAGCCGCCGCGCGCCAAGCTCGGCGAGCTCCCAAATCACGATCGCAGCGCTCGGGCCGCCCATGCCCGTGCTCTGGATAGTGAGTAGCTCGTCGTCTCGAGCTGCCCCGGTGTACCCCCACAGCCCGCGGTTGTGGTTGAACATCTTCGGGGCGTCGAGCAGCTGCTGGGCGAGCAGCAGCGCGCGTCCGGGATCGCCCGGTAGCAGGACTCGCTCGGCCAGCGGCGCGCAAGGCTGAAGGTGAATCGGTCCCGCCACTGGCGGACGAAGTTATATAGCTCGCGCCACGCAACAGAAGTTCGATTGACAGAACGCTTGGAGGCGAGTAGACCTTGCTTTCTACACATAGGCAACAGGCCGGAGCGTGCCCGCAGCTGCGGATCGATCGCCAGCGCGGGCGCGAGGCGCCGCCGGAAACGTGACGAGCGCCTACGGCCGACGCAGCGGGCCGTGACGCCCGCGGCGGCGGGGCCGCGTCCTCAGCGGGGCCCCGCCGCTGATTTTTGTTGGTGCTACCCGCCGTAAATTCCGTCGCAGTCGAGTCGCCCCTGGGAGCGCCGGTGATAGCCGCCGTGCGGGTGCTGCAATTGAGCCGATGAGCGAAGCAAGCATCGCCGACCGGATTCGACGCGATGGGCTGTTGTCGCCCAGACGTCCGGTCGTGGTCCTGCTCTCCGGTGGGCGCGACTCCACTTGCCTGCTCGATCTCGCCGTCCGGATCGTGGGCTCCGAGCACGTCGGCGCGCTTCACGTCAACTACGGTCTTCGCGACGGCGCTCGCGAGGATGAGCGCCACTGCGCTGCGTTGTGTGAGTCCATGGGGGTGAAGCTCGACGTGCGCCGCCCCAAGCGCCCCGAGCGCGGCAACCTTCAAGCGTGGGCGCGCGACGCGCGCTACGGCGCGTCGGCCTCACTCGCGCTCGAGCGCGCAGCCGATGTGGCGACGGGGCATACCGCGACCGACCAGGCCGAGACGATCCTCTACCGCCTCGCATCGTCCCCGAGCCGCCGGGCGATCCTTGGGATGGCGCCCCGTGACGGGCGCCTGGTCCGTCCACTCCTCTCAGTCACGCGCGAGCAGACCGCCAGCTATTGCCGGGAGCGAGGCCTGACCTGGCGCGAGGATGAAACGAACAGCTCACCTGCCTTCGCGCGCGGCAGGATCAGGACAGGGCTGCTGCCGGCGCTGCGTGAGGTGCACCCCGCCGCCGAGCAGAACATCCTCGCGCTCGCGGCGCTACTGCGCGACGAAGCCACGGTTCTCGACGCCCTCGTCGACGAGGTGCTGGTCGGGGCAGCGGAAATCGAGCTGGCGCGGCTGCGAGAGCTACCGCTCTCAGTGCAACGGCTCGTGGTCCAGCGGCTCGCCGACCGAGCCGCAGGCGGCCCGGCCGCTGGCGTAGCTCGCCGCGCGCCTGAGCTCGTCGCACTGAAGCGGAACGGAACCGCGACACTCGACCTTCCCGGCGGCCTCCAGGCTGTGGCCGAGTACGGCGTGCTTCGGATCGTCGACGCGCGGGCGCTGGTCGTGTCAGCGCCAGAGCCCGTCAGCCTCCCGGTTCCCGGCCGGGCGACGTTCGGCGCTTACGAGATCCTCTGCGAAGCCGGTCCGGCTGTCGGCGAGCAGGGTGTCCTCGACCGCGGCACGCTCGGCGCCGAGCTCCTGGTACGACCATGGCGCTCCGGGGACCGCATGTCGCCCGTGGGACTGGGGGGCAGCAAGAGCCTTCAGGACCTATTCACGGCCAAGCGGGTCCCCCGGCGCGACAGGGGGACCGTCGCCGTGGTCGAGTCGGGCGGTGAGATCGCCTGGGTCGCTGGGATCGCGACGTCGGAGCGCTTCAAGGTCACGGATCGCACCACGGCGGCAGTGCGCCTCAGTGCGCGGCTCGCAGAAGGCTTCTCATCGGCCTGAGCCCGCACCGCACCGCCTGTCGCCCATAGACTAGGCCCACGTGGACACTGACCACGCGATCGGCGAGATCCTCGTCCCCGCCGACGATCTCGAGCGCCGGGTACGCGAGCTCGCCGCAGAGGTATCCCGCGACTACCAGGACAAGGACCTGGTGCTGGTCGGCGTCCTGAAGGGGGCGGTGTTCTTCCTCTCGGACCTGATGCGGGCCCTCGAGGTGCCCTGCGAGGTTGACTTCATGGCCGTCGCGTCGTACGGCTCAGCCACGAAATCCTCCGGGGTGGTCCGGATCCTCAAGGATCTCGACGCGGTGATCGAGGGGCGCGACGTGTTGATCGTCGAGGACATCGTGGACTCGGGGTTGACGCTCCAGTATCTGCTGCGAAACCTCGCGGGCCGGAACCCTCGATCGCTGGAAGTTTGCGCCCTCTTGATCAAGCCCGAGCGTCGGAAGGTCGATCTACACACTCGGTATGTCGGCTTCGAGATTCCGAACCGCTTCGCCATCGGCTACGGCCTGGACCACGGCGAGCGCTACCGAAACCTTCCGTTCGTGGCGGCGCTCAACCAGTGACAGCTCGCTCGTAACCGGGTTGAGGGCTCAAATTCAGCTGCTACGCTTGGCGATTCCCGGCGGCCGGACGCGACGGGCACTCTCATGAGCAGGTTCTTCAAGAGCGCCGCATTCCCGATCCTCATCGTGATCGTTCTGGCGTTCTTCGCCCAGAAGCTGATCGGCAGCTCGAACCACGCCCCGAAGGTCAGCTTCGGCGCGCTCGTGGATGACCTCCAGCACAGTCAGGTCAAGAGCATGTCGATCCACACGAAGGACAACACGGTGGACGCGACGCTGGTCAACGGGCAGAAGGTGACGGTCGGCTACCCCGACTCGTATGCCTCGACCCTGATCGGCTTCGACAGGTACCTGACCGCCGGTCCCAGCGGCCTCGACGTGCAGGGCAAGGCCAGTAACGGTTGGATCTCCCTACTCACCTACATCCTCCCGTTCGTCATCTTCCTGGGGTTCTGGATCTTCCTGATGAACCAGGTCCAGGGTGGTGGATCAAAGGTCATGTCGTTCGGCAAGTCACGCGCCAAGCGGATGTCGGTCGACTCTCCGAAGATCACCTTCCGCGACGTCGCTGGCGTAGACGAGGCGGTCGAGGAGCTGCACGAGATCAAGGAGTTCCTCGAGAACCCGAAGAAGTTCCAGGCCCTCGGGGCACGGATCCCGAAGGGCGTCCTTCTCTACGGCCCGCCGGGCACCGGCAAGACGCTGCTCGCTCGCGCCGTCGCCGGAGAGGCCGGAGTGCCGTTCTTCTCGATCTCCGGCTCGGACTTCGTCGAGATGTTCGTCGGAGTCGGCGCTTCGCGGGTGCGGGACTTGTTCGAGCAGGCGAAGCAGAACAGCCCGTGCATCATCTTCATGGACGAGATCGACGCTGTCGGGCGTCACCGCGGAGCGGGTCTCGGCGGCGGTCACGACGAGCGCGAGCAGACACTCAACCAGCTGCTGGTCGAGATGGACGGCTTCGAGATGAAGGACAACATCATCTTGATCGCCGCCACCAACCGTCCGGACATCCTCGACCCGGCGCTGCTGCGTCCCGGCCGCTTCGATCGCCAGATCGTCGTCGACCGCCCTGACCGCAGCGGGCGCAAGAAGATCCTCGAAGTCCATACTCGGGGTAAGCCGCTTGCTCGCGAGATCGACGTCGACGTCCTCGCCGGGCAGACCCCCGGGTTCACGGGAGCCGACCTCTCGAACCTCGTCAACGAGGCGGCGCTGCTGGCCGCCCGAAACGGGAAGCGGGAGATCACTCAGGTCGAGCTCGAGGAAGGGATCATGCGCGTGATCGCCGGCCCCGAGAAGAAGACCCGGGTGATGAGCAACAACGAGCGCCGGATCACCGCCTATCACGAGATGGGTCACGCGATCGTCGGGCACTACCTGCCGCACTCCGATCCGATCCACAAGATCTCGGTCATCTCGCGCGGCCAGGCGCTGGGCTACACGATCGCCCTCCCGGGAGAGGACAGGTTCCTCACCACCCGGGCCGAGCTCCAGGACACGTTGGCGATGACGCTCGGTGGCCGGGCAGCCGAGGAGATCATCTTCGGCGAGGTCACCACCGGCGCCGCGAACGACCTCGAGAAGGTGACCGCGACCGCCAAGCAGATGGTGATGCGCTTCGGGATGTCGGAGAAGCTTGGCCCGCGAGTGTTCGGTCATGACCACGGTCAGCCGTTCCTCGGACGCGAGTTCAGCGCCGAGCCCGATTACTCCGACGAGATAGCCCGCGAGATCGACGATGAGATTCGCCGGATCGTCGAGGCCGCCCACGTCGAGGCCAAGGAGATGCTGACCACGCATCGGGCCTCGCTGGAAAAGCTTTCGGAGATCCTCGTCAAGCGCGAGACGATCGAGAAAGAGCAGTTCGAGGCGCTGCTCGACGACCAGAGCGAGGAGGACGTGTTCGGAGCCGAGGCGCCCCCGCCGCCTGATGTTCCGCTGCCCGGCACCCAAACTCCGGAGCGCGCAGGCCGCGAAAGCCCGCGCCCACTGCCCCGTCCCGGGCTCGCCGGCGGCACTGCCGAGTAGCGGCCGTCAACCTCCGCTCGTCAGGCGCGCGAGTCGAGCCCAGGCCGAGCGTTCAGCCGTAACGACCCCTTCAGTCGGCGAGGTGGGGAGCGGCGGGTTGAATCCCTGCGCGTGGCAGGCGGCGAGCCCAGGCCCCAGCGGCGGCGCCGCTGCCAGCGGTGGCGGGGTCGCGAACGCGGGTCGCGTCAAGTCGAAGTAGTCGATCATCGGGTCGGCATTGGCATCTCGAAAGGTCATCGCGGGCAGGTTCCACTTGCGCTCGATGAAAGCGGTCATCGACGTGTGGTCCTGGACCACGCGCGAGGCGTAGCCGCGGCGAGCCCAGGGCGAGATCACGACCATCGGGACTCGGAACCCGTAGCGGTCGTAGGCGGCCGGGACATCGCCGGGGCCGAGCATCGGCGGGATCGAATCCGGTTTGATCGCGCGCGGCGGCGGCACGTGGTCGTAGTAGCCGCCATGCTCGTCGTAGGTGAGGAAGATGGCCGTGTGCTTCCAGGTCGGAGCATGGATCACCGCGTTGATGACTCGCGCCACGAACTGCTCGCCGACCTGGATGTCCTGCGGGTTCTCCTCTGAGGTCGTCGTGTAGTGGGGATCGACGAACGTGAACTGAGGCAGCCTGCCCGCTGCGACATCGACATAGAACTGCGCCATCTGGTGCTGACGTGCCGCCCGCCCGGGCCGATTCAAGATGCCCGGGAAGAGCAGCCAGCTCGGTACCTCCTGGTAGTAGTTGCCATAGCTGATTCCGTGGGCTTCGAGCCGGTCGTAGATTGTTCCGTTTGCCGCGGGCGTGGTGATTGTCTGCGCCGAAGTGCTGATCAGTCCCGAGGCAGTCCCCGCGAAGAAGAACCGCCGGTTCGGATATGTCTGCGCGAGTACCGAGCAGAAGTACCGCTCGCCGATCGGGAAGTGCTTAGCCAGCGAATAGGTGAATGGGAGGTCGCGTTTGTCCCAGTACTCCATCGCGACCGGGCCGCTGGCCCGGACGAAGCCATCGTTGCGTCCGTGGTTGAAGGACACGTGGCTTGCGTCCCACGCCTGGCTGGGCACCGAGTCAGGCTGGCACGGCGAGCTCGCGTGGCGGGCGAAGTGCTTATGGCCGCTCGTGTCCCAATTGAAGTTCACCGGATGGCCGTGGTGGAGCCTCAGGCCGTCGACCGCCTTGCGCCCGGGGATCTGGGCGGGAGCGAGCCCGAGGATGTTGTCGAACGAGTGGTTCTCCATCATCAGCACGACGATGTGCTTGATCTGCGGCATGCTCGGATGGCCCGCCGGAAGCTTGGGGAAGGGCAGGCTGTCGGGGCGACGAAGATGGGTTCCGACCGTGGGCCTGGCCCAGGCTGGTAGCCCTCCGGTTGCGGCGGCGGCGACCCCCGCCCCGGCTGCGGACCGCAGCAGCGTGCGGCGGGTGACTCTTGCGTCGGTCATTGAAAGCAGACCTCCGTTCGTAGGTGCGGCTGGCACGTTATACGTTGTTCCTCGCCTGACCGGCGGTAACGTCAAGGCGGTGAGCCAGTCTCGTCGATCGACGCGGGCGCTCCTGACCGCTACGCGTGTGTGGCTGCCGCTGGGGATTGGGATCGCGGGGATCGCGCTGATCGTCGCGGGTCAGGGTCGCGTCGGTGGCGGAAACGTCCTGAACGACTCGCTGGCGGCGGTTGGCGTGGCGCTGATCATCACCGCCCTGATCGTGTGGATGATCAATTGGATGTTCCGGATGAGCGTGCAGAGCAACCGCGAGCGAGAGCGCGAAGAAGAGGCTCGAGAGTTCTTCACTGCGCATGGCCACTGGCCTGACGAGGAGGACAGCCAGTGACGTTCTGTGTGATGGGAGTCGTCAACGTGACGCCGGACTCGTTCTCGGACGGAGGCCTGTACCTCGACACGGCGGCGGCGCTCGCCCACGCCCGTGAGCTCGAGCAGCAGGGCGCCGCAATCCTTGACATCGGGGGGGAGTCGACCCGACCCGGGGCCGCGCCCGTGTCGACGCAGGAGGAGCTCCGCCGAGTCCTGCCCGTGATCGAGGGGCTGGCGGACGGCAACACCGCGGCCCAGACCTCGATCGACACATCGAAGGCAGCTGTCGCGCGGGCGGCGATCGAAGCGGGCGCGACGCTGGTCAACGACGTGAGCGCCATGCGCGGGGACCCTGACATGGCAGGCGTGGTAGCCGCGGCCGGCGCCGAGTGCTGCCTGATGCACATGCTTGGAGAGCCGCGGACGATGCAGCAGGCCCCTCACTATGAGGACGTGGTCAGCGAGGTTGCAGCCTTCCTCGAGGAGCGGATGGCGTTCGCGATTGGCGAAGGGGTGGCAGAGGACCGGATCATGCTCGACCCCGGGATCGGCTTCGGGAAGGCCCTCGAGCACAACCTCGAGCTGCTTGCGCGCCTGAATGAGATCGTCGCGCTCGGTCGCCCCGTCGTGATAGGGACCTCCCGCAAGTCCTTCCTGGGCCGCCTGACTGGCCGTGAGGTACAGGATCGCCTGCCGGCGACGATCGCCACGAACGTGGTCGCATACCTGGCGGGGGCGCGCGTGTTCCGCGTCCACGACGTCGCGCCGGTCCATGACGCGCTTGCGGTGACGGCTGCTACGGTCAGCGCGCGATGGACGAGCCCGACGAGTTCGAGCAGGGCGAGGACGACGACGAGGAGCGATCCGAGCCCGAGGTAACTATCGAGATCAGCGGCCTGTCGCTGTTCACCCATGTCGGTGTAACAGCCGCTGAGCGCGAAATCGGCCAGCGTCTGCTTCTCGACATCCGGCTCGACGCCGGCCAGTGCGATGCGACGGTCACCGACCGGATCGAGGACACCATCGACTACGGCGAGGTTTGCGAGGCGGTGAGCCTTGTCTCCCAGCAGCGGTCGTACAAGACACTAGAGCGTCTGTGTGCGGCAGTCGCCGAGCGCCTTCTGGAGCGCTACGCCGCCCGCGCCGTTTGGGTGAAAGCGGCCAAGCCGGAGCCGCCGCTCCCACTGCCGGTGAGCGAGGTGTCCGTCGAGGTCTGGCGCGAGGCTTAGCCCTCTACGTTCGTGAACAGCCGGATCGGCTATCTGGGGCTCGGTTCGAACATCGGTGAGCGTCGCGCGCACCTTCAGGAGGCAGTGGCGGCGCTGCCCACTCACGGAGTGCAGGTTCTGGCGTCCTCGTCGGTCTACGAGACAGAGCCTGTGGGCCTTGTTCTCGATCAGCGGGATTTTCTGAACGCCTGCCTGCGGATCCGCACCGACCATGGCCCGGAAGAGCTGCTCGGCGCCTGTAAGCAGCTCGAGCAAGAGCTCGGTCGCGAGTCCGGCGGCCCCCGGCACGGTCCCCGGCCAATCGACGTCGACGTGCTGCTGCTCGAATCGGTCGAGTACCAATCGGAACGGCTGACGCTGCCCCATCCGGAGGTTCGCTCCCGCCGCTTCGTGGTCGTGCCGCTGCTCGAGCTCGACCCTGCACTGACGCTTCCGGACGGCTCGCGACTCGAGGACACGCGGTCGGCGCTCGGTCAAGGGCAGGAGGTCCATCGCGCCGGGCCTCCGCTGCGGCTACCGGGATAGGGTTTCGAAGCGCATGCTGCTTGTGGTCGACGTAGGCAACACCCAGACCCACTTCGGAGTGGTGGAGCTCGATGGCGACCCCGCAATTCGCGAGCACTGGCGGTTCGCGACGGTTCGCGAATCAACCGGCGATGAGCTGGGCGCGACGCTCTCGAACCTACTGGCGCTTCGTGGGCTCTCATTCGGTGACGTCCGGCATTCGATTGTCGCCTCGACGGTCCCGCAGCTCTCTGAGCAGTGGATCGCGATGGCGCTTCGGTACCTGGGTCACCAGATGCTGAACGTCGGGCCCTCGATCCGCACCGGGATGCCGATCCGCTACGACAACCCGTACGAGGTCGGGGCCGACAGGCTCGCGAACGCGGTCGCGGCGTACGAGCGAGTCGACGGCGCCTGCGTCGTCGTCGACTTCGGCACTGCGATCACCTACGACGTGGTCTCCTCAGCGGGCGAGTACCTCGGCGGGATCATCACTCCCGGCGCCGAGATCTCGATCGACGCGCTCTACGATCGCGCCGCCAAGCTGCCGAAGGTCGAGCTCGTGGAGCCCCGCTCGCTGATCGGCAAGTCAACCGTCGACGCGATCCGCAGCGGCATTGTCTACGGGTTCGCCGGGCAGGTCGACGGCATCGTCCGCAGGCTGCGGGCCGAGCTCGGCGCGGACACGACGGTGATCGCCACGGGCGGGCTGGCAGGGGTCCTGGTGCCGTTCGTTCGCGAGGCGATCGATGAGGTCGATGATCTGCTGACCCTCACCGGCCTGCGGCTGATCTGGCAGCGCAACGCGGGTTAGCGCTTCCAGCTCTGTCTCAGAGTCGCCGGTAGAGGACGTGCTCGCCCACCGCGTACCCCGCCGTCTCGTAGAACGCGTGGGCGCGGTGGTTGCCGGCCATCACGTAGATCTTCATCACGTCGAAGCCGTTCTCACGGGCAAGGCGCTCGGCGGCTTGCAGGAGTGCCCGGCCCAGCCCAGCTGACCGGTGAGCCTCGGCGACCACAAGCGTCGCGACCTCGGCCACCCCCTGCGCCGATTCGAAGGTCTCGTCGGGAACGCGTTCGAGGATCACCACCGCGTAGCCGATCAAGCGCCCGTCATCGTCGCTGGCGGTCAGGTACGCCGCGCCCTCGCCGAGCAGTCGCCGGTACCAGCGCAGCCGGCGCTCCCACGACACCTCGAGATCGTCGACCAGCGCCGTGTAGTCGGACACCACACGATGGTGGCGGTGGAGGCTCTTCCAAAGGGGCGCCAGCTGCTCCAGGCCGGCGGCGTCGGTCGCGGGAGGGCTGATGCTCGCGGGCATCGCCCCAGTATCTCCTGTCCATGCCTCCCCTAAGCTCGGACCGGTGAGCGCCGCGGCAGAGATCGAGGTCGAAGCCCTGCTCGCGCGGCTTGCGCGCTGGTCGCGCGAGCGTCCCGATGTTCGGGCTGTTGCCTTGGTGGGTTCCTGGGCGTATGGCGCTCCCCGAGCCGACTCCGACGTGGACGTCGTGCTCCTGAGTCACGAACCGGCGCTCTACACCGATGGTGAGGCTAACCGGCCTGCGACAGCGAGGTGATCTTGGGGATCGGAACCTCCGGCGTGCGGGCGACCGTGACCGCAAGGATCAGGAACGCAGCTCGCCGCCGGTGGTCGCCGCCGGCGGCGCTGTCAGCCTCGTAGGCGTCGATCAGGGTCCGGATTGCCTCGAACACAGGAGCGTCGTCGATCTCCTCGGGCACATCGCAGGCCAGCCGTGCAAGCGCGAGCATCTCAGTCGGATCGCCGCCACGGAACGCCCCGATCGCCGCAAGCATCAGGAACTCCGAGACGCGGTCGAGCAGAACATGGGGCGCTCGCTCGTGCTCTCCGACCGCCGGGCCCAGCTGCTCGAGCGGCTCGCCGGCGGCGACTCGAAGCGCCTGCTCCGATCCAATCGACGAGATCTGCCGCGCAGACAGGCCGGCTTGCAGCGCGCAGCGCAGCTGGAACGCGGCCGAGATCGCTGGGTTCCCGTACGGGGCGTCGCTCGCGAAGAGGATCTGCCCAGGGGGGATCAGCGAGAACAGCGTGAGCATGTCTGACGGCAGCCACCATGCCGTGTCGAACAGCAGATTGGGGTGGTCGGCTGCGACCCGCCAGATCCACGACAGGTCGCAGATCGCGGCATGGGCCAGGATCAGCCGGGCGGCGGGAAAGCGCTCGGAGAGCTCGACCGCGTGAAGCCCCAGGGCGGGGATTCCGCGACCGGCATGGATGAGGACCGGTAGGCGCCGCTCGTCGGCGAGACCCACAAGCCGGCTCACCTCAGGATGATCGAGCGTGAATCCCTCGGCGCGAGGGTGGAGCTTGATGCCGCGGGCGCCGGCGTCCAGGCAGCGCTCGGCTTCGGCGACCGGGTCCGCCTTCGGGTCAACGCGGCAGAACGGGATCAGCGGGCCCTCGGCGGCCCGAGCCGCCTCGAGCACGGCGTCATTGGCCGGCGGATACCCGTCGGGCTCGTGCATCGGGAAGACGAACGCCCCGCGTGCCCGCGCCTGTCCGAGGACCCCGAGCAGCTCGTCCGCGCTCTGGCGCATCCCGTCGGGGTCGTTCTGGCCGATATGGGTATGAGCGTCGAACAGCTCGAGTCCCGGTACCTGGTCGAACACGACCTCGGTCCATGGTGTGAGCAGCGCGACGACGTCCATGTCAACCATTCGTACCATGAATCCGGTGCGTAGCGCGCTTACAGACAGCTGGAGCCTGGGCGGGGTCCAGATCGCCAACCGCGCCGTCCTCGCGCCGCTCGCCGGGATCGGCAACTGGTTCGTGCGCCTGCAAGCCAAGCGCTACGGCGCCGGGCTGGTCGTCTCGGAGATGGTCTCGAGCTTCGCCGTGCACCACCGTAACGAGCGCACTTGCCGGGAGCTCCTGCGGATCCATCCCGACGAGCATCCGGTGTCAGTCCAGCTGTTCGGCCACGACCCCGACGTGATGGCCTCCGCGGCCGAGCGGGTCGCCGCCGCGGGCGCCGACATGATCGACCTGAACATGGGCTGCCCGGTGCCGAAGGTCTGCAAGACCGGCGCCGGGGCGGCCCTGCTTGCCGACCCCGATCGAGCGGTCGCGCTCGCCCAGGCAGCTGCTCGCGGCAGCGGGCTCCCCGTAACGGTGAAGCTCCGCTCCGGTCAGCGCTCGGGTGAGATCACGGGCGTGGAAGTCGCGCGCCGCCTGGCCGAGGATGGGGGAGTAGCCGGGATCTGCATTCACCCTCGCCAGGCCTCGCAGCGCCACGCAGGAAGGCCTGACTACGAGCTTGTGCGCAAGCTGGTCGTCGATCTTCCGATCCCGGTGATGGTCTCCGGCGGCCTGCGGACAGCCGAGCAGGCCGTCGCGGCCTTCGAGCTGACCGGCGCGGCGGGTGTACTACTCGCCCGCGGCTCGCTCGGGAACCCTTGGCTGTTCGAGCAGCTGCTGGGCCAGCGATCTGGCGACCCTGACCGCGAGGAGATCCTGACGGAGCTCGACTGGGTGATGCAACGGGCCGTGGAGCACCTTGGCGAGGAGCGCGCCACCCGCTACCTGCGCAAGTTCTATCCGTGGTACTTGGAGCGTCTCGGTGGCCGTCCGGCGGACAGGGCCGCGCTGCAGACAGCGCCGAGCCTCGAGGCGGCCCGAGCCCTCATTTGGGACAACAGGCCGGGCGTCTATACTCATCCGCCCAGCCACGCCTGCCCGCTCCCGTAGCGGGTTTTTTCTCGCCAAAACCGTCCAGTCCCGTGAACTGATCGCATGCCCAAAGACGTCATCCTCTCACCCGAAGGTCTGACCAATCTCAAGTCCGAGCTCGACCACCTCTCGACCACGCGTCGCCGCGAGGTTGCGGCCCGGATCAAGGAGGCGCGGGAGTTCGGCGACATCAGCGAGAACGCCGAGTACGACGACGCCAAGAACGAGCAGGCGATGCTCGAGGCGCGAATCGCGACGCTCGAGGAGAAGCTGCGCTCCGCCACGGTGATCGACGCTTCCGAGCTTGGGACCGACGTCGTGCGCGTCGGCTCGGTTGTGTACGTCAAGGACGAGGCCGGCAAGTCGATCAAGTACTCGATCGTCGGCTCGGCCGAAGCCAAGCCGGCCGAGCTCAAGCTCTCTAACGAGTCTCCGGTCGGCAAGGCTCTGCTCGGCAAGAAACGCGGCGATCAGGTCGTGTTCTCGACGCCGAAGGGCGAGCGCCGCCTGCGGATCACCAAGATCGACGTCGGCAAGTAGCCCGGAGGCCCTCCGGGCAGTCGCATGGCTGAAGAAGGCTCATCCGAGCTACTGCAGGCGCGCAGGCGAAAGCTGGAGGCGCTGAGGGCCGCCGGCATCGAGCCGTTCCCGCATGAGTACCCCGGGGTCAAGGCGATCGCCGCCGTGCGTGTGCAGCACGAGTCGCTGGCGCCGGGCGAGGAGACGAACATCAAGCACCGGGTCGCCGGTCGCCTGGCCGCACGCCGGGGTCAGGGCGGAATGGCGTTCCTCGATCTGGTCGATCGCTCCGGCCAGCTCCAGCTCCAAGCGAGGGCGGATGTCCTGGCTCCCGAGCGGATGGAGCTCCTGCTGGGACTGGACCTGGGCGACCTGATCGGTGTCGATGGGATCGCGCTGCGGACCCGTCGGGGGGAGATCAGCCTGCGAATCGAGGACTTCACGGTGCTCGCGAAGTCGCTGCGGCCGCCGCCCGAGAAGCACCATGGCCTGAAGGACAT
>JALYZY010000185.1 GCA_030948665.1 Actinomycetota bacterium | reverse complement strand
AGGCGCTTCGCAACCCGTACGTGCGGTGCCTCAGCCACCCGAAAGGGCGCTACATCAACCGCCGCCCCGAGAACGCGCTCGACCTCGAGCGGATTTTTGAGGTCGCACTCGAAGAACATGTCGCGCTAGAGGTCAACGGCCTCCCCGTTCGCCTCGACCTCAGTGGCGAGCACGTCCGTGACGCGCTTGCGGCCGGGGTAGAGATCGTCTGCTCAACGGATGCGCACTCGGTACGCGGCCTTGCGAACATGGCATTTTCGGTCGCGACCGCGCGCCGTGGCTGGGCGACTGCCGGGCACGTGGTGAACACCCGGCCTGTGAGCATGGTCCTCGAAGAGCGACGAGCCACTCGCCGTGACGATCAGAAGCCGAGGGCCTCGAACGCAGCCTCGCGGCGCGGGTCCTCCTCGTAGCGAAAGCGGTCCGGGCTGACGCCGCGCATCTCGGCCAGCTCAACCGCGATCCGCTGGACCACGACAGTCAGGGGAAACACGGACAGCGCCTCCCCCAGATCGTGTTCTCTGAACCTTACGACGTGCGCGCCCGTCACCTCGACAGCCTGCGCGATCGCTCCGACGCGCTCGGCGGTGGGGCCGCCACCGTCGAGCACCACAAGCACATCCTGCGAGTCGAGCGCCACGCTCGGGCCATGGAAGAACTGCTCGGCGGAGAGGCCTTCGGCGGCGACATAGGACGCCTCGCGGATCTTCAGCGAGCCTTCCTGGGCTGTCCAACCGTTCGGCCCCGCACCGATCAGCTCGATAAGCCGGGCGGGCAGCTCGCCGAGGAGCGGGCCTGCGCGAGCGAGCACGGCGGCGACTGCGTCGGGAACCGCGTCTAGCTCCAGCTCCGCGCCAAGGGCGACGGCGATCTGTCCCAGGCGCAACATCGCGCCGGTATGGCTGGCGGTGTACGCATAGGACTCCTCCGCCTCCGTCGTCTCGATGTCCCCGCCGCTCCCGATCCCGGAGATGTGCACCACCTCGGCGCCCGCAGCGCGGCCGCGGTCGAGAACCTCGCGCGAATACCCGGTGCCGCCGGTGTGGCTCATGACGATGAGACCTACATCCGGATCAAAGGACCGTCCGTACGGCGCGAGATCCGCCGGGTGCGCAGCGCTCGCGCGGACGCCGGCCTCCTGCAGAAGCCAGGCCCCGTGGTGAGCGGCATGCCAGCTGGTCCCCACGCCTACGAGCAGCACGGCACGCCCACGAAGTCGCTCGGCCGCCGCATGCGCAGGCGCGGGATCACCGACGATGCGGCGAAGCTCGTCGGGCTGGGTGAGCAGCGTGCGGCGCATCTCGGACATGGCCGGCAACAGTACCGGCCGTCGGTGCGAATCGACGTTGCTGACTCCGAATGGGCGTCTCCGCGGAAACGCCCTTGATCCAGCAACGGGCGCGCAACAAATCCATGCTCCTCGCCCTGCGGCCCCGATCTGCCGATAGGGCGGCAGCTCCGGCTGTCGCACGCGAGCGGCGCCGGCGCGCAAGCAATGAATAGCCTTCTGCGTCATGGAGATCGTGCGCCGCGAGCAGCGCGAGGCGTTCATAACTGCAGACGGATCCTCGATCCGCGAGCTAGCCGGCATTCCGTCGGCCAACGCGACCAACCAGAGCCTGGCCGAGGCAGTCGTGGCGCCGGGCGCCACGACGGTCGCCCACCTCCATCGCCGCAGCGAGGAGATCTATCTCTTCACTGGCGGGAGCGGGCGGATGCGCCTCGGTGACGACGAGAGCTCAGTGCGGGCAGGCGACTGCGTCGTGATACCTCCCGGGGTTGCGCACAAGCTGTGGGCCGACGAGCAGGAACCGTTGACCCTCCTGTGCTGCTGCGCGCCGGCCTACTCGCACGAGGACACGGTCCTGCTCGAGCATTGAGCCGCGACCGACACAGGATTGCGCGACGTTGACCCGAGAGCTCACCACTGACCTCTCGATGCTGGAGCGGTTGGTCGAGCCTTTCGGCAAGAACGTGCTCGACGTGGGCTGTGGAGGCGGAGGACTAGCTCGGGACCTCTCCGCCCGAGGTGCTCGAGTGATCGGGCTCGACATCTCCGAGCAGCAGCTTGCCGACGCGATCGCACATGATGGCCGTAGCGGAGCCCGCTACCTCGTGGGAAGCGCGCAAGGGCTGCCGCTCGAAGACGGTTCGACGGACGTTGTCGTGTTCATGCGCTCGCTTCACCACGTGCCCGCAGGTGACCTGGGCTTGGCGTTACGGGAGGCATGTCGCGTGCTGCGTCCGGGCGGCGCGGTGTACGTCGCGGAGCCGCTCGCTCAGGGCGACTACTTCGTCCTCACGAGCTTGGTCGAGGATGAGCTCGAGGTCCGCGAGGCGGCGCAGCATGCGCTCTCGCATGCTGCCCTCGTGGGGCTTGACCGCGCGATCACCGTCGACTACGACGTTCGTGTGCGCATCCAGGACATGGACGCCTTGCGCGCACGCATTGTCAGGGTCGACCCCAAGCGCGCGGAGCGCTTCGACAGGCGCCGAGCTCAGATTGCCGAGGCGTTTCACCGGCTCGGAGAGCCCGCGGAACAGGCGAGCGAGCGCTGCTTCGTTCAATCGATGCGCGCGGACGTTCTGCGACCGAGCATCACCTAGCGCAGCACAGCCGCGATTGTGAAACCGGGCGGCGGCTCGAGGGAGACGGGCGCCGCATGTCTATCGTCACTGCCCGATGGCCAAGCACGAAGACATTCGGAACGTCGGAATCGTCGCTCATGTCGACCACGGCAAGACGACGCTCGTTGACGCTCTCCTATGGCAATCCGGAGCGTTCCGCTCGGGTCAGGAGGTAGCCGATCGGGTGCTCGACTCGATGGATCTCGAGCGAGAGAAAGGGATCACGATCCTGGCGAAGAACACCGCGGTCCACTACGGCGGGGTCAAGCTGAACATCGTCGACACGCCAGGGCACGCAGACTTCGGCGGTGAGGTGGAGCGCGGCCTGACGATGGTCGACGGTGTGCTTCTACTCGTCGACGCAAGCGAAGGGCCGCTGCCCCAGACGCGCTTCGTGCTCCGCAAGGCGCTCGAGTCCCGGCTGCCTGTGATCCTCGTCGTCAACAAGGTGGATCGGCCCGACGCCCGCATCAACGAGGTGGTCGATGAGGTGTACGAGCTGTTCCTCGATCTCGACGCCGACGAGTCCCAGATCGACTTCCCGATCGTTTACACGAACGCCAAGGCGGGACTCGCTTCGCTCGATCCCTCTACTCAGGGAAGCGACCTCGGGCCGCTGCTCGACTTGCTGGTCGAGCACGTTCCGGCGCCCGAGCACGATCCGAAACATCCCCTCCAGGCGCATGTCACCAACCTCGACGCGTCCCCCTATGTCGGACGGCTCGCGATCTGTCGCGTGCGCAATGGCGCGATCCGGCGCGGCGAGACTGTCGCGTGGTGCCGCACGGATGGCCGGATCGAGCGCTTGAGGGTGAGCGAGCTGTACGTAACCGAGGCGCTCGAGCGC
>JALYZY010000183.1 GCA_030948665.1 Actinomycetota bacterium | reverse complement strand
GACGGTCGCATGGCCGAGCACTGGCACGTCGTGGACCAGCTGGGTCTGCTCCAGCAGCTCGGGGCCATCCCCGCACCCAGTCAAGCGTCCGCCTGATCATGCTGGCGGCCCCGGCCGACGCTGCCTTGGAGGCCAACAAGGCGCTCCTGCGCCGCTACAAGGTCGGGATCCTCAACAGCCGTGACGTCGACGCCCTCGGGGAGGTGGCGGCGGTCGATTACCTCGACCACGCCGCCTTCCCCGGCCAGGCCCCGGGCCTGGTGGGGCTGAAACAACGGATCACCACGATCATCAAGGCCCTCGACCCGTTGTGGACGATCCACGATGCCGTGGCCGAGCGCGACATGGTCGTGCTCCGATGGAGCCACACCGGCACCCACGTCGGCGAGTTCATGGGTGTCCCGCCAACGGGCCGGCGCTTTGTCTCCCGCGGAATCGACATGTACCGCGTCCGCGATGGGTTGATGGTCGAGCACTGGAATGTCGTCGACATGTACGGCTTCCGACAGCAGGTGGGCGCCCTGCCCGGCCCCTGGCACGCCGGCTGGTAGCGAGCGGCAACCTTCTCCAGCCCTGCGACCCTGAAGGGACTGCCGTGGCTACCTCGTCATGAGCTGAGCTGTCACCCGTTCTCACGTTCGCCATGTCCGGAACTAATCGCTGGCGTCGCCACCGCACGGACGACGGCCATCTTCCCAGCGCCCTACGCGCTTCGCCGTGTCGTCAGCAGTCGAACACCGACCAGCAGATCTCGTTTCGCAACCGCTGATCCTCCAGGACAAGTTCGCGAATCGCATCGGGGAGCTGTTCGCGCTGCCAACGGCACTCGAGCTGGCCGGCGCTCTCACCCTCGCATCCGGGGGCCGCGGCACGCGCGGCCTTGATCGCATGAGCCGCAGCACCGAGCTCGTGCGCTGCGACATGCGCAACCACGGCCGCCTGGCCGGCCGCATATGCGGCGTGCCGAGCGGCTCCACTCAGCTCTCTTGCCGCAGCCATTGCATGGCCACCCGCCGCGCGCGACTGAGACATCTTGATCTCGCCGCCCGCCCATGCACCAATCTGCTCGATCGCCTGGCGGGGCCGCGGGTCCGCGGGCTGTACGGACTCGAAGAGATGCAGAACGTGCTCCGCGCACGCGGCCGCCCACAAGGCCAGGAGCCGATGGTCGGACTCCGTGAGCGTCCCCCCGCGGCGGATGGTGAGACGTGGGCTTGCCGGTGGGCGTCGGCTCACCTACGCTGCCGGCTGGTGGACGCAGTGCTCGACCTCGCCGTTCGGAGCAAGATGCAGAAGTTGGCGATCCCGGGCGGAGTGCTCGCGTGAATCTCCAGCGGACGGTGTTCGCACGGCTGTACCGGCGCGCACCGAGTGCCGAGTCCTTGCCATGGCATCGCGAGCAGCCGCCGGCGCTACTGGAGCGTGCGGTCGCGCAGCGCACGAGACGCGGACGCGCGCTCGACCTTGGTTGCGGCCAAGGCGGCCACGCCGTGTACCTCGCGCAGCAGGGGTTCTCCGTCGTTGGGGTCGACTTCGTCCCGGCCGCCCTCGCCGCCGCCAGGACGCGAGCCGAGCAGGCCGGCGTCGAGGTCGATCTTCGCGAGTGCGACGTCGTCGAGTACGAGGCGCCGTCGGCTTTCGACGTCGTGCTCGACTCGGGCTGCCTGCACCACCTGCCTAGAGGAAAGGTCCGCGCGTACCGGAACCGGCTGGACGAATGGCTCGCGCCGGGAGGCGACTACGTGCTCGTCCACTTCGCGCACCGGCCGCGCGCGTTCTGGATACCCATGGGTCCCAGACACATGACGCGCGACGAGGCAGTCTCCTTCTTGGCCCCGCTCGAGCTACAAGCGCACGATGAGACGCACTTCGACGTGCCGCTCCCGATGGGCCGGATGCGGGCGGGCGTCTACTGGTTCTCCCGTCCGAAGCACTGATGCCATGGTCGGCGAACGGCGAGTGCAACTGCTGCGCTGAGCGGTACGCGTTCTGGCCACCGGCAATCTGTGCGCGCGCATCGCATCCTCGAGGACGGTGCTGCCGGCAGCGACGAGGTGGCGGCATGAGAGCCCCTTAGAAATCAGGCGTTTGTTGCGTGGAGCGGGAGAAGGGACTCGAACCCTCGACATCCAGCTTGGAAGGCACGTCCTCTATTCAGCTGGCCAAGAGCGTTCTTTCCTGAATTCGCGAACAGCTATAGCCCGCGCTGACGCGGTCCTAGCAGCGCTTAACGTCACAGGCGCCGCACCCCGAAAAGCTGAAGTGGCTGATGAGATGTTCTGTCGCGGTCCGCGCCTGGAGAACGCCGTGCAAGATGATGTCGAACGGCGGGCGGAAGGTGACCGAGAGTTCGCCCTTCTTCCAGGTTGAGCTGGAGATCAGCAAGCTGACGAGCCTACGCTCGCCATCAGCGTCAAGGCTTGAGAACAGGTCGTGGGCCCGGCACGTCTCTCATAAGACTCGCAGTGTGTTTAAGGGTGAAAACGTCGCGGGCGAAGCCTCTTGCGGCGGCTTCACCGCCTGCCCAAGGGCGCTGCGAGCAGTCGCAAGTCAGTCGGTGAACTCGAGGCGAGCCTGCCCGGGCTGGACCCCTGGCTTCAGAGCGACAACAATCAAGCGTATGACTTCCCCGCAGCGCACGGTTGGGCGCGACCCGGAACTCGCGTTCATCCACGCGTTCCTCGACGAGCCGCGCGCCGGGCTCGCCGCGCTCCTCATCGAGGGAGACGTCGGCATCGGCAAGACCGCTCTTTGGGAGGAGTCAGTGGCTTCGGCGAGAGAGCGTTCGTATCGTGTGCTCGCCTGCCGGCCCGACGAAGCGGAGACAACCGTCGCATTCGCTGGTCTCATCGATCTCCTCGGCTCCGTTGTGGACGAGACTACGCTCGAGTTGCCGGAACCTCAGCGAAAGGCCCTCTACACAGCGCTGCTGAGAGGTTCCGCCGATGCTGCGGTGGAACCAGGGGCAGTCGCCGTCGCCGTCACGGGCACCCTTCGTACCCTTTCCCGCGCGGGCCCACTGGCGATCGCAGTGGACGATGTCCAATGGCTTGATGTCCCGACACGGCGCGCTCTCGGATTCGCGCTGCGCCGTATCGATTCAGATCCGATGGCCGTGATCGTCACGCGACGAAGCGGTTTCGCTGGCGATCCGTGGCTCGATCAACTCTCAACCGTGCGGCTGCGCGTCGCGCCGCTTTCGCTCGGAGCGATATATCAGCTCGTTCACGCGAAGCTCGGCGTTGCGCTCGCTCGCCCTATGCTGGTTCGGATCCACGAGACGTCAGGAGGAAATCCCTTCTTCGCGCTCGAGCTTGCTCGCGCCGTGATCGAGCAGGGTGGGCGGGTCGGAGCGGGAGGCCACCTTCCGGTGTCGGACCGGCTTGGCGATCTGCTCCGCGAACGTCTCGAGCGACTGGCCGACGGGACGAAGCGCATGCTCCTGGTCGCGGCAGCCATGGGCACCTCGACAGTGCAGGATCTGCAGAGCGCGGTGGGGCCCCACGCCGAGGAGAACATCGAGCTGGCCGAGAAGGCGGGCATCCTCGACTCCCGCGACGGCGTCGTCCGATTTACGCATCCGATGATGGCGGCTACGGTGTACAGCCACGCCGCCGGCACTGAGCGAAGGACTATCCATCGCGATCTCGCGGGCAAAGCTGCAGATCCGGAGGAGCGAGCTAGGCACCTCGCGCTCGCGGCGTCCGGGCCGGACGCAGAGGTAGCAGCGGCCCTCGATGAGGCGGCGCAGAACGCAGCCAGGCGCGGAGCCACCGACGTGGCGGCGCAACTTTCCGGACGGGCGCTCGAGCTCACGCCCACGCCAGATCGGGCGCAGACCTTCCGGCGGTCGATGAACGCTGGTATGCAGGCTCTAGCGGCGGGCGATAGAGCGCGCGCCCGGTCGTTGTTCGAGCGCGCGGTCGCCGACGCACCGGGCGGCCTTGATCGAGCGGAAGCCTTGCTGCGGCTGGCTGAGCTTTCCCATCCGTTGGGTCACGGCCTCGCCCTGTGCGATCGAGCAATGGAGGATGCAGGCCGGGATGCGTCCCTCTGCAGCCGAATTCATCGGACGCGCGGAGCGATTGCGTATTTCCTCGGCGACGTGCCCGCAGCTGAGCGTCATGCCCGGCTCGGCGTCGATTTCGCAGAGCGCACCGACGATACCGAAGCCCTTGGGATGGCCGTAGCCGAACTTGGCCACTGGACGTTCTGCGGGGGCGGGGGTATTCGCGGGGATCTGTTCGAGCGAGCAGTCGCCCTCGACGGCTCGGCCGGGGCGCTGTCGCCGCGTAGCCATCTGGCGAAGGTCCTCATGGACAACGACGCCCTCGACCAGGCCCGCGAACTCCTTTTGCGATTGCTGGACGAGGCGATGGAGCACGGAGACCTGCACGCGGCACCCACGCATCTGATCCATCTCGCCGAACTCGAGGCATGGGCGGCAAACTGGGTCGTTGCCATCCGGTATGCGGAAGAGAGCCTGCAGCTAAGACAGCATACCGATCAGCCGAGCGCACCGCTTTACGTCAAGGCGATGGCGCAGGCCTGCCTGGGGCTCGTCGAGGAGGCACGCCGCGAGGCCGACGCGGGCCGGCAAGAGGCCGAGAGCGCGGAGGACGTCGTCTTTCGGATGCAAAACCTCCACGTTCTCGGGTTCATAGAGCTGTCCTTGGGGAACCTCGAAGCCGCGCACGCTCACCTCGGGCAGGCGACCGACCTCTTGCGACCTCGATGGAACATGGAGTTCGGCGATTGCCATGTCGTACCCGACGAGATCGAAGCGCTCGCAGGCCTAGGCGACCTCATCCGCGCCGAGGACTTGACGGCCTGGATGGAGGAAGTCGGTGAGAGGACCCAACGAGCCTGGAGTCTTGCGACCGGCGCTCGTTCGCGAGCTCTCGTCCAGGCCGCTCGAAACGATCTCGAAGGCGCCAACGAAGCACTTGAGCATGCGCTGCAGGCGCATGAGCGCCTGGCGATGCCGTTCGAGCTCGGCCGCACGCTATTGATCAAAGGAGTTGTCCAGCGCCGGATGAAACAGCGGGCAGCCGCCCGCGAGACCCTCGAACAGGCGCTTGGCATCTTCGACCGGCTCGGCGCGTCACTGTGGGCCGAGAGGGCCGGAGGCGAGCTCGCCCGCATCGGGGTCCGGACGGAGGCCCAGACCGAGTTGACGCCGATCGAGGAGCGTATCGCTGCCCTCGTCGCGGAAGGACGCAGGAATCGTGAGATCGCCGATGCCTTGTTCCTCAGCCCCAAGACCGTTGAAGCGAATCTGTCGCGGACTTACCGGAAACTCGGGATCCGCTCGCGAGCCGAGCTCGCCGCTAAATTCGCAGAACGCGCGCCGGGTAAGAAGGAGTGAGGCATAGGGAATCCCCCGATTACGGGCCAGCCGCCGGTACCTAGACTCGCGGTGTGGACTCAACCAACAAGGCACCCGCGAAGGCGATGTTCCTGGTGGAACGCTATTGGCCGGGGATCAGCCGCGAACGATTGGTCGACGCCGAGGAGAGGATGAGTCGTGCGGCTCGCGATCTCGCTGGGAGCGGGGTCGAGATCCGGATTCTTAGCTCGATGTTGATCCCGGCGGAGGAGGTCGTTCTGACTCTCTTCGGGGCAGCGGACGAGGAGGACGTCATCGAAGTCAGCCGCCTGAGTGAGGTCCCCTTCGACCGCGTCCAGCCGGTTGAAATGTCGCAGATACATTCCAAAGGAGCTAGCGATGAAGATCATGACTGAGAACACCGGCCGGTCAGCGACTGCGCTCTCCGCGCTGCGCGCGTCCCTGCACGGTCAACTGGTGGTTCCGGAGGACCCGGGATACGAGCAGGCCCGGAGTACCTGGAATGCAACCGCGGATCGCACCCCGGCGCTGATCGCGCAGTGCAATGACGTCGCGGACGTGCAGAGGGCTCTCGGATTCGCGCTCGAAAACGAGCTACCGGTGGCCGTGCGGGGAGGCGGTCACAGCCTTGCCGGCTTTTCGACCTGCGACGCCGGCGTGGTCATCGATCTCGGCCCGATGAAAGGGATAACCGTCGAACCCCAGGCGCGCGTGGCCCATGCCGAAGCCGGTCTCACGCTCGGCGAGTTCGACTACGCGACACAGGAGTACGGTCTTGCGACCACGCTCGGCATTGCCAGCACGACCGGCATTGCCGGCCTTACGCTCGGCGGTGGGCTCGGCTGGCTGATGCGTAAGCACGGGCTCGCATGCGACAACCTGTTGTCGGTCGACCTCGTGACCGCCGACGGCAGCCTGGTGACCGCGAACGCTGACGACAACGCCGAGCTTTTCTGGGGGTTGAAGGGAGGTGGCGGCAACTTCGGCATCGCCACCTCGTTCGACTACCGTCTTCATCCCGTCGGGCCGACGGTCTTCGGCGGGGTCGTCGCATACGGGCCCCAGACGCTACGCGATCTCCTGCAGTTCTACCGCGAGCTCACGGCGACGGCGCCCGACGAGCTAACCGCATATGCGGCCCTGACCGCCACTCCCGATGGATCGGCGGTTGCAGCGATGGCTGCCTGCTACGCCGGCAATCTACCGGCCGGCGAGAAGGTGCTTGCGCCCGCCCGAAGCGCCGTCGGCACACCGTTGCTCGATGCACTCGGGCCATTGCCGTACACCGATCAGCAGAAGCGTGCGGACGCGGCCTACCCGCCCGGCCAATATCACTACTGGAAGTCCTGCTTCCTCGACGACCTCACCGACGACGTTATCGAAGTTCTCGCTGATCGATGGCCCGCCGCGCAGTCGCCGCCGCTCCTCGAGATTATCGTCGAGCACATGGGCGGCGCGGTGGCGACTGGGGACGGGGCATTCGGGCATCGCGACGCGCACTACGACGTTCTCATCGATGCGAATTGGATCGAGGAGTCCGACGGCGAACGTTGCGTCACGTGGGCGCGCGAAACGGCGGCCGCCCTGGCGCCATATGCGCGCGGCGGCTACGTTAACTACGAGCCTGACTCCGACGTGGCTGGGTTACGGAGCGCATACGGCGATCGGTATGGACGCCTTTCGTCACTGAAGGCGCGATACGACCCGCAGAACGTTTTTCGGCTGAACCAGAACATCGCGCCCGGCAACTGACAGTGTCATAGGAGGCATGCATCGAAGATTGATAACTAGTGCGCTGGCGCATTGCCGGACCAGGGAGATTTTGGTCTCTGAGGAGGCGCACCGGCGGGTAGAGGCTTCACTGGCGGGTCGCGGCCTTGCCGCCGAGCCCGCCGAGCTGGTCCTGAAAGGGTTCGCCGCCCCCGTGCGGGCTTGGCGCTTACGCGGGCTGGCGGGCATCGAGAACTGAGCAGGCTGTGGGGTGCGGAAAGTCCGTCGAGTTCAAGGACGCGGAGAACGCCGGGGTCACCTTCGATGCTTTATTGAACTCGAACACCGGCTTCGAGGAAACGTGGAGCGGGAGAAGGGACTCGAACCCTCGACATCCAGCTTGGAAGGCTAGTCGTCACAGAAAGCGCTGCTACATATGAAGTTTCGAGAGCGCGACGCTATCAACGGCCAAAATTCTTTACCCCTCGGGGAGCCACGCTCAGCGACTCCCTGAACCGCCTGGGTCTGATGGAGGCCCTGGACGGCCCCAACATGGCTTGCGTCGCCCGGACTTGCCCGGCCCAGTCAGCTCTCAAACCCGCCTGCGTGGGCGCGGCCTCGGCGCCGTCCGTCTTGGTGGGAGCCTTTCAACAGCAGAGCCCAGCGGGCGGTCAGAGCTCCTTTCTCATCTGCACCGACGTTTCCCGGTAACCGAGGCTCGAGTAGAGGGCCCGGGCAATCACGTTCTGCCCGAAGACGTTGAGCTCCAGCGCGTGAAGGCCGTTGCGTCGCGCCTCCTCCTCAGCGAGCCGCATCGCCGCTCGCCCGTAGCCTCGGTTTCTGTGCGCCTCGTCGACCGTGATGTCGTAGATGAAACCAACGCCAGCCTCCGCGCGCGGGTTTCGAAGCGCCAGCCAGAGCCAGCCCACAGGTTGCCCATCCGCTTCCACCCGGAAGATCAATTGACCTGGAGAGGCGAGCCCTTCAGGAAGAAGTTCGGCGTCCTCGCGTCGACCCTTCTCCTCAGCTGCCTCACGGCTCATACTGCCCGACGCAACGATCTCGTCGACGTAGGCGTCGAGTGCCGCGGCTGACCATCCGGCGTACTCCTCGGCGCTCGGGTGGCGGAGCGTCACAGTCACTCGACAATATTGTCGGGTCGGGCGAGGCCTTGTGTTGATCGCCCGCCATCGGCGTCCTGAGCGGCGCGAGATCCCAGTCGCCCCTAGGTGCTGTCACTCTCACTCGCCTCGAGCCCTTTATGGCTGGGCTTCCATAAGGTGGACCCCGTCTAGGGCGAGCATGTCGCCTGGACACGTCGGCTATGGCCACGTGCCCGATGTAAAAGAGGTGAGTCTTTCCTACGCGGACGCGGCGAGCAGGCCCTCGGCCTCGCGGACGTAGCGAGTCGCGGCCTCCGAACCATAGAAGGCAAGGGCGCGCTGTAGTTCGACGTCCGCCTCGGCCCGACGGTTCTGGTTGATTAGCGCTTGGGCGAGCCAGAGCCGGTCCCGCGCCTCCTCGGTAACGGCGCCCATCTCGCCGCAGATGTCCGCCGCTCGTCGCACATCTCCCGCAGCGAAGGCCTCCGCTGCTGGCACCCATGGGACATCAGAGGCGGGAAGAACGTCGATCAGCTCCTGACCTCGCCTCAGGGCCGCCAACGTCCATGCGAGGACGTGGAGGGCGACCCCGGCAAACCCGTTCCTTCCTCCCTCCTTCAAGTATGCGAGGAACTTATCAGCGCGTGCTGACGCGCGCCCCTATCGCCGCTTTCGCACAAGATGTGCGCGCACAGCGCCAACGCCGGCATGAGAATCTGCGGATCCTTGATCGGGCGGCCCAGTTCCAGCGCGCGTTCCGCATCGGCGAGTGCTCCAAGAACGTCGTCGCGACCGATCCGGATCTGCGCGCGGGTGGCGTAGCAACTCGAGGCGACGCAGTGGGGCAAGCCCGGCTCGACCTCGGTGAGGAACTCGTCAGCTAGCGACGACAGCGGCCGCAGCGGGAGACGAGACTCGAACTCGCGACATCGACCTTGGAAGGGTCGCGCTCTACCAACTGAGCTACTCCCGCTCGGACGCACGCTTTTGGAAGGCTAGTCGTCACCGAAGGCATTGTGAGATATGAGGTTTCGACGGCATAAAGCTCTCAAGGCCAAAATTCCTGGCCCTCGGGGCTGCGCTCAAGACGCCGGTCATTCAGCA
>JALYZY010000175.1 GCA_030948665.1 Actinomycetota bacterium | reverse complement strand
CACCTGCGTGGCCGCGTCAAGCTGGTCCGGGGCGAGCTACTCGACCCCTCGTGCCTGACTGCGGCGGTTGCGCGCACGCAGCCCGACGAGCTGTACCACCTGGCCGCTCCGTCGTTCGTCCCGGAGTCGTGGCAGCGGCCGGCGCGAACGCTGGCGGCGATTACCGAGGCGACAGCCGTGCTGCTCGAGGCGGTCCGCGACCACAGCCCGCAAACCCGCGTGCTCGTCGCTGCCTCTGGCGAGATGTTCGGGGACGCTCCGGAGAGCCCGCAGCGAGAGGACACGCCCTGCCGGCCGCGCAGCCCATACGCGACCGCAAAACTTGCCGCCCACAACCTCGTCGGCCAGCTCCGCGAGCGCAATCAGCTGTTTGCCTGCTCCGCGATCTTCTATAACCATGAGTCCGAGCGTCGCCCTGAATCCTTTGTCTCGCGCAAGATCACCCGGGCCGCGGCGGCGATAAAGCTGGGACTTCAGACCGAGGTGCTCCTCGGCGACCTGACCGCGGTACGGGACTGGTCATTCGCCGGGGACATCGTTCGGGGGGCCTGGCTCATGCTTCAGCAGGAGCGGCCCGAGGACTTCATCCTCGCGAGCGGCGTGGCCCATACGGTGGCGGAGCTGGCCGAGATCGCCTTTGCGCACGTCGGACTCGAGGCGCGTAAGCACATCCGTGTTGATCCCAGCCTGGTCCGCGCCGCCGAGGCCGTGCCGCAGGTCGGCGATCCGACGCGAGCCCGTACGGAGCTCGGCTGGGAGCCGAGCGTCACCTTCGAGGAGCTTGTGCAGCGCATGGTCGACGCCGATCTGGCAGCGCTACGCCAGGCGGACGGCAGGGGCGGCGCGCTGACGCCGACAGATCGCGACCCGCGGCGGCAGAACGCTTAGCATTTACTCGACGTGCGCGCCCGCCTGACCGTCAACCCCACCCAGTACCGCCGCGTCACCTACCTCGCGCTCGCGGCGCTCAGCCTGATCATCCTCACCGGCGCCGCAGTACGGCTGACCGACTCTGGGCTCGGCTGCTCGAACTGGCCGAAGTGCGGCGGGACGCCCCTGCCGCCGCTGGCCACGCACGCCCTGATCGAGTTCGGAAACCGGGCGGTCTCGGGAATCGTCGGCGTGATCACATTGGTCGTCGCGGTCCTTGCCTTCACGCGGAAGCCCTTCCGGCGCGATCTGGCGCTACTCGCCCTGACACTGCCACTCGGCGTCGTCGCTCAAGCCGTGCTCGGCGGGTTCACCGTCCTTCATCACCTCGCCCCAGGCTTCGTGATGGCGCATTTCAGCCTCTCGCTGCTGATCATTGTCGGTGCAGTCGCGCTGGCATGGCGGAGCACGTACGAGCCGGGATCGCGTCCGCGATCGGACGACCGGCTGGTGGTGTGGGCGGTCCGGGCGCTCGCCCCGCTCGCCGCGCTGACGATCTTTGCCGGAACAGCCTCCACGGCCGCCGGACCGCATTCGGGTGGTGTGACCGGCCAGCATGTCCATCGTCTCCGATTCAAGGGCGCCGACACGCTGAGCTGGACGATCCACCAGCACGCGACGATCGCGGCGCTGTTCGGGATCTGCGTGATCGGCGTGTGGCTTCTGCTCCGGCGCCGCGGAGTTCGCGACCGCGCGCTCGAGCCCGTGACGGTGCTCGGCATCCTCCTGGCAGCACAGGGCCTGGTGGGAAGCGCTCAATACGAGCTCGCGCTGCCCGCGGAGATGGTTTGGGTCCACGTCGGGCTCGCCACCCTCACCTGGCTCACGGTCCTCTGGGCCGTGGCCGCCGGCGGGCGCCTCCTGCCGCGAACCGCGAAGGTCCCGGCTTCCGCGCGCAGCACGACCACCCGCGAGCTCGAGGTTGTCGGCCCGACTGGCTGAGCCAGGACGGACCCTCCTGAGCGCCCGCTAGGATCGCTTGGACTATGTCGGGTGAGTTCGCGACCAGCAATCAGTTGGCGGTCCGAAGCCCGGAGGCGTCGCTCAGCATCCTTGTGGTCGACGACGAGTCCGATCTGCGCGAGCTCCTCACCCGCTCGTTCGCCCGTGAGGGACACAGGGTGATGGGCGTGGCTGACGGGCGAGCAGCGATCGACCGGGCGAGCACCGATCACTTCGACATCGTGCTGCTCGACGTCGCCCTCGGTCCGGGGCCAGACGGATACGAGGTCTGCCGGACGCTCCGGGGCCGGCGAAACGTGGTTCCGATCATCATGCTCACCGCGCTTGACTCGGAGGCGGATGCGGTCCTCGGGCTCGAGGCCGGGGCAGACGACTACGTCACCAAGCCGTTCGGGCTCGCCGAGCTCCGCAGCCGGATCCGCGCGGTCCTGCGGCGCGCCGGGGGCCGCGCGATGGGCGACGAGGTGCTGACCGTCGGGCCGATCCGGCTCGACCGGGCGCAACGGGAGGTGACGATCGATGGCGAGACCGTGCGGCTGACCTTCTCGGAGTTCGAGCTGCTCGACGCGTTGATGGCCGACCCAGGGCGACTGCTCAACCGCCAGGAGTTGCTGCGGGCGATCTGGGGAGACAGCGCGTACCGTGACCCGCGCGCGATCGACGTGCACATCCGCCATCTGCGCGAGAAGCTCGAGCCCGAGCCGGAGAAACCGCGCTATATCCTGACAGTGCGCGGCGCCGGCTACCGCCTGCGAGGCAGGTAGTCGTGCGAGGGCGGCCCCTGATCGGCGCCCTCGGTCTGCGGGGCAGGATCGTCGGCGCGGTGCTCGTCACGACCGTGGCGACGCTTGCGATCGCCGCGCTCGCGCTGCTTGGACCGCTCGAGCAGTCCCTTCGCAACGTCGAGTTGAAGACCCTGGTGCAGAGCCTGGGCAGGAATCCGACGGCCGGCTTCAGGCCGCCCGGTCTGGCGGAGGTCGGTTTTACGATGCCGTTCGGCTTGACCAGCGGCAAAGCCGCGACCTGGCAGGACCTGCAGATCTCGGCTACCGAAGCCCTTGCCGGTCAGCAGCAGCAGCTCGCCAACAGGGTCGGAGGTAGCGCCTACCTGCTCGGAACCCCCGACGAGAACGGTCGCGGCGCACCTCTGTTGCCACGATCCGTCGAAGACGCTCCTGTTTATGCGGACCCGCTCAACGATGTGGAGAAGGCGTTCCTGACCGACCACAATCGGTACAGCTTCGGCTCGATCGACGGCAAGGAGTACGCCCGCGCCGCACTGTGGTTCCGGAGCGGAGGGCTTCCGTACGTCCTCGCGGTGCGCAGGCCAATCGACGTTATCCCCGCGGCCGTCCACGCGGTGCGAAAAGCGTTCCTGTACGCGGCCCTGGCCGGTCTGGGGCTGACCCTGCTCCTGGCCATCCCGCTCGCGAGCACGCTCGTCCGACGGCTTCGCCGCCTGCGCCAAGCCGCGCTCCGGCTGGCTGACGAAGGCCCGATCGTCGAACTTCCCGTCGACCGCGCCCGCGATGAGGTTGGGGACCTGGCACGGAGCTTTGCGCTGATGCAGCGTCAGCTACGCAGCCAAGAGGAAGCCCGGCGGGCGTTCGTGGCGACCGCCTCGCACGAGCTCAGGACGCCGCTCGCTTCGCTCGACGGCATGCTCGAGCTGCTCGCCGAGGATCTTCAGAGTGACGCTCCGGATCTCGGGGACGCCCGTGAGATGCTTGGCCGCGCCCGGGCCCAGTCCCGGCGCCTGGCTCGCCTTGCGGTCGATCTCCTGGATCTCAGCCGGCTCGACGCGCAAGTGCAGATGCGCTCGGAGCCGATCGAGCTCGGCGAGCTGAGCCGCGCGGTGCTGGCTGAGTTCGAGCTCGGGACCGCGGAACGGGGGATCGTCTCAGAGCTCGAGGGTTCAGGGCACCCAGTGTGGGCGCTGGGCGATCCAGGCAGCATCGCCCGAATCCTGCGCATCCTGCTCGACAATGCGGTCCGCGTAACACCCGACGGGGGTGAGATCGCGGTCGAGCTGCACGATGGCGAACAGGCGTCGCTGACCGTGCGCGATCACGGTCCGGGCGTCGCGCCGGAAGAGCGCGAACTGATCTTCGAGCGCTTCCAGCGAGGGCGCGCCACGGTCGGCCAGGCCGGCTTTGGACTGGGACTCGCGATCGGGCGTGAGCTGGCGCGCCGCATGGGCGGGGAGCTGGTATTCGAAGACCACGATGGACCAGGGGCGCGGTTCACCCTGCGGCTGGCGCTGGCGCGAGCGCCCGAGAGCGGTCCCATCCCGGTCGGCTGAGGCGCTACCAGCCGGGCCGCCAGCCGCCGCTCGCGGTGGGTACCTGGCACGATCAGCGAAGTGGACGAACTGCTGATGAAGACGACGCTCGAGCTCGACGAGCATCACTGGTGGTACCGCGGACGGCGGCGGATCATCCGCGCCGAACTCGACAGACTTGGGCTGTCAGGCAATTTGTGCATCCTTGACGCCGGATGCGGTTCCGGTCGCACGATGCAGGATCTCGCTGCCTACGGCGAAGTCCATGGCATCGAGCTGGACCCCGAGGCTGCGGAGATCGCTCGCGCTCGAGGCGTGGGGGAGGTCCGTGTCGGACGGCTCGAGGAGCTTCCGTATGACGACTCCACATTCGACCTGATCACTTGCCTGGATGTGCTCGAGCACATTCCGGATGATCGCGCCGCGCTCCGGGAGCTCAGGCGCGTCTGCAAGCCAGGCGGCTGGCTGCTGGTCGCTGTTCCCGCGTACCAGTCACTGTGGTCGCTCCATGACAGGGTCAACCATCACCACCGTCGCTATGAGCGACGGACGCTACGCGTCGCGGCTCTCGAGGCCGGCTGGCAGGTTCGGCGGGTCACTTTCTTCAACGGTCTGCTGCTGCTACCGGCAGCCGCTGTGCGCCTCGCGCAGCGCCGGCGCTCCGTCGAGAACTACCGGCCGGACCTCACGCTCGGGCCGGTGTGGCTCAACACGATCCTCGAGCAGCCGCTGCGAGTCGAGGCAAGTCTCTTGTCTCGTGGTATCACCATCCCAGCTGGGCTGTCGCTACTGGCGGTGCTCCAGAGCCCGGGAGGCTGACGCATGAGCGTCCAGCTGGCGGCAATCATCGGTGTTTCGAGCAGCCTCGGGTACCTGCTCCCGGCGATCATCGGGCTCGAGTCGATGGGGGTGCCGTCGCCCGGCGAGACCGCCCTGATACTCGCCGCCGTGCTGGCCAGCCAGGGAAAGCTCCAGATCTGGCTGGTGATTGTGATCGCCTGCGCGTCGGCGATTGTCGGAGACAACATCGGCTACTGGCTCGGACGGACGCTTGGCCTGCGGGTGCTCGAGGCGCCTGGCCCGATGCACAAGCACCGGGTCCGGGCTGTCGCGGCGGGGCGGCGGTTCTTCGAGCGCCACGGCGGCAAAGCGGTGTTTCTGGGCCGCTGGATAGCGCTGATCCGCGTCGCGACCGCGTGGCTTGCCGGGATCGATGAGATGCCCTTCATCGAGTTCTTCCTGTGGAACGCCCTCGGCGGAATCACGTGGGCGATCACCTACGGTCTAGTCGGCTACTACGGCGGCAGCGCGGCGGCCAAGGTACTCTCCCAGGTCGGGATCTACGGCGCGATCGCCATCGGCGTTGCGGCGGTTCTCGGCCTGGGGTACGTGAAATGGCGCAAGCGCCGCCACGCCAAGGAGGGCGAGCAGCCCTCCGGGGAGGGCGAGCGGTCCTGAGCGGCTAGCTCTTGGGCTGGTCGGGACCCAGCTCGAGCGCGCAGGAGTTGATGCAGTACCGCAGGCCGGTCGGCGTCGGACCGTCGTCGAATACGTGCCCCAGGTGCCCACCACAGCGGCGGCAGAGGACCTCGGTGCGTCGCATTCCGAACTTCCGATCTTCACGAAGCTCGACGTTCTGCGCAACAGCTGGCTCGTAGAAGCTCGGCCAGCCGGTGCCGGACTCGAACTTGGTTTCGGAACTGAACAGCGCCGCGCCACACCCGGCGCAGTGGTACATGCCATCGTCCTTGACGTTCACGTACTGGCCGGTGAACGGCCGCTCGGTCCCGTGCCGGCGCAGCACCTCGTACTGCTCGTCGGTCAGGCGCTCTCGCCACTGCTCGTCGGTCAGGTCCATCTCTCGCTGCGTGTCTGTGTCTGGTGCATTCGCCATACACCTAAGGTAGCGACCGCCAGAAGCGCAACTGTGAACGAAGGCGGAACTCGGTGACCTATGGCGCCGAGATCGCGACGTCGCGTGCCGCAGGGGCGACTCTGATGATGCGCAGCAACCGCAGTGCGGCGTCATAGACGGCCACGGTGCCCCGGAGCAGCGAGGAGGATGCGACCAACCCGTGTCCGGCGTCAAGCTCGAACGAGCCGTACGGAGCGTGCGCCCTTGCCAGCACCGCGCCGGTCGCCAGGGCGGCTTTCGCGATCGTCCCGCCATAGCCGCTGGTGAGAAATGCGTAGTCGTTTGAGAACACAAGGTGCTGCGGCGGCGCCCCGACCGGGACCTTGAACAGAAGTCGGCGATCGCGCGAGCTGAACACCGTCACATCCGGGCCGCTCGCCGAGGTGACCCATACCTGAGCGCCGGACGGGCTGAACTTAAGGTCGTGCACCGAGAATCCCGGGTGAAATCCCCCTACCAAGCGGGGACGGGCGAGATCGGCCGTGTCGATGATCGAGATCGTGTCCGCTGACTCCCCGAGGGCGATCCACAGGCGTCGTCCGTCCGGTGAGAAAGTCAGATGGTGGGCCGCTGATCCGACATTGATCGTGCTGATGGCGCGGAGGGTCAGCAGGCTGATGCTCGTAAGCGTCCCGGCGGCGTCGTCGGTGACGTACACGTAGTCGCCGTCGGGGGAGACCGCTGGGATGTGCGGCGAGTGAAACCCCCCGATCACGCGCAGGACGCGAAGCGTGCGACGGTCGAACAGCGTCACTTTCGCGCTGCGGGGGCTGACGACCACCACTATCCCGTGGCCGACCGCGACATTTTCCGGGTCGGCAGCCACGGCGGTCCGGGCAGCGATCCGGCCGCTCGGGAGATCGACGATCACTAGTCGGTTCTCAGTCTCCGCGGTGATGAGCGCCTGAACCTGGAGTGCGGGTGGCGGACTTACGGCGGCCCGGGCGGACGTGGTCGTGCGCGGCGCGGTGGCGGTTGCGGTTGCGTGCGGCGCGGTAGCGGTTGTGCGCGGCGCGGTAGCGGTTGTGCGCGGCGCGGTCGTGTTCCGTGCCGCTACCTGCGAGGTGCCCCCGCAGGCGGCCAATGCTGCCAGCGCCACGAGCATGCTCGGCTGCAGTCTCTGCATGGGCGGTTTACGAGCGTGCGCGTGCCCGGGGTCCATCCGGTCGCGATGGACCTCTCGTATTCCCCCACACGTACAAGGGACAATGGCGCTCGATGGGCACCCTTCGTGCTGAGCTCATGCCGGCAGCCGCCGAGACGCTGACTGTCGAGCGCCTTTCTGGCCGCCGGGCGCGTCGCCAGCGCAGCGAGCGGGCGCTGATCCGCGGCGCTCAGGCCGGCTCCGAGAGCGATCTCGAGGAGCTCTTCACCCGGCACTGGCCCCGGGCCTACCGCGCCGCCTACCTGATCGTGCACGATCACGCGGCTGCCGAGGACATCGCCCAGGAGGCGTTCATGTCGGCGATTCGAAGCCTTCACCGATTCGACCGCACCCGCCAGTTCGCACCGTGGCTGGGGCGGATCGTCGCCAATCGCGCAATCGACTGGACCAGAGCACGCGCTGCCAGGCGCGAGGCGACGCACGAGCTGCCAGAGCGCTCGGCGGCGGCCGACGCCGCTCGCACCGGGTACTCCAAGGAGATCCTCGAGGCACTCCGGTCCCTCTCGCCCGAGCACCGCGCTGTGGTCGTCATGCGCTTCGTGCTCGAGTACACCCCAGGAGAGATCGCCGAGGCTCTCGAGCTCCCCCGAGGGACAGTCAACTCGAGGGTCCGGCGCGCGCTTGACGTCCTCGACACGCGTTTACGGGAAGCCGGCCTGACATGAGGCGCAGCCGCGAAGCGACTGTCAAGCGGCTCCTCCAGGAGGTGCGGATTCCGGACGAGCTCGGTGCGCAGCAGCGGGCCTGGCCGGTGGCGCGTTCGGCGTTTGCGGGGCGGCTCAGCGTCCCGCGGCGAAGAAGCCGCCTGCGGTTCGCTCCGGTCCCCGCAGTGCTGCTGCTGGTCGCGGGCGTCCTCGGGCTCACTCCGGCGGGGGCGGCTGTCCATCGCTGGATCGAGAAGACGCTCAGCCCCACGCGGACGGTCAGCATGAATGCGATGTCGCTACCCGCCCCCGGCAGCCTCCTGGTGTCTGGAGCGGCGGGAGCGTGGATCGTCAGTGGCCGCGGTGAGAGGAATCGCCTTGGCCCGTGGACGAGCGCGAGCTGGTCGCCGCATGCGTTGTATGCGGTTGTCACAAGCGCCGAGGAGCTCGCGGCGGTCGATCGCCGAGGCAAGGTCGACTGGCGGGTCCGGGTGGCAAGTCCTCGCGATGCAAGCTGGTCGCCGCCGTCGGGGTACCGAATCAGCTATTTGAGCGGGTCAGCGCTCTGGGTGATCACCGGAAACGCGGGACCGAGGGACGGTTTCGGACCGAACAAGTGGCAAGTCGCCGGCGACGCGGCGCCGGTCGCTCCCGTCTGGAGGCCGGATCCGGCGTGGCGGCCCGGTCGTCCACTCAGAGACGAGCTGGTGTACGTCTCCTCGAACGGCTCGGTCGTCGCGGTCAATGGTGATAGCGGACAGCGGCGGTGGCACACCCGGGTGCCCGGCTCTCCGGTGCTGCTGTCGTTCGGGGGCGATGGAAGTCGCCTCCTCGCGCTGACACAACACGCGGCGAGCGTGCTCGACGGCGGCGGTCGTCGCGTCGCGACGATCGATCAGGCTGGCCGAGACCCGTTCATCGCCGGTGCTCTCTCGCCCAACGGGAAGACACTGGCGCTACTCAGCTACCGGACTGTGACGTTCGTCGATCTGGGGTCGACCCCGCGCACCCAAGCGGTGTTCACCGCGCGCGGCGGCGGGCTTCGCCAGGTCGTCTGGTCACCTGACGGACGCTGGCTGCTCGCAACGTGGCCGACGGCCGATCAGTGGGTGCTGATCCGCGCGACGGGCCAGCCGAGCGACGAGATCATCTCGCACGTGTCCGAGCAGTTCCGGGGAGCCGGGAGGAGGTTCTTCCCGCGCATCGACGGGTGGTGCTGCACGACCATCGGCGGCACGACCTAGGCGTGCTGCACGACATCGCCCACGCCAGTCATCGAAGCTCGACGCGACCAATAAGGTGTGGACCCGAACACCAGTCCCAAGCAGCCCAAGGAGCTGCATCACCTGGCCTAGACTCACTCGCATGAGCCCGAGCAATCTCGAGCTCGCGCGCACAGGCTGGGAGGCGTTCGCGCGCGGCGATCTTGACGCGCTTCGCCCGCTCCTCGACCCCGAGGTCAAGTGGCACGGGGTGATCCATCCGCTCCTTACGCTTGCCATAACCGCCAGGAGGTACTTGCGTTCATGGCCAGGGCCAATGAGCGACAGTCACCTGAAGGGCGGATGGCTGCCGAGCTCGTAGACGTAGCCGACTTCGGCGATCCGGTCGTGGTCGTGATCAGGCCTGGGGATCCGGTCCGAGCCGGCGAGCTGCGCGCCAACATGACCACCTTCCGCAATGGAAAGGTGATCGAGATGGTTGCGTTCGAGAGCCCGGAGGAAGCGCTAGCCGCCGCGAGCGGCGGTGCTCGCTGAATCGCGCGCAAGCTCGAGAACGCGCTCGAACAGTGCTGTTCCAGGCGAGGCAAGCTGCTCGATCACGGTGAAGTGGTTGGCTCCCGGAACCTCGAGGTATTCGCTGCGCAAGCCGGCTGCGAGCCAGTGATCCGCCATTTCTCTGCTCTGACGTCGAAACTCGTCACTCTCATCACCTCCCACCGCTGCGATCAGCGTTCGATCCCTGGGCGGCGGAAGCCAGTGGTAAGGGCTGGCGGCGAGCGCGCTGTCGCGATCGAGTCCTACCGCCGCGTTGATCGAGGTCGTGACGAGCGGCCGCAGGTCGAATATGCCACTGATCGCAACGCCTGCCGGCACCAGGTCACGCGGGAGGGGCCCGACCACGGACCAATCTGTCGCGAGCATCGCTGCGGTCAGGTGCCCACCGGCAGAGTGCCCGACGACAAGCGGACGCACTCCGGTCCGCCGCCACACCGCCGCCAGACAGGTGCGAAGCTCCTCGACGATCGTCAGCACTGACACAACCGGTGCTAGCGGGTAGGACGGTATGACGAAGTTCACGCCGCTGGTGTTGAGCGCCTTGGCCAGGAACGAGTACAGCTTGCGGTCGCCCTGCTGCCAATAGCCGCCATGGATGTACAGAACCGTCGCGGCGCCCTCGTCCTCATCTTCGCCCAGGAACAGGTCGTAGCGGTTGCGCTCGCCGGGGCCGTAGGGCTGGTCGAACTCGGCGCGGGCTTCTGAGCGGTACCCACGCGACCTGATGCGCCACGTGTTTGCGAGGTGGCCGACCTCGGAAACTCGGCGGCTGTTGTTGTACTGCGCTTCGTAGTCGACCCCGCTCACGGTGCTGAGCGGGTCATCCGAGGTCAACCGAGGTTCCGCCCCATTCCTCGGGCGCCACGTCCGCGATCGACTGCGTGAAGTTCCAGCGATGCCCGGCAAGGTCCGCGGCGCTGTACTGCCGCTCGCCGTAGGGATAGTCAGTGGGCGGATGCAGGATTTGCGCGCCGCGCTCTCGGGCGCGCTCGTAATGGCCCTGGGCGTCTTCCACCCTGACCATCACAGAGCTAACAACCTCACCCTTCCTGGGTATCCGCAGCGCGGCCGCGTCGGCCTGATCGGACCATCCTTGCCCGATCCGCTGCTCGGTGAGCACTATCGCGCCATCGTTGTACATCAGCTGCGCCCGGTGATCCCCGGCGCGCCACCTCAGCCTGAAGCCGAACTTGTCACACAGCCAGTCAATCGCCTCGCTGACATCCTCGTAGACGAGCTCGGGAATGATCGTGCAGCGCGGTATGGAGCGGTTCTCGAGCATGGTGCGGCCCATTGTCGACAAATCTCGAAGACGCGGTCAAGTCCGTCAAGTTCCTGGGCCACCAGAGCAGATCGGGCAGAGTTGTTGGGAACACCGGCGGCCGCGCCACCCGGGGCCGGGGCTAGGGTGGACCGGTGCCAAGAGCGCGCACGGCCCGTCCGACTACGTTCGCCCAACACGCTGCCGAGAACGTGATGGACGACTGCGATGAGGTGGCGCGCTTCTACGATCGCTGCAGCGATCTGATGCGCGAATTGCTCGACGCGCTCGCGGCCGCACCAGATCGGCCACGACCGTTTCCCGAGATCGAGGACGCGATCGGGTGGCCGCCCCGCCGGATCGCGTCGGTGTTAGGCGGGGTTTCCCACCAGCGCCACACGGAGTTCGCGGGGCGCCGTCCTTACCACTTCCAGACCCCGCGGCAGTCGGCGTCCGGGCGTTGGGAGATCTGGATGGACGGAGTCCAGGCGCGAGCTGTGCGCGGCGACGCTACGTGAGAGCCAGACGCCGTGCGACGCGCTGACGCCAGACGAACGTCTGATCAAGCGACCAGTGTCTCTACGAGCTAGTGCGGTGCCGGTCTGCGATGAACGCAACCGCCAGCGCTGCCACCCCAAGCACGACGCCCGCAATCCCCAACGGGATCCGTGGGGCCGTGTCGCCCGGAGTCGGCCCGAGGAACCCTGGCAGCGCCTCGCAGGCGACCACGAGGTAGACGATGCCGACCGCAAGAAACGCCCATCCGGCGAGGCCAGCCAGCCCGACCAAGAAACCTGAGAGGTGGCGCACGGGCTGAGGTTATCGCTCGATCTGAAAGCTGGCTAGAGGACGGATACATTCGGCGAGCGCTGGCAGAGCAGGAGCTGGCTGACAGTAGACTCGAGGCCCTCCTTGGAGGGCCCCGCCACATGAGTAGGGACACTGGTCACCGCAGCCGGAAGGCAATGGTGCGGCTCGCGATCCTCGCAGCGTTGGTATTGCTTGTTGCAGTCATCCACGCGAGGCGATCGGCGTCCGCGCGCTCAGCAACCGGCGATGTCAGAAGTCAGGGCGATCTGCTCCTGACAAGAACCGCGCGGGCGGAGGCATGCGCGATCAAGACGAACGGGCGGTTCACTTCCAACCTCGGGGATCTGAACGCCCTCCCGGGTGAGTCCTTGAGAGCGGAAGCGAGCCGGGCGCATCTTTCGATCAAGGTCTCCGTCGGCGCTAACGGCCAGAGCTTCTATGCGCGGGCGAGCGGGCGCGGTTTCAACGACTACGTGCAGCAAACAGCAACGCTCGCTGAAGCGGCGACGGTGCGCTGCCGCTCCAGCTAGCCTACCTCCACGGGGGCGTTGGGTGCCGCCGGGCTGGCGTTTAGCGTTTCGACCGTGAGCACCACGCTGCTCGTTGCCTGATCGTCGGAATCGTCGCCGTAGTCGCAGCGGGTGCGGGGCGGTGGCCTCACCATGATCCCTGGGTGATGTGAGGCTTGCAGAGCTTGCCGCTCCCTGAGCGGGAGTGGCAGCTGGCATTGACCGTGCTCACGCGGTAGATGCTCGACCATTCGACTTTGGCGCCCACCAGGCGATACAGGACTGTGACGCCGCCTGAGTAGTCATTGGGTCCGTAGGACCAGCCCGCCGCGCACCGGAAGCTTGCTGCTGAGATCCGAGAGCAGTTCGCTGGGGATTGGCGGCCGCGGATGAACTTGCGGCCGAACACTCCGGCCAGGGTCTGGTGGATGTAGGAGACAGCACTCCGCCGGGTCATTCTTGGGAGCCGCGACCCTGATGGCGTCGGGGTTGTCGTCGGGGGCGGCTGCGTGACGGGGGCGACCGCCGCGATCCATCCCGCGGCCCATGAGGACAGCGGATCCACTCTCGTGAAGAGGTCAGGGGCAGTCGTCGAGCAGTCCGCGGGGCCGCTGCTCGTGATCCCGATCTCGACCGGTGCTCCGGTGTTGTCTAGCGCGATCAACGGTCCGCCGCTGTCCCCAAAGCAGGTGGAAGCCGAGAACGATGGTGAGTCGAGTGCGCATAGCTTGGAGTCGTCGTAGGACCCAGCGGATTGTTGGCAGTAGGCGGCGGACTGGACGACCGTCGTCCCCCACTGCAGCGATGTGGGCAGTTCCCCCGCGCCGTATTGAGTCACCCCCCAGCCGGTGATGACAGCCCCGGCGCCGGGCTGGATCAGCCCCGTATCGGCCGACGCTGCGAGCCTGATCGCGGGCACGTTGGTTGGCGTATCGAGGACCAGCAGCGCTGCATCGCCATCGATCGTGGACCGGTTGAACCCGGGATACGGGATCGTGCGTGAAACCCCCGCCACCTGCGCGGCTGAGCGATCCGACCGGTCCACCGTGCCGGTGATGACCTGATATCCGCTGGGCGAATACGCCGTCCCGGTCGTCTCGTCGATCACGCAGTGCCCGGCGGTCAGGACCACATTCGCCGAGATCACCGTCCCGCTGCAGGCAAATGACGGCGTGCCGTTGTGCACGACCAACGCCATCCAGGGAAAGCCGCCAGCCGGCGCAGGCGCTCCGCCAACGATCGCCTTCCGAGGCCGCCTGATCTGGCGATTAGTGCCGAGACTCCGCCGGAGGGAATGGCCCGAGCCCGATCGACGTGACGGGCCGGCGACCGCCGTCCCGACGAACCCCACCGGCACGAGTAACAGCGCCACCAGGATGCTCCCGGCGGCGCGAAAGGCGAATATGTTCCGGTGCATCGTCTCCGTCGAGGACTCCTGACTAACAGTCCGATCGACCACACGGACCGACGAGCTTTAGCGGAAACTCTCCACCTCGTCAGATGTCGCTCTGCGACCGGATTCCGCCGACTCTGGGGCGCTCGCCAGGGGCACCGGCGACGACGCCGAGGCTCCGCGCCACCTGGCTAAAGCTCTACATCTCTCCTCTCTCTCCTGCTTTACGGCACGGCCATCGGTCGTTCGGCCAGATTTACGTAATTCGGCGCTGAGGCTGGTATCCCAATGATTGTGGTGTCGCATCCGCCCTGTTTCGGGGCTGGCGTTACGTCACGGACGACATGGCACACGCTCGGATGCGTGTGCGGGGCAAACAGTGGGGGCTTCAAATGTTTTTGCTTCGGCCGAGATCCGTGCGATCTCACGATGTACCGGGATCGCTGGCGCTAGGCAGCGCGCTTGCTGTGCTTGCGTTCGCTGCTGCTCCGGCGGGTGCCGCGACCGGCGACCATTTCACGTGTCGCGCGAGCGCGTTACGTGTCCAGGGTGCTAGTGCGCTCAATAGTGAGCCGGAGGTAGCCAACCCGACCGGTGACCCTTGTGTGAGCTCCCATGCGGGGACGGCGAACGTGAACTTGACCCCGCTGTTGTCGGCCGGGGCGGGTCCGGCGAGCACGACATCCAGTTCTTCCAGCGGATCGGCCGCATCGCAGGTGGCAAACGTCAACGTGCAGGCGCTCGGCGTCACCGCCGACGCCGCGAGTGCCAGTGCGAGCTACTCGTGCTCTCAGGGCAGTCCGACGCCGGCAGCCAGCTCGCACGTGGTGAATCTGAGTATCGGGGGCGCGACGCCGATCACCAGCAGCGGGCCGGTGAGCCTGTCGGTTGGAGGACTTGCGGATGTCGAGCTCAACCGGACCATTACCTCGGCCAGTTCGATAACCCAGCGGGCGGTCGACATCACCGTTCTGGGCGGCCCGTACAACGGCGCTGAGATCGTGTTGGGGGAAGCGACCGCTGGCCTCTCAGGCAATCCGTGTGACATCGGCACGACCGGACTGAAGCCGCCTGGCGTCCTGGGAGGCCCGCCGAGCTCGACCCCGTCAAGCCCGACGTTCGCGTTCACCTTCCCGCCCGGCACCACGATTCAGTGCAGCCTCGATCACAAACCGTACGCGCCGTGCAACGCCAACACTACGTTCACGAATCTCTCGGCCGGCTGGCATGTGCTGTCGGGACGCGAGATGCTGAACGGCGTACAGGGTCCCGTTTACACCTTCAGGTGGAAGGTGACAGGCGCCGCCGGGGGAGGCTGCCCGCGCGCTACGGGACAGATCCGTGGGCGGACGCTCGGACGGGTGGGCTTGGGGATGACCCGACCGCAAACACGAAGGGCCTATCGCCTGAACTCCACCTGGTCGAAGCCGAACCAGGATTTCTTCTGCCTAGCGCCAGTCGGCGTGCGGGTCGAGTACGCCTGGAGTGCCCTGCTGCGCGGGCTTCCGAGCGGCGGACATCGAGCGCTGCTGGGAAGGGTAGTGCTCGCCTTGACAGCAAACACCCACTATGCCCTTCAGGGCATCCGGCATGGTTCCACATTGGCAGCGGCCCGACGAGCGCTAGGAACCGGAAACCTGTTCCACATCGGAATCAACTGGTGGTACTTCGTTCCGCACCGATCCTGGACCGCGGTGCTGAAGCTCCACCGTGGGATCGTCGCGGAAGTCGGCATCGCCGACGGACGCCTGACCACCAACCATAAGGCCCAGCTCGCGTTCATCCGCCGCTCAAGGTAGGGCGATGGACAAACGCGATTGACTCACCCGCGCGGCGAAGGCGGCGAGACCGCTATCGCAAAAGCGCGCACGCCGGGCGGGGCGTGTGCCGGACGGCACACGCCCCATCCGTGTTGAGCGTGGCACCGAGGGAATGAGGGCGATAGTCGACGCCTGAGGTGGCGCTCGATGAGCGCCCCGGCGGGTAACCACGGAGGCGCAGGCCCTGTCGCCACGGCGACGAACTGAACTCTGGTGCCAGAGGCGTGGGTGTATTTGCTTCGCTGCCGGGACGGCTCGCTTTACACGGGTTGGACGGTCGATCTCGATCGCCGGCTTGCGCGCCATCGTGCCGGCACCGCCAGCCGCTACACGGCGAGCCGCCTGCCGATCGAGCTCGAGCTGGCCATGCCGATGGCCAGTCGCACCGCCGCCCGCCGCGAGGAGGCACGGATCAAGCGCCTGCCGCGGGCGGCAAAGGTCGATTTATTTGTGCAGGTGACCTCTGCGGATCAGCCGCAGCCGGTGTTGAACCCGCAGCTCGAGCACGTGTAGCAGCTGCCCGTCCGCTGCATCATCCCGCCGCACTGCTGGCACGCCGGGCCTAGGTCGAGACCGCTGCGGATCGCAGGGAGTACCGGAGGCTCGTCGGTCAGCGCAGCCGTTGCGGGAGCCGCAGGGGCATGGCTGTGACCGTTGCCCTGAGCTCCGGTCTCGGCGCCAATTTCAGCCGGGGCAGGCCCCGCTGTGTCACCGAACTGGGAGCTGGCGGCTTCTTGCGCGGCCTTGCGGGCGCGGACCTCCTTGGTCAGGATCCCCAGCTCCTCCTGGAGATCCACATCCAGGAACCGTGAGGCGAGCCAGCGCATGATGTAGTCGGGCATCGACTTGGCGAACGGGATCTCCGGGTTCGAGGTCATCCCTTCGGGCTCGAAGCGCATGTAGCTGAATTTGCGCACGAGCGTCTCCAGCGGCACTCCGTATTGGAGCGAGATCGAGATAGCGGTCGCGAACGAGTTCATCATCCCGCGAAGCGTCGAGCCCTCCTTGCCGATGTCGGTCAGGAAGATCTCACCGACGGATCCGTCGTCGTACATCCCGGCGGTGATGTAACCCTCGTGGCCTCCGATCGAGAACTTGTGCGTGATCGACTGGCGCTCGCGCGGCATCCGGTGGCGCTTCGGGGGCGCCTTCGCGAGCGCATCCGCAACCGCGCGGTCGATTGCCTCCTGGCTCGAGACAGGCGCAGCCTTCTGGGCGTCGGTCCGCAGCGCCTGGGCGGTCTTCGATCCGTCTCGGTAGATCGCCAGCGCCTTGACTCCAAGATGCCAGGCCTGGAGGTAGGCGTCAGCGATGTCCTCGACGCCTGCCGTCTCGGGGAGATTCACTGTTTTCGAGATCGCGCCGCTGATGAACGGCTGCACCGCTCCCATCATCTTCAGGTGACCCATGTGCGAGATCGCCCGCTCACCGACCGCCACGTCGAACACCGGCAGATCCTCCTGCGCCAAGTCGGGCGCTCCGAGGATCGTGCCGTGCTCGTTAATGTGGGCCACGATCTGCTCGATTTGCTCATCGGTGTAGCCAAGCGTCTGCAGAGCGAGCGGGACCGTACGGTTGACGATCGTCATCTGCCCGCCTCCGACCAATTCCTTGAACTTCACCAATGAGAAGTCAGGCTCGACCCCAGTAGTGTCACAATCCATTAAAAAGGAAATCGTTCCTGTGGGCGCCAAAACTGTGGCTTGGGCATTCCGATAGCCATTGGTCTCACCGGTGGCGACTGCGTCATCCCAGGCTGACCTCGCGGCCATCACCAGCTCCGAGTCACCACAGGCGGCGTCGGGTATCGCGTAGCTGGCGTCACGGTGCATACGCATCACCGAGTTGTGTGCGCCGATGTTCTCCGCGTACCGGTCGTACGGTCCCATCGCATCGGCAATCCGTGCCGAGCCAAGGTACGCGCGGCCGGTCATCAGCGCTGTGATCGCAGCGGCGGTTCCGCGTCCGGCATCCGAGTCGTAGGGCATGCCGTTCGACATCAGGTAAGCGCCGAGGTTTGCGTAACCGAGACCGAGCTGGCGGAAGGCTCTCGCGTTCGTCGCGATCTGTTCGGTTGGATAGCTCGACGGCGAGACGATGATCTCCTGAGCCAGGAACATGATGTCCACCGCGTGTTCGAACGTCCCCACGTCGAAGCTCCCGTCCGAGCGGCGAAACTTCATCAGGTTGAGCGACGCGAGGTTGCACGCGGAATCATCGACGTGCATGTATTCCGAGCAGGGATTTGATGCATTGATCCGACCCGACGCGGGACAGGTGTGCCACTGGTTGATGGTGGTGTCGTACTGAATGCCAGGATCGGCACAGCGCCACGCCGCCTCGGCGATCTCCCGCATCAGTGACCGCGCCGGAATCGGATCGCCGACCGGCTTGCCAGTACTGCGCGCGATCAGATGCCAGTCCTCGTCGTTCTCCACTGCGCGCATGAACTCGTCGGTCAGTCGGACCGAGTTGTTTGCGTTCTGGTACTGGATCGAGAAGAAGCCGTCGCCGTCGATCGACATGTCGAACCCGGCGTCGCGCAGGGCCGCGGCCTTGTCCTCCTCGCGCGCCTTGCACCAGATGAACTCGCGGATGTCGGGATGGTCGACATCGAGCACGACCATCTTCGCCGCCCGGCGGGTACCACCACCGGACTTGATCGACCCGGCCCACGCGTCGGCGCCCCGCATGAACGAGACCGGACCCGACGCGGTCCCACCGCGGCTGAGCGGCTCCATCGAGCCGCGGATCTTCGAAAGGTTGATGCCCGAGCCCGAACCCCCGCGGAAGATGATCCCCTCCTTGGTGTTCCACTGGAGGATCGACTCCATGTCGTCCTCGACCGACAGGATGAAGCAGGCGCTCGCCTGCATCTTCGGATCCCCGACCGCGTGCCATCCAACGTTGAACCACACCGGTGAGTTGAACGCAGCCATCTGGTGGAGCAGGATGTGGGTGAGCTCCGCCTCGAACGCATCGCCGTCCTCGTCGGTCGCGAAGTAGCCGCGTTCCCGTCCCCAGGTGGCAATCGTGCCCGCCACGCGGGTGATCATCTGCTTCACGGAGCGCTCCCGCTCCGGCGAGCCCGGCTGGCCGCGGAAGTACTTCTGCGCGACGATGTTCGTGGCGTTCTGCGACCAGTTCTTCGGGAACTCGACGTCACGCTGCTCGAAGGCGATCCGCTCGCCGTGACCGATGCGCGCATCCCGTTGCTCCCACTCGACCGAATCGAACGGATGCTCGCCGCGCGTGGTGAAGTGGCGGCCGATCGAAAGACCCCGCCCGTCCTGCGCGTCGACGCTCGATTTGGTGTGTGGGATTTGCTCCATGCCGACCTGCTCCTCTCGTGTTTTCGCTGCTCTTCGCGGCTTTTCGTCGGCACCGCACCGGCCGACGGGTGAACAGCGAATCATCGCCTAGGCTCCGGACGGAATAGGTTCTGGACGCCCGGGCTTCAAGCTGAAGCTCACCTTAGATTTTACTCCGGACCGGTCGGCAAGAAGAGGATTTGAGTCCTGTTTGCGGGCTGTCTGTTATATCTCGCCTATGACTGAGTTTCAGCTCCGGAGCCCACGATGAAGCTGCTCGTCACCGGCGGAGCCGGCTACGTCGGCTCGATCGTCGCGCAGCGGCTACTGGGCAGCGGGCACGAGGTGGTGGTGTTCGACAACCTGGAGCGCGGACACCGGGCGGCGGTCCCGGAGGGCGCGCGCCTGGTCGTCGGTGACCTCACCGACGCGGGCGCGATCACGCAAGCTCTCACCGAGGACTTCGAAGGGGTCCTTCACTTCGCCGCGCTGGCGCTGGTCAGCGAATCGGTGAGTCATCCCGAGCGCTACTACCGAACGAACGTCGGGGGAACGCTCAACCTACTTGAGGCGATGCGGGACAGCGGCACGCGGCGGCTCGTGTTTTCGTCGACGTGTGCGGTGTACGGCGAGCCGGGCACGGTGCCGATCGCCGAGACCGCGCCCACCAGGCCGGGGACCTCCTACGGAGCTTCGAAGCTCGCGGTCGACCTGATGATCCGCGACTTCTGCACCGCGCACGGGCTCGGTGCGGTCAGCCTCCGCTACTTCAACGTGGCCGGCGCCAGCGAGGGCCTCGGCGAGCACCACGAGCCCGAGACCCATCTGATCCCGAACATCCTGCGAGCCGCTTTGGGAGCCAAGCCGTACGTGGAGATCTTCGGCACCGACTATGCGACGCCGGACGGGACAGCGATCCGGGACTACATCCACATCGAGGACCTGGCCGATGCGCATCTGCTAGCGCTCGACGCCGCTGCCGCTAGCCGCCATCAGGTGTTCAACCTCGGCAACGGCAGCGGCTTCTCCGTCCGCGAGGTGATCTCCGCTGCCCGCGAGGTAACGGGCGTTGAGATTCCCACGCGCGAGTCGCCCCGCAGACCGGGCGATCCGCCAACGCTGGTCGCCGCCAGTGATCTGATCCGCTCGCAGCTCGGTTGGAAGGCGCACAAGCCTCAGCTCGAGGCGATGGTCGCCGACGCCTGGGCCTTCGCCCAGGCGCACCCGAACGGCTATTCAGATTAGGTCCACGATCGCCTCAAGCGCCGCTGCGAGCACCTGGTCGGGAGGCCCCGAGGCATCGATCCTCCTGATCCGAGCCGGGTCCTCGGCCCGCAGCTCCTCGTAGGCATTGGCGATCGCTTCGAAGAAGTCCGATCGCTCGCGCTCCATCCGGTCGAGCCCCTCGGTTCGGCCGAGGGTCCGGGCGCGTCCAACCGCGGGTGGGAGCGCCAGCAGCAGCGTTCGGTCAGGCCGGAGCCCGCCGGTCGCGAACTCGTTGATCGTGCGGACGATCTCAACGCCGAGGCCTCTCCCCGCGCCCTGGTAGGCGAGCGAGGAGTCGACGAACCGGTCGAGGAGCACCCACGAGCCCTCCTCGAGCAGCGGGACCACCCGCTCATAAACCAGCTGTGCCCGCGCGGCGGCGTACAGCAGGGTCTCGGCGCGGGCTCCGATCTGCAGCGCCGGGTCCTTGACCAGCTCGCGGACGCGCTCGGCAGTCGTGACGCCACCGGGCTCGCGCAGCAGATGGACGTCGAATCCACGCTCGGCCAGCGCGATCTCGAGGGCCACCGCCAGGGTGCTCTTCCCGGCCCCGTCGATCCCTTCGATTGTGATCAGCCGTCCGGAGTTCACGAGCCAAGTCTTACCGAAAGGGCATTAGGATCGAAACGTGCTGCCCGAGGTCGAACGCCACCCTCATGCCCGTGCAGTCCTGGCGCCGGCGCTGGGTCACGAAGGCCGAGCGTCCCATGCCTACCTGTTCCACGGGCCGGGGGGTGCCGGAAAGCGTGCCGCGGCTCGCGCCGTGGCCGCCGAGCTCCTCGCGCCCGGGAGCACGGTCGAGAACAGCGCCCGCCAGCGTGCGCTCTCGGGAGCCCATCCCGACCTGACGTGGGTGACCCCGAGCGGTGCGCATGAGATCCTCGTCAGTGACATCGATGGCCCCGTGGTCTCGGCGGCGTCGAAGACCCCATTTGAGTCCAGCCGGCGGGTGTTCGTGATCGAGCGGGTCGATGAGCTCGGGGATGAGGCAGCGAACAGGATGCTCAAGACGCTCGAGGAGCCTGCCGCGTATGTCCACCTGATCCTCCTGACCGATCGCCTGGCCGAGGTGCTGCCGACGATTCGATCGCGTTGTCAGCTGGTGCGCTTCGACGCGCCTCCGGCCGCGGAGGTGGCGAGCGCTCTCGCACAGAGCGGAGTCGACCCCGAGACGGCGCTGGCCTGCGCGCGGCTGTCGCTTGGCGATGGCGAGCGTGCGACGATGCTCGCCTCCGGGGACGGGCGGGCGCTTCGGGAGCTGGCTGAGTCCTACGCCCGGGCGGCAATCGCCGGGACAGCGTCGCGGACAGCCCCTTGGTCGCCGATGCTCGGCGCGGTGCGCGCCAGGGGCGATGTGACCCGAATCCAGCTCGAAGCCCGCGCGGCGGCCGAGCTGGAGTTGTTTCCCCTCAAGGAACGCAAGCGGATGGAGACCGAATGGAGCGAGCGGATCAGGCGTGCGCGACGTAGGACGGAGACCCGTACGCTGGATCTCGCGCTCCAGCTCGTGGCTCTGTGGTACTCGGATCTCGCGCTCCTCGCGTGGGGCGCGGACGACCTGGTGCGACATGTCGACAGGCTCCCCCAGCTGAAGGACGACTCTGGGCCTGCCCCGGGACAGCTCCGTGCCGCAGTCGAGCTCGTCGAGGACACGCGGCTTCGCTTCCAGCTAAACGTGTCCGAGGAGCTGGCGTGCGAGGCCCTCGCCTACAGACTCGAGCGTGAGCTGGCCAGATGAGCCGGGTCTTTCTGCGGCCGCCTTCACGGGAGGACCGCGATGAGTTCATCGCGCTGATGCGCGCGAGCCGTTCGTTCCACCGTCCCTGGGCGAGCGCCCCGACCGACGACGATCGCTTCTCGGCATACCTCGTCGATTCGCAACGTCCTGACTTCGAGGCGATGCTCGCGTGCCGGGCCCAGGACCGTGCGATCGTGGGTTTCTTCAACCTGTCGCAGATCGCACGCGGCTCGCTCCAGAGTGCCTACCTCGGCTACGCGGTCGGTAAGCCGTTTGCGCGCTACGGATACATGAGCGACGGGATCCAGCTCCTGCTGCGCCATGCCTTCCTCGGCCTTCGTCTACACAGAGTCGAGGCGAACATCCAGCCCGGCAACCGGGCCTCGATCGCGCTGGCCCGTGGGGCGGGGTTCCGCCGGGAAGGGTTCTCTCCGCGGTACCTGAAGATCGGCGGACGCTGGCGCGACCATGAGCGGTGGGCGATCCTGGCCGAGGAGTGGCGCGCACACCCGGATGTGCACGTAGACGAACAGGACGACTGACCCCGTCGATTCCGCCTGCCGGGAGTGGTAGCTAGAGGGCCTTGGCGAGACGGACCTGACCGGCGTGCTCCGGCTCGATCAGGGCCTCGAGTGCCGACTCGTAGGACGGCAGCGACAGCACAGTTCCGTCGTGAAGGACCATCAGGAAACGGTCCATCGTGTGGAGGAAGGCGCGATCGTGCGAGACCGCTACGACGGTCCCGTCGAAGCTGTCGAGCGCCTTCTCGAGCGCCTCAGACGAGTCGATGTCGAGGTTGTCGGTCGGCTCGTCGAGCAGCAGCAGGTTGTGGCCCTCGAGCTCGAGCACCAGCACCTCGACGCGTGCCTTTTCGCCTCCACTCAGCACGTCGTAGGGACGGCGCGCAGCTTCCGATAGGCCGTAGCGAGCGAGCGCCCCCATGGCTGCCTGCAGCCCACGGACGCGCTCGAGCATGACGTCGACCACAAGCCGGCCGGAGAAGTCGGCGCGCGACTGCAGCTGGGTGAAGAACCCAGTCGAGACTCGCGGACCCACCCGAAGCTCGCCGAAGTCGGCTTCACGCACGCCTGCAAGGACGCGCATCAGCGCTGTCTTGCCCGACCCGTTCGGCCCGATCACCCCGACCCGCTCTCCGAAGTGGATCTCGTCCGTGAATGGCGATACGAGGTCCGCAATCCCCAGCGAGCGAAAGTCGAGCACTCGCCGCGCCGAATCGCCGCCGCGGATGCGCACCACGATCCGATGGTCCGTAACCGGTGCGGGCGGAGGCCCCGCGTCACGGAACCGGCGCCATCGCGTCTCCGCGGCATTGGCCTTCTTGGCCCAGTCGCTGGAATATCGCGCGCGCTCCTTGAAGGTCTTCATCAGCCGGTAGAGCCGGCGTTCCTCCTCGTTCCAGCGCTCGAGCGCATCGCCCAGGCGCCGCTGCCGGTCCTCCCGTGCTTGGAGATAGGTGGTATAGGAGGCACCGTGCATCCACGCGCCGTTGCCCTCGAGGGTCACGATCGAGCCGACGGCGCCCGACAGGAGCTCGCGATCGTGGGAGATCATCAGCACCGTCTTCTTGGTCCCGCGGATCCGGCGCTCCAGTGCGAGCTTGGCCGGCACATCGAGGAAGTTGTCGGGCTCGTCGAGCAGCAGCACGTCGAGGTCCGATTCGAACAGGATCTCGAGCACGAGCCGCTTTCGCTCGCCGCCCGACAGGGTGACGACCGGCCGGTCTGCGATCTCCGCGAACGGAGCAAGGACGATTCGGCGGGAGGCGGAGTCCCAATGCCCTTCGAGCTCGTACCCGCCGAGGCTCGACCAGTCGGCGATTGCGGAACCGAGCCGCATGCCGGCCGATTCGTCACCCGCCGCAAGCTTCGCCTCGCAGTCCAAAACTCGCTGGCCAGCCGACCCAACCGCGAAGGGAGCAAGCGACAAGAGCAGCTCCCGCACCGTCCGGGCGTCGTCGTCAAGCCCCACGTCCTGAGGCATATAGCCGAGCCGTCCACCGACCGTGGCCTCGCCATCGGCGGGAGCGAGCTCTCCGGTGAGGATTCTCAGGAGGGTGCTCTTACCGACTCCATTGGAGCCCAGCAAGCCGATATGCCGCCCCGGTGAAACACGGAACGACACCTCGGAGAACAGCAGGTCACCTCCCGGATGGGCGTATGCCAGACCCGACACGGTGATGTGAGACATGACCTCTGAGGCTAGCCGTGACGGAATGCCGGAGGCGGGGCGCCAGCACCTGCCGGTGCTTGTGCCTGCGGGGGGTCGGCTTCAGCTCGAACGTTCCCTGGACACCGAGTGAGATCAGGAACCGCGCGAAGGAGACGCCTGCCTTCGTGATCTGCCCCTCGAAATACCCGGTCGTCGCCTGCGCGAGCGTCGCGCCGTCGACCGCGCTCCAGCCCATCTCGATGCAGGTGCCGCGCTTCTTGTAGTAGGCAAGCGGCTGCCCGGCGGTGAGCTGCGTGCCGATCTTGGGAAGGCCTCTGACCTGTTCCGCCACATACACGTAGCGGCCGGCATGCGGCCCATCCACAAGCTGATACCACAGGTAGGGCTGGTTCCTGAACCAGTTGGGGCTGATGCCGACGACGATCCCGTCTCCGAGCGCTCGGATCGGCTCGCCGGGATCAAGGCAGAAGTCGACGCCCATATCTGTGCGGCCGTTGACGTACGAGTCCCCGCCGAGCGGGTTGACGTAGCCGGTGTAATTGGCGGCCGTCGCCTGGTCGAAACTCATCGACACCGGCCCCTGGTCGGCGCCAGCGTCGAGCTGCACGATCCCGTAGCGAACGTGATTGATGCGCGTGCCCGCGAAAGTGGGGACACGAGAAGCCGCCACCAGCTGACCGTTCTCGTACACGTCGGTGTACGCGGTCGCTCCCGAACCCAGCAGCTGTCGGACCTGAAGCGTGAACCAGCTGCCGATCGGCAGCGGAAAAGGCCCGGCGATCACGCGCTGGGTGGCGAGTACCCCGGAGACGGTTGTGTCGACCAATGAGGCCGTGTCGTTGCTGTAGTCGACAACGACGCCCTCCTGCTCGACGGCGCCGCTTGCCTCGGGCCGGCTGTCCCAACGGAGCAGTGTCTGTGATCCTGCCGTCGCGGAATGAAAGCCCGTGGGTAGCTCGAAGGCCGCTCCGTAGGAGACGGTCTGGCCCTGCTTCCAGCGGACCTGGAAAGAGCCGCTGGCGGCGCCACCGCCGGTTCCGGAATAAGTCGCGGAGAACGACTGCGCGTCCCGGCCGTAGCCGCCGCTCACCGCCGTCAGCGTTCCGTTCGTCTGCACAAGCCCTCCCGAGAAGGCCGCGAGGTTCTCGTCGGCGGCACTGAGGAGGGCAGCCTGGGCGGTGGCGGGACCGAGCGTGGCGATCAGCGCGATGGCCAGGCACACGACTAAGAGCCTCCTGCTCTTACCCCGCCGATCGCCACCAGGAATATCGTCATGCCCGCCGCTTCTCGATCCACACATGCAGGACCTCGCCGTTGTCGGAGGTGAACTGATCGCCTTTGCCTGCGGGGTTAGCTGACGGGCTCGCGCTTGGGAATCAGCGCTACCAGCGGATCACCGCCGGACTCGCCCCAACGACTTGGTTTCCCCACTCCCCGGATCGGCTCGCCGGAGACTTGGCTGAAGTTGGAACACGTCGAACTCAACCGAGTTTCGCGGGCTCGAACGGTTGTCCAAAGGTGTCGGCCGCTGGCAGTCAAGGGCCACTCGCGCGTCCGAGCGCGGGCTGTGTCCGCCGATACACTCGTCCGCGCTAGCCGCCGACGTAGCTCAGCTGGTAGAGCACTTCACTCGTAACGTAAGTGTCCCCGGTCTGAAGCTGAGTGACGGTTTCCCCGCTAGACGGCAGGAATCGTCGCAAATGCAGGGTGTTCGGTTAGATGGCGGCCTACCCAGGAGAGGACATCAACACCCCCGGATAGACACCGCGGCTGCTCAATTTGCAGCACCGTTGCAGCATCGTTCCGCGCCGTGCGGTCGGCGCTCATCGGACACCGGGAGGCGGCGATGAGTGATCGTCTGACGTGGCTGGAGCAGTGGTGCCCGGCATGCGGCGCGGCGCCCGGCGCAAGGTGCCAGGTCTGGCGTTGGGGACGCCGTGGAGCTCGCGGTCATCACGAGCCAGCCGCCCAACTGCATGTAGCCCGTGGCTGGCTCGAGCGGCCATGCCTGACCTGTAAGGCACGCTCCGGAGAGTGCTGCTGCACGCCGAGCGGGAGGGTGGCGTCGAAAGTTCACATGGCAAGGCTGCGACCGGCCCGCTGGGAGCTGGTCCGCCGCGCGACCGTGTGGGAGGAGTTAGAGCGGCGCGACGCCACCGCGGCCATCGTGCCGTTCTCAGGACAGGCCGGACGCAGCGGTCGCACGGACGTGATCCAGCTTCTTCGTCTTGAGGGGGAGACCCTCGTGGACGGCGCACGCTGGACCGGCCGCGACGAACTTTGCCACGCGCTCGAGGCGCCTGTGTGGGATCGCTTTGGGAGATTCAACGGCCACCCGCTTATTCGCGGCGAAGTCATCTGGTCCGCAGAGGACAGGACCGTCGTGATCAGTGGCCGTCGCGGCGATCGCCGGTTCGAGGAGATCGTCGTCGGTGAGCGAGCCATGGGTTCGTCTCGCACCTCCGGCGTGAGCGCCGGGCAGTCACCGCTCTTTCCCTAGTCGATCCCTCATGACCAAAGGAGGCCGTATGACGATCACCACACCGGTCCGCCCAGACGCGCGTAAAGACACGTGGGTAGACAGACGTATAGATGTACAGATAGACGGACGTAAAGCTGTCGGTAAAGACGGGTCGGGTGCGTTCGTGATTGTGCTCGCCAACCACAAGGGCGGAGTGACGAAGACGACCTCGACGGCGAATCTCGCTGCGATGCTCGCCGAGGCGGGCCGGCGGGTGCTGATCGTCGACTGCGACCCGCAGGCGAATCTCAGTGAGGCGTTCGGCTGGTATGCGGACCTCCCGGGGGAGAGGCTCGAGGACCTGCTGGAGAACCCGGGCGCCGCCGAGCGCTACGTGCCGCCGCTCGCGCTGCAGCCGGACGTCGTGCCCGAGCTCCCATGGCGTGAGCGGCTCCGGATCATCCCGTCC
>JALYZY010000168.1 GCA_030948665.1 Actinomycetota bacterium | reverse complement strand
CCGGTCGGTCCGAACGCGACACAAGGGATCCCAGCCTCCACGAGGATCCCCGAGTCCATCCAGCCCATGTCGCCGCGAACCTCCCGCGGCGCGCCGAGGAGTCGGGCGGCAACTGATGCCAGCTCGGTGACGACCGGCTCAGAGCGCTCGAGTGCCATCGCCTCGCGCCCGACGATCTGCTGAAGCTGTGCGTTCAGGCGTGGCTCACGAGCCGCCGCACGTGCCAGCACCTCCTCGAGCTCGGCCCGCGCCTGCGCGACAGTCTCGCCGGGGATCAGACAGCGCTCGATCCCGACCTCGCACCTGCCCGGATACGCGGACAGCTGGGTTCCACCAGCGATAGTCGAGGCGTGGATGCACGGCCGACCGTAGGGCTTCGCAGGACGGCCCGCCAGCTCCGCGTCCAGCTCGAGCAGGCCGCTCAGAGCTCCGCCCATCAGCGCGATCGCGTCGACGCCCCGCTCATAGTCGTCGCCCGCCGCCTCGACGCCGATGCTCACCACCTTCCACCACGCGAAGCCTCCGTGCTCGACCACCAGCGAGAGCCCAGTCGCCTCCGGCAGGATCGCTCCGTCCACCTCAACATCTGCAGCGGCCAGGCGGGCGATCAGGTCGACCGCCCCGGCACTGAGCCACTCTTCATCAATCACGCCCGCGACCAGCAGATCGCCCGCGAGCCCTTGCCGATCGCGCGCCAGCTCGCACGCCGCCAGGATCGAAGCTGCGAGACCGCCCTTCATATCGCTCGTACCGCGCCCATACATTCGGCCGCTCCTGACCACGGGCTTGAACAGCTCGCGGTCAGCTCCGACCACATCGAGGTGGCTGCAGAGCAGGAGGGACCGGCCGCGCCCGGTGCCCTTGAGGACGCCCAGCACGCTCTGGCGCCCCGACGACGCGTCCCACATCTCGACCGCAAGCCCCGCCGCCTCGAGGCGCTGGGCGACCAGCGCCGCGACGGCGCTCTCACCGGCTCCCCCGGGCACGAGCGAGGGGTTCGTCGAGTCGCAGGCCACAAGCAACGCGAGCAGCTCCGCACAGCCGTCGGTGGTGCCCGGTGCTCGTGTCACCCGACGCTCGCGCACGACGCCCGAATGATCAGCTTCGTGTCGAGCCGGATCCGGCGTGGACGTCCATCGACTCCCTGGAGCCGCCCAAGCACGAGGCGCGCTGCTGCCTCGCCAAGCTCGGTCGCGGGCTGGGAGACAACGGTCACGGGCGGATCCACCAGCGTCGTCCACTCCAGGTCGTCGAAGCCGACAAGTGACACGTCGCGAGGCACTCTGAGGCCAAGGTCGTGGAGCGCGCGCATCGCTCCAAGCGTCATGAAGTTGTTTGCTGTGAACAGCGCCGTCGGGCGTTCGGGTGCCTCGAGCACCCGCCTGGCCGCGCGGTAGCCCTCCTCTGGAGTCGACCCGCCGAGTGAGATCAGATGCTCGTCGGCAGCGATGCCCGCCGCCTCTAGCGCCACTCGATAGCCTGCCAGCCGCTCCGCCGAGGTGGAGATGCTCGGCTCGTCGGAAACGAGGGCTATGCGTCGATGTCCGTGGCCGACGAGATGCTCGACGGCACGGCGCGCGCCACCCCGGTTGTCGACCGTGACGCTGTCAACGGCGAATCCGCGGATCGTCCGGTCGAGCAGCACGAGTGGCGCGTCGGCGGCCGCGGCGCGCAAGTGCGGCGAGGCAGCCGCGGAGCTCGGTACGACGACCAGCGAATCAACCTGCCGTGCGCGCAGTGCCTCGATCGCGATCCGCTCCCGGTCGACGTCCTCGTCGGAGTTCGCCAGCAGCACTGTGCGGCCGCTCTCCTCGAGCACGTTGCTCATCCCGCGAGCGACAGCCGAGAAGAACGGATTCTCGATGTCCCCGACGATCAGTCCGACCGCGTGCGTCATTCCCGACGCGAGCGCCCTGGCGACTGAGTTCGGTACGTAGCCGAGTTCGCGCGCGGCGAGCTGCACCCTGTCGCGGACCGCGGCGCTGACGTGGCCGTAGCCGGCAAGCGCGCGAGCCGCGGTCGCCTGCGAGACGCCCGCCTTCGCGCCGACGTCGCGAATCGTCACCGCCATGACTACAACTCCAGCTCCATTTGGCAGTCGCGCGCCAGCAGGTCCTCGATCCGCTCGCGACGCTGGATCACCCGCGCCTTGCCGTCCCGGCAGAAGACGATCGGCGGCCGGCACGCGCCGTTGTAGTTGTTTGAAAGCGCGTAGCAGTAGGCGCCGGTCATCGGCACGACGATCGCGTCGCCCACCGCGGGCGCGGCAAGCGGCGCGTGCTCGACTAGCCGGTCGCCGGTCTCGCAATGCGGTCCCACCACGTCGCAGGGCTCGGGCGGGCGATCAGCATCGAGGACGAAGGGAGCAAACGGGGTTCCGTACATCATCGGCTCCAGGTTGTCTCCCATCCCGCCGTCGACGGCGACGAACGTCCTCCCAGCTCGCTTCACGGACACCACCCTGTAGACGGTCACCATGGCGCGCGCGACCAGCGATCGTCCCGGTTCAACAATGATCCGGCACCCGGTCGGCAACAGCCGGCGGGCAGCGGACATCAGGCGGTCTGCATACTCATCGACGCTTGGTACGGGAGGCTCGTCGGGCAGGTAGCGAACTCCGAGGCCGCCGCCGAGATCGACGGTCCGCAGCTCTCCGAGATCGACCAGCCCGGCTAGTGCCTCGACGCAGCGCTCGAACGGCTCGAGTTCGACGATCTGCGAGCCGACGTGGGCATGAATTCCCTCGAGCTCCAGGAACTCCGACGCGGCGATCCGCGCTGCCGCCTCGCGCAGCTGCATAGGCGGAAGGCCGAACTTCGACGCCGCGTGGCCGGTGGCCATCGCTTCGTGGGTCGAGGTGGCCACCGCGGGATTGGCGCGAAGCAACAGACGCTGGGGGCGCGCTGCCAGCCGGTCGAGCCGATCAAGCTCATCGAGCGAGTCGACCACGATCAGTCCTACACCTGCCTCGAGGGCGGCGGTGAGGTCGAGGTCACGTTTAGCGTTTCCGTGCAGCAGGATTCGCTCCGCCGGCATGCCGCCGGCGAGCGCGACAGCGAGCTCTCCAGCTGAGGCCACGTCACAGCCGAGGCCCTCCTCGGCGAACACTCGGATCACGCCGGAGCAGGAAAGGGCCTTGGACGCGAAGTACACGGAGCTATCGGGCCACCGCGAGGCGAATGCGGTCCTGTACTCCCGCGCGGTCGCGCGCAACTCGACCTCGTCGAGCACCAGCGCTGGCGTCCCCGCGACTCGCGCGACGTCGGCGAGCGCACAGCCGGCGATCGTAAGGCGCCCCTGGCCGTCGTGGCCAGAGCTGCGAGGGAGAATCTCGCTCAGCGGGCCGGTGACGCTCACACGACGGGCTCCGAGCAGAACTCGCGCGCCGAGGTCTCGATGATGTCCGCGCAGGCGGTCAACGAGTCGACGTCGACGTACTCTCCAGCTGTGTGGTTGCCCGCCCCGCTCGGGCCGAAAATCGCGCAGGGGATCCCGGCATCGGCGAGGATCCCCGAGTCAGACCAACCCATGTCGCCCACGTGCCGGGGCGGGCGGCCGAGCCGCGACTCGATCGCACGATCGAGGGCGCGCGCGAGTGGCCCGGACGCGTCAAGCTTGACCGGCTCGCGGCCGACGATCATCCGGAGGTCGGCCTGAAAGCGGGAGTCGGCCGCCGTCGCGCGATCGAGCAGCTCCTCGATCTCGGCCCGCGCGCCGGCAACAGTCTCTCCGGCAATGGTGCAGCGCTCCACGCCCAGCAGGCACGATGCCGGATATGCGGGGAACTGGGTGCCACCGGAGATCGTCGACGGATGAATTGAGGGGCGCCCGTACGGCGGGCGCGGGGCCGCCGCGAGCTCACGGTCGAGCTCGACCAGGCCGCGCAGGACTGGAACGAGCAGCGCGATCGCGTCGACGCCTTGATCTGGCTCGATCCCCGCCGCCTCGATCCCGTGGCTCTCGATCTCGAACCACGCGAACCCGCCATGCTCGACGACGACGTCGAGATCGGATTGCTCGGCGAGGATCGCGGCGTCCGCCGTGTAGCCCTTGACGAGCGCCTCCGCTCCGGCGCTCAGCCACTCCTCGTCGATGACCGCCGCCACCAGCACATCCCCGGCGAGCCGCGAAGGGCCGGCGGCGAGCCGCTCGGCCGCCACGACTGCGGCGGCGAGCCCTCCCTTCATATCGACCGCCCCGCGACCGTAGAGGCGCCCGTCGCGCACATCGGCGGCGAAGCCCTCCGGCCCCGCGCCGACCACGTCAATGTGCCCGCACAGCATCAGCGTGCGGCCGCCGCCAGAGCCTCGGAGCCTTCCGACGACGTTGGGTCGTCCCGGCACGATCGGCGAGATCTCGACCTCGAGCCCGGCCGCTTCCAGCCGACCGGCGATGATCTCGGCTACGGCGGCCTCCCCGGCGCCGCCCGGGACGAGCTCCGGATTGGTCGAATCGGTGCAGACCAGTTCCCGCGTGAGCGCGACTACATCGCCGTCCATGACACCCGTGATAGCGCTCTCGGGAGCATCGGGAATCGCACGGTAGCAGAACCATAAACCCGCGCCGAGTCTGCCGCCACGCAAGGCTCATGCGCCCTCTGATAGCGTTCTCAGACCCTGACTGATACCGCTCTCAGAGGATCGGGCTCACCCGGGCACCCAGCGACGCCCGCGGCGAACCACGACGCCCTGGTCGAGCAGGCCATGCAGTCAGAGCTGTTCACCGGACCAAGGCTGGCCGGCGACCTACGGAAGTTTCTGTCCGCGCACCGCCCGGCGGCGCTGGCGCTCGCGACACAGGCGATTGAACGCGGAGTCGAGACTGTCTACTACACGGGGAGTGGTGGCTCCTGGTCGGCGATGTACTCCGGCAAGTACCTATCGGATCGGTTTACGACCCTCGGGTCTGACGCAGTGCTGAGCTATGAGCTGATCTGGCGCAACCCGGTGCGGCTGGGTCCGCGGGCGCTCGTGTTCGCGGCGTCCTACTCGGGAGAGACCGAGGACACCGTCGCCGCGCTCCGGCACGCCCGCGACTCCGGCGCGAGTACGGTCGGGCTGACGAATCGCGCCGACTCGACGATCGCCACCGAGGCCGAGCGCGCGATCGCCTATGGCTCGACCGCGCTCTACGCGATGCCGATGGCCGCAGTCTCCCTGTTCGCACTCGAGCACGCGCGTCTGTCGGGCAACGAAGCCGCGGCCGAGGTCCTGGCGGGCTTCGACGCGTTGCCGGCCGCGATCGAGCGCGCGTTCGAATCAGAACGGGATAACGGGCTCGAGGTCGCCCGCAGGCTGCTGAGCTCTCAGGTTCTGTACTGCATCGGTGCGGGCCCGCTGTACGGGCTCGCCTACAAGTTCGCGCTGACCGTGTTCATGGAGAACATCCGCACGCATGGTTCGGTGATCGAGAGCGCCGAGCTTCGCCACGGGCCCTTCGAGATGCTCGAGCGCCAGCGGGCCGACATGGTGTTCCTACTCGGGAGCGACGAGTCGAGAGCGATGACGCAGCGTTCGATCGACTTTGCTCGAAGCCAGGGAGCCGCGGTGGTGGTCTATGACGCCGCCGACTACGACGACGTTCATCCGCTGTTGTCCCCGTTTGTGCTGAAGGTCGCGCTCCAGTGGCTGGTGGTGCACAGCGCCTTGCTGCGCGGCATCCTGGATCTCGACGAGCGTGTGTACATGGGGCACCAGTTACTCGCCCAGGGCGGGGCTCGGTGGCCGTAACGCCATCCGGTCGCCTGGACGTCGCGTGTGTTGGCGACAACTGCGTCGACGTGTGGATCGACGGTGCGGGCGAGCTGTGCGACCGGGAGCTCGCGGGCGGCAACGCATTCAACGTCGCTGTCGAGCTTGCCCGCAGGGGTTATAACGTGGGCTACTTCGGCGCGATCGGCGACGACCATCACGGCGAGCTGATTCTCGAAGCCGCGGTTGCCGCCGGCGTCGACGTCTCGCGGATGGTGCGAGTGCCCGGCCCCACCGGGAGGACCGTCGTGGCGCGTGACCCTTCCGGGGAGCGCCGGTTCGTCTCAGAGGACGATGGTGTGGCGAGCACATATCGCCTTGACGACGTCTCGGGCGAGCAGGTGTCGCGCTGCCGCTGGGCACACTTCTCGAGGCAGCCAGACCTCGCGCGCTGGGCTCCCGCTCTGCGTGCCCGCGGCACCCGGTGCTCCTGCGATCTGGGGCTCGATGGCGGCGTCGATGTCCTGCATGAGCTGGCTCCGGCGCTCGACGTGGTGTTCTTGTCGAGCTCCGCATCACGGGGTCGCTCCGGCGAGGAGTTGCTCGATGATGCGCTCCGAGCGGGGGCCAGGTTGGCGGTCGTGACATTGGGGCCTGAAGGGAGCATCGCTGCGCGCTCCGGACAGCGCTGGCGGGCCGACGCCGAGCCCGTGCCGGAAGTGATCGACACGCTTGGGGCGGGCGACGCCTTCATTGCGGCGTTCATCGCCGCGACACTCGAGGAGCGCGAGGTCGGCGACGCGCTCAGGGCAGGCGCCGTCGCTGGGGCGCGCGCCTGCGCACGATGGGGACTGGCAAGTCCACTGCAAACCGACGAAGTGCCTGCGTAGATGCCCGATCACTCAGCGCAGAGCCCGGTGACCCGACAGCACCCTGCATCCGGAGGATCGATGATGAACGCAAATTCCGTGACTACAGAGCGCCCGACCGAGCAGTCCCGCAAACTATTCGAGCTCGCTGAACGCCACCTCGCGGGAGGGGTCGGGTCGGGAACGCGGTCGGCGCGCGCCGGGTGGAAGCCGCATCCGCTGTTCGTCGAGAAGGCCACCGGCTCCCGTGTCGTCGATGTCGACGGTAACGAGTACATCGACTACCAGATGGGCCAGGGTCCGCTGATCCTCGGACATCGCCCCCGGGCCGTGATCGACGCTGTGACCCAGACGATCTCGGAGCGTGGCTCGATGTTCGCGCTGTGCCACGACCTGGAGGCGCAAGCCGCTGCGGCCGTCGCGGCGCGGATTCCGTCAATCGAGCTTCTCCGATTCGGCAACTCCGGAACTGAGGTCGTGTCCTACGCCCTGCGCTTTGCCCGGGCGTTCACCGGGCGCACCACCGTTCTGCGCTTCGAGGGCCAGTACCACGGGTGGTCGGACGGTATCCATTGGTCCGCCCACCCAACGTTGGAGGAAGCGGGACCGCTCGAACGGCCCTCGACTACCCCGTCCTCGAGTGGTATCCCGCCCCAGCTGGCGCAGACTTTGATCGTGGCGCCGTGGAATGACGTTACGGCGCTCGAGCGGATCTTCGCCGAACGCGGATCAGAGATAGCGGCGGTGATCACCGAGCCGATCATGGGGAATGCCGGTGGTCTGATGCCAGCCCCCGGATATCTCGAGCGTATGCGTGAGCTGACCACCGAGCACGGCGCGGTGCTGATCTTCGACGAGGTTCTGACTGGGATGCGAGTCGCTCCCGGCGGGGCGCAGGAGCTGCTCGGGGTAGAACCCGACCTCACAACGCTCGCGAAAACGCTCGGAGCGGGCTTCCCGGTCGCAGCGTTCGGAGGCCGGCGGGAGATCATGGAAATGGCGGCGGACGGCCGCACCATGCATGGTGGCACGTATAACTCGAACCCGCTCGCCTGCGCATCGGTGGTAGCCGCGCTCGGGGAGACCGGAAAGCCGGGCTTCTACGACGAGCTGCTCTGGCGCGGGCGCAGGCTCGCCGACGGCCTCGTCGAGATCGCGCACGCGAACGGACTAGAGGCCTCGTGGGCGGGAGTCGGATCGATGTTCCAGCTGTGGTTCGGAGCACCGGCGCCGACCGACTACCGCTCCTCACAGCGGCTCGTAGCTTCGAGCCCGTTCCCAACGTTCTTCGCGCAGATGCTGAAGCGCAAGGTCCTGCTCCAGCCTCCGCAGGAGGGGCTGTTCTTGATCTCCGGCGCCCATACCGACGAGGACGTCGCGTCGACGCTCGCGCTCGCCGAGGAGGCGATGCCCGCGGTCGCGCAGGCCGTCCAAGAAGGGCGCGTCGGACCGACTGGAGGTGTGCGATGAAGACCTCGCACCGTCCCTTCTGGGGAGCAACCCTGCTCGTGGCCTGGGCGCTGTTGGTCGCGGGATGTGGGTCGAGCGGATCGACGAGCGCGACGGCCACCTCGCCGGGCGGGACTCCGGTCAACGGCGGAGTGCTGATGGCTGGGATGGTCGACAACCCCGACCACCTGGACAGTGGGCTCAGCTATACCAACGAGGGCTGGGAGATCCTCGCGGCCACCAACAACGGCCTGCTCACCTTCAAGAAAGCCGCGGGTGCCGAGGGCGCGCAGCTGGCCCCCGATCTCGCGACCTCGATGCCGACGGTCTCCGACCACGGCCTCACATACACCTTCCACGTGCGCACCGGCGTGATGTTCTCGCCCCCCATAAGCCGCCAGGTCGAGCCGTCCGACATCAAGTTCTCGATCGAGCGGCTGTTCCGAGTCGCGTCGCAGGGCGTTGGCTTTTACCAGGGGATCGCTGGTGCGAACCAGTTCTCGACCAACATGAAGGGCGGCATCAGCGGGATCGTCGCCGACGACGCGGCTCACACGATCACCTTCCACCTGACCGCCCCCGACGGCACATTCCTGGAGTACATGGCGATGCCGTTCGCGTTCGCCCTCCCGAAGGGAACTCCGTACCATGACATCTCGTCCGACACCCGCTGGCGAGTCGCGACCGGGCCGTACATGGTCAGTCAGTACGTCCCTAAGGACCACATCACGATCGTCCGCAATCCTAGCTTCCACTCGTGGTCGACCGATGTGCCGAACGGTCACCTCGACAAGATCCAGGTAACGATCGGGGTGACCCCTGATCAGGCGGTCAACGAGGTGGCGAACGGCCAGCTCGACTGGTATTTCGAGCAGGTCGCGCCGGACCGCCTCACCGAGCTGAAGGCGCGCTACCCGAGCCAGGTCTACAAGTTCACGCGCAACAACATCACGTTCTTCACGCTCAACATGCGCAAGCCGCCGTTGAACAACGTACTCGTCCGTCAGGCGATCAACTACGCGACCGACCGCTCCGCGCTGGTGAAGATCTTCGGCGGTCAGGGCACTCCGAGCGAGAACATCGCGCCGCCCGGGCTGGGAGCCGAGTACGTCAAGCACAACTTCTATCCGTACGACCTCGCGAAGGCCAAGGCGCTCGTCGCTCAATCGCACACCGCCGGCATGGCAATCCAGGTGTGGGCCTCGGGCACCACCCCCCAACCAGAGGCCGCGCAGTACATGGCCTCGGTCCTCAATTCGCTCGGCTACAGGGCGACGGTCAAGACGCTCTCCGAGAGCGTCTACTACGAAACCGTCGCCTCGGAAGCCACCGATCCGCAGATCTCATATAACGACTGGAATCAGGACTTCCCCGAGGCGCAGGACTTCATCGACCTGCAGTTCAACGGCGAGAAGATCTCGAACGTCGGCAACAACAACGAAGCCAACCTGAACGTCCCCGCCATCGACCGCGCCATCGACGCGGCGCGCGCGCTGCCAATCGGTCCGCAGCGCGCGGCCGCCTGGGCGAAGCTCGACGCCGAGATCATTGGCCAGTACGCACCGACCGTGGTGTTCATGAACCGCCAGTTCCCCAAGTTCGTCTCCACGCGCCTGCATGGGCTGGTGTTCAACGGCACCTACTACGAGCTGTTCCCGTCGATGTGGCTCACAAAGTGATCCGGGCATCAATGCGCGCACGACGTGGGGATTCAGTCACCTGAGCTCATAGCTGTCGAGCCACCTGGAGCGGCGCCGCGGGCTGCCGTCGTCGCTCAGGGCACCTGGCGAGCGGCGTGGCGGCGGTTGCGGCGAAACCGGGGCGCGATGGTCGCCGGCGGTGTGTTCGTGCTGATCCTGTTCGCCTGCTATCCCGGGGCGCCGCTGTGGGTGCACTTCGTCTCGCACCTAGGCCCGAACGTCCAGAACATCAATGGATACATCGGCTCCGGTCCGCATCGGATCCCGGTCATCGCCAACGACGGAACTCCAGTCGGGCCGGGCCTCCGCGGCCGGTACCTGCTTGGCGCCGACGCGAACGGGCGCGATCTGTTCGTGCGGATCCTGTACGGGGGCCGGACATCGCTGCTGGTGGGGATCGCGTCGGCGCTGCTTTGCACGCTGATCGCGGTATTGCTGGCGGTGCCCGCGGGTTACTTCGGCGGGGTGCTCGATCGCGCGACCTCGCGGCTGCTCGATCTGATCTGGTCCTTCCCGGTCTACTTGCTCGCGGTGGCCCTGTCGGCCGCGCTGGCGATCGGAGGGCTCGACATCGGGCCTTTCCACATCTCCTCGTCGTCGTTGCTGATCCCGATCTTCGTGATCGCGGTCGTATTCATCCCCTATATCGCCAGGCCGATCCGCGCGGAAGTGCTCGCGTTGCGCAAGCGCGAGTTCGTCGAGGCAGCAATCGCCCACGGCGCCGGACCGGTGCGGGTGATGCTCAGCGAGATCCTGCCGAACGTGTTCGCGACAACGCTCGTGCTGTTCACGCTCATCATCGCCAACAACATCTTGATTGAGGCAGCACTTTCGTTCCTCGGCGTCGGCGTCTCGGTGCTGACACCTTCGTGGGGAAACATCATCGAGGAGGGCTATCAGCAGATCGTCACGGCTCCATGGCAGACGATCGCCCCCGGCATCGCAATCATGCTGACGGCGATCTCGCTGAACCTGTTCGGGGACGGGCTCCGCGACGCGATTGATCCGCACGGCATCGGCCGCGGGGGTGCCAAATGAGCTCGTGGCGCTTCTGGCTCCGCAGGCTCTGGGGGCTCGTGCTGGTGCTGTTCCTGCTGTCGATCATGGTGTTCGTGATCTTCACCGTGATCCCCGGCGGGGATCCCGCGCTCCGGCTCGCGGGCCGCCACCCCACGCCGCAGCTGATCGCCGCGATCCGGCACGACTGGGGCTTCGACAAGCCGTTCTGGGTCCAGTACGCGGACATGATCAACCGGCTGCTATTCAGCCACGACCTGAAGAGCTATCAGGACCAGACTCAGGTCCTTCCCACGATCGCCCGGGCCATCCCAAAGACGCTGTCGCTCGCCGTCGGGGCGGCCGCGATCTGGCTTGGGTTCGGTGTCCTGTTCGGCGTCCTGTCGGCGCTCAATCAGGGGAGATCGGTCGACCGGATCTTGACAGTGCTGGCGATGGCGGGGATCTCCACGCCCATCTTCTGGCTGTCTGCCGTGCTGCTCTACCTACTGACGTTCGTTTGGCACGGCTTCTTCCTGTTCAGCTGGATCCCGGCCGGAGGCTACGTCCCGCTGACCGCCGATCCGCTGCAGTGGGCTACTCACCTCGTGCTGCCTTGGATCTGCCTGTCGGTCGTGTCGATGGGGTTCTACTCGCGGGTCGTCCGAAGCTCCCTGCTCGAGGTCCAGTCCGCCGACTACGTGCGGACTGCCCGGGCGATGGGGCTCTCGCGCAAGCGGGTGCTGCTCCGTCACACGCTTCGGACCGCGTTGATCCCGCTGAGCTCGCTGTTCGCGCTCGACTTCGGCGCCACGGTCGGCGGCACGGTAATTCTGGTCGAGTCGGTGTTTGGAATCAACGGCGTCGGCAACTACGCTCAGCAGTCGGTCGCGCACCTCGACCTGCCCCCGCTGATGGCTTTGACGCTGTACGCCGGCTTCCTGATTGTGATCGTCAACGCGCTCGGCGACATCGTGCTCACCCGTCTCGACCCAAGGATCGTCGTTGAGTAGCTCCGTCGTGAACCCTCCCGTCCTCAGCGTGCGCGACCTGCGAGTTAGCTTCCGGACCGAAGACGAGCTGGTGCGGGCGGTCCGTGGCGTCGATCTCGACCTTGCGCCGGGTGAGATCCTGGGATTGGTTGGTGAGTCAGGATGCGGCAAGTCGACCGTCGCGATGGCTCTGACCGCCCTGAACCGCGCCCACAACGCGATGCTCGACGGTGCCGTGAGCTTCGAGGGCCGCAACCTGCTCGAGTGCTCAGATGCCCAACTCCGTGAGATCCGCGGCGCCCGGATCGCGATGATCTTCCAGGATCCGATGACCTCGCTGACCCCGGTCCACCGGGTCGGATCGCTGATATCCGAGGTACTGCGCGCGCACGAGCCGATCTCCCGGGCGGCGGCCCGCGATCGCGCGGTCGAGCTGCTCGGCGAGGTCGGGATCGCGGATCCGCACAGCCGCATAGAGGACTTTCCGCACGAGTTCTCGGGCGGCATGCGTCAGCGTGTGATGATCGCGATGGCGCTCGCCTGCCGCCCGGCGGTGCTAATCGCCGATGAGCCGACGACCGCGCTCGACGTCACGATCCAGGCGCAGATCCTGCGGCTGATCCGCCGGCTCCGCGCCGAGCACCGCACGGCGGTGATTCTGATCACGCACGACCTCGGCGTCGTCGCGCAGGTCGCCGATCGGGTGGCGGTTATGTACGCCGGCCGGATCGTCGAGCAGGCGAGCGCACCCGACCTGTTCTCGGCGCCACGGCACCCGTATACGCGAGCGCTCCTGTCCTCGGTCGCGCGCGTCGACCGGCCGCGGCAGCTCAGGCTTCGAGCGATCGGGGGGCAGCCGCCATCGATGGCGCTCGACGACGATGGCTGCGCGTTTGCCCCCCGCTGCCCACAGGCAGCGCCGGTCTGCGCGCAGTTGCCGCTGCTCGAGCAGCGCGGCCGGACCACCGGTCATCTTGATGCGTGCTGGCGCTCGAGCGAGCCCGCCGCCGACTCCACCGCCATAAAGGAGCCGCTCGGTGGCGCTGCTTGAGTGCTCCGAGGTCTCAAAGGCATTCAAGCTCCGTGGCGGTCGGGAGCTGCACGCCGTCGAGGGCGTGTCGTTCGCTGTGGAGGCCGGGGCGACCCTCGGGCTGGTAGGGGAGTCGGGCTGCGGCAAATCAACGCTCGCGCGATGCATCGTGGGGCTGCATCAAGTGGACGCGGGGACGATCCGCTTCGACGGCCGCGAGCTCACCTCCCTGGATCGTCGCGAGCTGCGCCGGATCAGGCGCGAGCTGGTGATGGTCTTCCAGGATCCATTCGCCTCGCTGAACCCGCGCCGCCGCGTGGGCGACATCGTCGGCGCTCCGCTCGACATCCACCACATGTGCACCGGGGCCGAGCGCACCCGTCGCGTGGCCGAGATGCTGGAGCGTGTCGGGCTGGAGAGCACTCATGCCAGCCGCTATCCGCACGAGTTCTCGGGCGGCCAGCGGCAGCGGATCGGCCTGGCTCGTGCGCTCGTCACCGGACCGAAGCTGGTCGTCTGTGACGAGCCGGTTTCCGCTCTTGACGTCTCCGTGCAGGCGCAGATCCTCAACTTGCTATGCGATCTGCAGGCTGACCTCGAGTTGACGCTCGTGTTCATCGCCCACGACCTTGGCGTGGTCAGGCACATCGCCCAACGCGTCGCGGTCATGTATCTCGGCCGGATCATCGAGCAGGGCGATGCCGACTCACTGTTCGCGGGCCCGATGCACCACTACACGGCGGGGCTGCTTGCGGCCGTGCCGATCCCGGACCCCGCTTCGCGCCAGGATGACGAGTCCGTCCTGCGTGGCGACGTGCCGAGCGCGGTGAGGGCGCCGTCGGGATGCAGCTTCCACCCGCGCTGCCCGCGGGCTGACGAGGTGTGCCGAGTCGACGAGCCTGAGCTGCGCGAGCTGCTCCCAGGCCGCCGCGCAGCATGCCACCACCCGCTTGGGATGACCGAGCCGCAGACCCTCGCGACGTCACGATCGTGAGGCTAACCGGGCGGGGGCCCGGCTCGCGTCGAGTCCTCTCAGGGGCTCGCGCTGCGCTTCCAGCGGGTAGCGACCTGCGATGGAGGGGATCTCGGTGCCCGACGCGCCGCGCTGCCTAATCCCGACCTCGCCCTCGCCGGCTCCGGGTGCGGACGCCTCTCGCCCGCGCTTTGTGGGCTCCGAAGTGGGGGCGCTGCGGCGGGTGATCGTCCACCGCCCGGGAGGCGAGCTTCGCCGGGTCACGCCGAAGAACAAGCGCGAGCTGCTGTTCGACGACGTGGTTTGGGTGAACCGTGCGCGCCGCGAGCACGATGCGTTCGTCGCGGCAATGCGCTCCCGCGGCGTCGAGATCCTGTACCTCCACGAGCTCCTGACGCAGACGCTGGCGATCGCCGAGGTGCGAGACTCGGTGATCCGTGACACGCTTCAAACCGAGCGGGTTGAGCCCGAGCTGAGACCGCCGCTCGCCGCGTGGCTCTCGGCGCTACCCGCGCCCGATCTCGCCGAGTGGCTCGTGCGCGGGATCACGCTCCGGGAGCTGCCGCTGGGCAGCCGTTCCGGTCTGCAGGCGGCAAATCTCGGTGCGGGCGAGACCTTCGTGGTGACGCCGCTGCCCAATCACGTCTACACGCGGGACACGTCCGCCTGGGCCTACGGAGGTGTTTCGGTGCATCGAATGGCCAAGCCGTCTCGGCGTCGCGAGTCGATCCACATCAACGCCATTTACGCGCACCATCCGGAATTCGCCGGCTCCGAGTATCACCGCTGGGGCGGAGATCCGGCGGGCGGCGAGAGCCTCGAGGGCGGAGACATCCTCGTGATCGGCCACGGATGTGTGCTGGTCGGGTTCGGCGAGCGCACTCGCCCCGCCGCGATCGAGCGCTACGCGCGGCGGCTCCTGAGCGCACGGCCCGCCACTCGCGTGATCGCCGTCGCCCTTCCGGTCAAGCGGTCGACGATGCACCTCGACACCATCATGTCGATGGTCGACACCGACGCGTTCGTGATCGCCGGGGCTCTGAGAGACAGCTTGGTTGGACACAGCATTGTTGAGGGCCGAGGCGCGCTGCGAGTCACCCGCGAGGACGACCTGTTCGGCGCGATCTCGCGAGCGCTTGATCTACCTCGGCTTCGGCTGCTCACGGCCGGACCGAGCGACAGCGTCTCCCGACGAGAGCAGTGGGAAATGGGCAACAACACGCTTGCTTTGGCGCCCGGCGTGGTGGTCGCGTTTGAGCACAACACAGCGACGAACTCCTGTCTGGAGGCCGCCGGAGTCGAGGTGCTGACGGTTCCGGGATCCGAGCTGGCACGCGGCCACGGCGGGCCACGGTGCATGAGCTGCCCGATCGAGCGGGTCGGGGTTTCCTAGCGATAGCCTCGCGCCGCTAGCCGCGTCTCATCTCGCCGCTCGGCACGATCAGCACCGGGCACGGTGCAATGTGGAGGAGGCGTTGAGTCTCGCTTCCCAGCAGAAGCCCGGCGAGCCCAGACCGGCCGTGGGTCCCGGCGACGATCAGATCGGCGTTCTGCTTGCGCGCCACGTCGGCGGTCTCGTGCGCGGGCCGAGCTCCGACATCTCCTCTGATCTCTACTGAGGCTGTAACTCCGGCGCTCGACAGGTCGCTCGCGCGCCGTTCGAGGTCTGCCTGGACCTCATCCTCATCAACGCGCCGCGCGGGCCCGACGGCGCCGGCTCCCTCGATCCGCTCGATTACGTGAACGATGGTGACCTCTGCGTTGCCGTCCTGCGCGAGCTGCTTGACCAGCGGGAACGCCTCGTCGGCGTGCTGCCCGCCGTCTGTTGCCCAAACGATTGACTTGAACATGTGGACCTCGAGTGCCGTGCTTTGAGTAGGACACCGGCAGGCCCCGTCCCGCCGGCCCTAGCGTGTGCCGAGGGGATGAGGCCCCGGGTGCTATCCCTAGCAGAATCGCCCCCCGGACCGCAAGGGTTCCGTCGCAGTCCACTCGCTGAGCGCCGCACGATCGGCCTGCCACCGGTCGACGCGGACCCGTCACGCCGGCGACCGGTAAGTGTGGGTCTTCCTCGGTGGGTGTGGGTCTTCCTCGCTGCGGACGGGCGGCGGGCGGCTAGCGAACCGCGGGTCTGATCGATCCGGAGGCATCGTGGGCGGCGATCCTGGGGCTGTCAACGATCAGCCGCCGCCGCCGCAGTCCCTCGAGCAGGCGCTCCTGCCCATCGAGCTCGACCAGCACTGCCGCTCCGCTGCGCATCGTGACCGTTATGGAGTCCGAGCCCCCACTCGCCACGGCGTCGGCTACTTGACCATCGATTTCGAGTCTCCAGCCGCTGTAGGCCACCTCGGTCATCAGCCGCAGCTCCGATTGTGTCCCGGCCAGGAGCGGGGGGAAACAGCCGCCCTGGGCCGGCAGCGGCGTGAGCAAGAACGCCTCGATCCCGTTTGTGAGCAGAGGCCCTCCGGCAGACAGTGAATACGCGGTCGATCCGAGCGGCGTGCTGACGATCGCCCCGTCTCCGGCGATGCGTGCGAACAGCTCTCCATCCAGGTACGCGGTGAGGCGTAGTTGACCAGCGCCCGAGCGGATGACGACCAGATCGTTGAAGGCGACGAGGTCTGGTCCTTCGGCTCGAGTGATCACGAGTCCGGGCAGGCGGCGCGGAGTCCACTCGCCTGCGCCGAAACGGTCGATCGCGCCGGCTATGCCGTCGGGATCGACCGTCGTCAGGACGCCCAGGCTCCCGCACGCCACTCCGAGCACCGGTCGGTCCGCCGCCGCTCCGGCGCGGATCGCGGCCAGCGTCGTGCCGTCGCCGCCGATCGCGACAATCAGATCGCAGTCGGACGCGCGGCCGAGGGTCGCGACTGGCAGTTGCTCGCAGGGCGCCTGCACCTGGACGATCTGGGCGCCGTGCCGCTGCGCCCACTCGTGGATCGCCTCGATTGGCCTCTTGACAGAGCGAGTCGGGTGCACGACGATCCCGAGGCGGGCCACGGTGGTGGCGGGGGCTTTCGATAGCAAGTGGCGCTCGATTGGGAGGTGCCCGGCGTTGGGCCGATGTTAACGAAATGACACCGCCGGTGGGATTCACGGGTTGGCAACACTAGCTTCGCCGCGGTAACCTACCGTTGTATTGCAGGCCCTTGTGGCTCTCGTCGCCGGGCGAGCTCGACCGCCGAGGCGACACAGCTGCCCGTACCTATAGTCAGCCGAGATGGATAGGAGAGGCGATGACTCGTCATGGAGCACGTCGCGGTCGTGCCATACCGTTGGCCACGGCCGCTGCCCTGTCACTGGCGGTGGGAGCTGCCGCCACGTCGTCCGCACAGTCAGGCTCGCCCACGGTGGGGCAGCCCACGGCTTCGCCGATCAAGCACGTGGTGGTGATAGTTGGCGAAAACCACTCGTTCGACAACGTGTTCGGCACCTACCAGCCACCCGCCGGCCAGCAAGTTCGCAACCTTCTCTCCGAAGGCATCGTGACTGCCTCAGGTGCGCCGGGGCCCGGCGTCGGCAAGGCGCTCCAGCGCGAGGCTAGCGACACCAAGACGTATCAGGTCGACCCGAAGGATGTCGGGGTCTACCGGACGCTGCCACAGCCCAACACCACCTACGTCGGTCAGGCATGTGATGGGCAGGCCCAGAACGCTCCCGACACGCGCTTCCCGGCGGATCTTGCCAACGCGCCCTATCAGATCACGAAGTTCGTGCCCTACTTCGACTCACATTCAGCGTATTCGAAGTACGGGAGGTGTGAATTCAACGGGGCCTACGTCGGCGATCCGCTGCATCGCTTCTACCAGATGTACCAGGAGGTCTCCAAGAACCATCAGGACCTTTGGACATGGGTCCATCAGACCGCTGGGGACAACAATGGCAGTCCGCCCCCATCTCCTTTCACCACGAATCAGGGTGCGCTCGACATGGGCTTCTATAACGTGGCGCGGGGGGACGTGCCGGTGCTCAACTTCCTTGCCCACCACTACGCCATGTCCGACAACTATCACCAAGCGGTGATGGGCGGAACCGGCGCGAACCACGTCGCGCTCGGCACCGGTTATGCCGCCTACTACCAGGACGCGAGCGGGAAGGCGGTGCCGCCGCCGGCGGGGCAGATCGAGAACCCCAATCCGCAGCCTGGAACGAACAACTTCTACACCCAGGACGGCTATGGCCAGAGCGGGACGAGCAATGGCGGGAGCTATTCGAACTGCTCAGATCATTCCGCGGCTGGAGTGAAGGGTGTGTTCGACTACCTGGACAAACTCCCCTACAAAACGTTCCGCAACGGTGACTGTGCGCCGGGGCACTACTACTTGCTCAACAACTACAACCCTGGCTACAACGCAGACGGGTCACTGAACACATCGACGTTCACGGTGCCACCACAGCACAACTGGCCGACAATCGGCGACGAACTGTCGGCTAACCACGTCACCTGGGGGTACTTCGGCGAGGGATTCAACAAGGGCAAGCCGAGCCCGAATTATTGCGGGATCTGCGATCCGATGCAGTATGCAAGCTCGATCATGACCGATCCGGCGAAGCGAGCGAATATCCAGCACGGTACTGCCGACTTCACCGCCGAGGCTGGGAGCGGCAATCTGCCTGCGGTCTCGTTCGTAAAGCCGGGCGACAACGATGGACACCCTGCGTACTCGACGCTGGCGGCGTTCGAGACGTTCGCGGCGCACATCATCGCTTCGGTGCAGAGCAACCCCACCCTGTGGCGTGATACCGCAATCTTTGTCACGTTCGACGAAGGCGGCGGCTACTACGACTCCGGATACGTCCAGCCGGTGTCATTCTTCGGGGATGGCACGCGGGTCCCGATGATCGCCGTGTCGCCATGGGCGAAGCCCGGGGCGGTCACCCATACCTATACCGACCATGTCTCGATCCTGAAGTTCATCGAGCGCAACTGGGGGCTGCCGAAGCTGTCTGATCGGAGCCTCGACCATCTCGCCAACCCGGTGATGGGAGCGAATCCGTACATCCCGAACAACAGGCCGGCGATCGGTGACCTGTTCGACCTGTTCGACTTCGGGACCGCACAAGCACAAGGCACTCCTGCCGTTGTGAGCGGCCACGGGCGTCGCGCCGGGTCGGCGGTCACGTCGGTCGCGGAGCAGCTGAGGTAACGCAGGAAGGGCGCCGTCCTCTGACCGGCGCTAGAGAGCGCGGAGCGCGGGCAACAGCTCGCGCTCCGCCCACTCTATGAAGCCCTGCTGCTGCTCGGCGCCAATCTGCACCAGGGCGATTTCGTCAAATCCTGCGTCGAGGAACGGCTTGGTCTTCTCGACGTGCTCCTCGACATCGGGCCCGCACGGGAGCGCCTCACCGACCTGATCGGGAGTCACAAACTGGGTTGCGGCCTCGAAGCCCTCGGGATTCGGCAGGTCGGCGTTGACCTTCCAGCCGAGCCCGAACCAGCGGAACTGCTCATGTGCGCGTTGGACGGCTGCCTCGCGGTGACTGTCGTAGCAGATCGCCATCTGGCCGACCCGCGGCTTCCCGGCGCCTCCGGCGGCATCGAACATCTCGCCGAGCTCGGACTTCGGCTGGGCGGCGATCATCAGGTCGGCTTTCTCGCCCGCCAATCGGCACGAATCTGCCCCCGAGACGGCGACCCCGATCGGCACAGGCTGGTCGGGAAGGTCCCAGAGCTTGGCCGTCTCGACGTCGAAATGCTGCCCGCGGTAGTTGAAAGACTCCTCGCCGCTGAGTAGCCCCGAGATGATCTCGATCCTCTTCGCTCAGCATCCGATGGCGCATGCCTGCAGCCGGCCAGCGCTCCCGACGACGTGCTCGTTCAGGTTCTCGCCGGCCCCTAGGCCGAGCCGGAACCTATTGCCCGAAAGGATCTGCATCGTGGCTGCCTTCTGGGCGACAACTGCCGGGTGGTAGCGGATGGTTGGACAGGTCACGTAGGTCATCAGCGGGATCCGCTCGGTGGCCTGCGCTGCTGCTCCCAGGATCGACCACGCGTATCCCGAATGGCCCTGCGAGGCCAGCCAGGGCTGGTAGTGATCGCTGATGGCCGAGAAATCGAACCCCGCCTGCTCCGCGAGAGCCACATCGCGCACCAGCTGGTCGGGCGGCGACTGCTCGCACATCATCGTGTATCCGAAGGCCGTCACGGGTCATGCCTTACCCCGGCGCGAGCGCCCGCTAACGTGCGCCCCGAGATGGGCATCACAGTCGTCGGTTCGATCGCCTATGACGCGGTCAAGACCCCATTCGGAGCGCGCGCGCGCATGCTCGGCGGCGCGGCCACGCATTTCGCCCTGGCCGCGTCCTTCTTCGACACCGTTCACGTGGTCGGACCGGTGGGAGACGACTTCGGCGACGAGCAGCTCGCCGCGCTCGCCACCCGCGGCTCCGACATCAGCGACGTCGAACGCATAGCGGGGGGGAAGACGTTCTTCTGGAAGGGCGAGTACGGATGGGACCTGAACACGCGCGAGACGCTTGCCACCGAGCTCGGGGTCTTCGAGCAGTTCGAGCCGAAGCTCTCGGAGGCCGCACGCCACGCCGATGTCGTGTTCCTGGCCAACATCCAGCCACGCCTTCAGCTAAACGTGCTCGAGCTGTGCGCGGCCGCGCGGTTCGTGGCGATGGACTCGATGAACTATTGGATCGAGACCGCGCGCGACGAGCTGCTCGAGGTGATCGGGAGGGTCGACTGCGTGCTCCTGAACGACTCCGAGCTTCGGCAGCTGACTGGGAAGCCAAGCCTTGTCGCCGCCGCCCGCGAGATCATCGGCATCGGCCCGTCGGTAGTCGTCGCCAAGCAGGGTGAGTACGGAGCCGCGCTGTACACCGCGGACGAGTTCTTCTCACTGCCCGGATACCCGCTCGAGACGGTGGTGGATCCGACCGGGGCCGGGGACACGTTCGCAGGCGGCTTCGTCGGTCACGTCGCCCGGAGCCTCGGCCGAGCGGCGGACGATGGGGTGCTGCGTCAAGCGATGGCCTACGGCACGGCGCTCGCTTCGTTCAACGTCGAAGAGTTCGGGACCGAGCGGATGCCGCGGCTCACCTGCGAAGAGGTGGTCGGCCGCGTGGAGGAGCTCCGGCGAATGACCCACTTCGAGTCCGACACGGAGGCGCTGTCGTGGCCGTGATCATCGACGGCCGCGCGATCGCCCAGCGCCTGCGCGAGCGGGTCAGCGAGGAGGTCATGGCGTTCGCGGCCGAGCACGGCCGCGCTCCTGGCTTGGCCACCGTGCTGATCGGCGACGATCCCGCTTCGGCCGTGTACGTGGCCTCCAAGCGCAAGGCCTGCCAGGAGGTCGGGATCGAGAGCTTCCACCATCACCTCTCGGCGGATGTGTCCCGCGACGAGGCACTCGAGCTGATCGACGTCCTCGATGCCGAGGACGCGGTCAGCGGCATCCTCTGCCAGCTCCCGGTCCCCGAGCAGCTCGACGGCGCGGAGCTCACAGGCCGAATCGACCCCGACAAGGACGTCGATGGCCTGACCGTGGCCAACGCCGGCCGCCTCGCCCTGGGACTGCCCGGTCTGCGGCCGTGCACACCGAGCGGGGTGATGGTGCTGCTGGAGGAGTCGGGCATCGGCCTGAGCGGCGCCGGTGCGGTCGTGGTCGGACGCTCGAACCTGTTCGGAAAGCCGATGGCACAGCTGCTGCTGGCCGCCAACGCCACGGTTACGATGTGCCACTCGCGAACGCACGACCTCGAAGCAGTGTGCCGCGCCGCCGACGTGCTGGTGGCTGCCGCCGGAAGGCCGCAGATGGTCACGGCGAGCTGGGTCAAGCCGGGGGCGACGGTGATCGACGTCGGGATCAACCGCACGGACGCCGGCCTTGTCGGCGACGTCGACTACGACACGGTCGCGCAGGTCGCCGGGGCGATCACGCCGGTTCCCGGGGGCGTAGGGCCGATGACGATCGCGTGCCTGATGGCGAACACCGTCCAGGCCGCGAGGATGCGCAGCGCCTCAGGTCTTGGCGCCGAGCGTGGGCTTCAGCTCTAACGTGTCCCCGAAGCCTGGTCCCGGCCGATCCGGGCCACTCAAGGCGAGCAGCTGATCGAGCAATGCGAGCGCTTCCGCATGGGTCGACGCGACGCGGGGTGGTCGTGAAGCGCTCGCCCGCAAGCATCGAGGCCAGCTCCATCACGCAGGCGCCCTCCTCGGGAGAGGTGTGCTTTCCCCTTGCTGAGCCTGATCGTCTGGTCGGAGATGGTGGACATCAGGGGCGCCTTCCAGTTGGGTCGCGACTTACGGCTACAGCTGCGTGGCGGTGTCGATTCTTCTTCCCGGTCGACTCGGTGCTAGTCACGACTCGCCGGGGCCCCCGATCCCTCTTAAGACAGCCGGGCGAACCCCGCGTTGAGCAGCTGCTGCGCTTGGCCGGATGGGTCGGCCGAGTGCAGCAGCACGACGGCCAGCCACGCTCGGCCCCGACGCGCGGCGGCGACCAGACACGGTCCCGCGGCGTCGGTGAAACCCGTCTTCACGCCGTCGGTCCCGGGATAGCGCAGGAGCAGCAGCGGATTGTTGTTATAGAGGTAAAGCTTGCCGCCCTTGATCGGGAACGGCAGGATCGCGCTTCGCGAGCCGACGATCTTCGCCAGCAGCGGTTGCTCGAGGACGGCATGGGCGATGGCCGCGAGATCGCTCGCGCAGGAGTAGTTGCCGAGATCGACGATCCCTGAGACGGTCGCGAAGTGGGTGCAGCGCAACCCCAGCTGTTGCGCTCGGTGGTTCATCAGCGCGATGAACCCGCGCACGCTCCCCCCGACATAGTCGGCGAGCGCGATCGCGGCGTCGTTTCCCGACGGGAGGAGCAGGCCGTAGAGGAGCGCCTCGAGCGGGACCCTCTTGCCTACTGGGAGAAGCCCCACCCCTGAGCCCGTGAAGTGAACCGCCTCGGAAGTTATCGGGACGCTCGCGGTCGGGAGGGCGTGCTCGGTCACGACAAGCGCGGTCATCATCTTTGTCAGGCTCGCGATCGGAGCGATCCTGCTCGGATTCCGGGCCCACAGAACCGCCCCCGTGCGGACGTCGAACAGCAGCCCGCTCTTCAGGCCGAGCTTCAACCTGACATTGACCAGCTCGTCCGCCGGCGCGGGCTTCGTGCGGTAGGCCGGGTGGACTTGGCGGGTCCTTGTCGCTGGGAGGGCGACGCGCGGGTGGGGTGCACGCCGATCGGACACCGCCGGAACCATCAGCGCGAGCAGAGCGGCAGCACACACCGCCACTCCGCCCCCGGCGAGCAATCCCCGCCTCCGCGGGCGAGCCCGCCGCCGAGCCGCACTACGGGGGCGGGTGTAGCTCATCTCCGGGGCGCTCTGATCAGCGCTCCGACGATGCCGAACCCCAACAGCAGCACGATCAGCAGCGCGAGCACCCCTGGGAAAGTCAGGCCGTGGTCGGCGATGTCTTGGACGGTTAAGGCAGCGAGCGCCGCGGTAAACGCCAGCGCCAGCGTGAACACGATGGTCCGCACGAGCTCAGTAGACCGGGTAGCGCGGTGGAACCTGTTTCCGCTTGGTCGCGAACACGCGAATCGCCGCCAGCCCGAACACGAACCCGCCGACGTGGGCGAAGTACGCGACCCCTCCACCTCCACCGGTGGGATTGGTGAGGCCGGTCGCTCCGAACAGCGCCTGCTCGGCGAACCAGACCCCGAGCATCACCAGCGCCGGAAGCTCGATCACGGTGAAGAAGAAGACGATGAACACGACGGTGAGCACCCTCGCCCGCGGATACAGCATGATGTAGCCGCCGAGCACCGCGGCGATCGCGCCGGACGCCCCCAAGGTTGGCGTGTCCGCGCTGGGGGCGACCGCGACCTGGAGGGCGAGCGCCGCCAGTCCTCCCAGGAGGTAGAACACGAGGTAGCGAACCGGGCCCATCGAGTCTTCGACGTTGTTGCCGAAGATCCACAGGAACAGCATGTTGCCGCCGATGTGGATGATCGATGCGTGCATGAACATCGCCGTCATCACCGTCTCCCAGGGGGGGATGAAATTCGTCGGCGTTCCGGACACGCCTTTCTGTCCCTGGCACGCGATCACCGCCCCTTGAAGCGACTGCGCGAGCCCGCAGTGCTTGCCGGGATGGGTCAGCGTGTACGGGATCGCACCGTACTTGACGACCTCTTGGGCATCGGGGCCGCTGAACAGCGAACCCCCGTGTCGGATCGCCAGAATGTATGCGACGACGTTCACCACGATCAGGGCGAGCGTGACGAACGGGAACCGGTCGACCGGGATGTTGTCCTTGATCGGGATCACTCGACGGGAGCTTAGGCCCGACGGGGTGCTGCGCTATACCGACGCGGACGACGGCGATCCGACCGCGACGAGCCTCCACGGCGAACGCGCGTCACCCTGAAGTGCGAGCGTGAAGCGCTGCCTGAAGGTCGTCCTACGCGAGCGGCTACCTTCGAGCACCGCCGTGGTGGCGCGATCCTCGATGTAGCGACGCCCGGAGAGCTCAACGTCGATCGTCATCGTCGGTGGCTGCGCGGCGGCGTCGAGCGCGACGATCGCGATGCGGTCTATTTTCGGTCCCCGCACGACCAGGCGGGTCCGCCCGCTCGCGTCGCCTGGATGCAGCAGCTCCTGCACCGCTTGGCGGTTGGCGATCGCTGTGAGGGCGGAGTCCTCGCCGTCGACTGCCTCGGCCCAAGCCTCGACCGCGCGGCGCGCGGCGATCTCGAGGACGTCCGGGGCAAAGCGACCATCTGCCAGGCTCAGGTCGAGCGCCGCCGCATGAGCGTCGCCCTCGAAGTTGAGGTCCGCGACCTCGGCGACGCTGGTCCCTTCAGGGACAGCCTCCGCGACGGCGCCCTCTAGCATCGCCTCGTCGCGCAGCGAGGCCTGGTCAGACCACGGCGTGGCGACGACTGAGTCCTCGAGTGCGTGGGTGCCCTCGGTGCCCTGCTCGATCGACAGCAGGACCCAACGGCCGTGGGTGCGGCCCAGCGTCCAGAACTCGCGGATACGAACGGTGTCAGTAACGCGGCCGATGCGCTTTACGTGGTGACCGAAACGGTCTTCGACGTAGTCGCGGAGTTTCGCTTCGACCCGGACGACTACGCGATCGCGCTCGTCGCCGCGGTGCGTGAGGCCGACGTACTCGACCCTCGGCTCGCCCACCGGCTTGACTCGGTTGTGCCATCCGCGGCGCTGGAAATCATCGAGGCGGCGCTCCCACTCGGCCAGGAGGTCTGGGGCGACCAGCGTCGCGAGTCGTCTGCGCTCGCCGGCGTCCCAGGCCGCCTGGATCTCGGTGAACAGGTGCGCGGCTGCCGGCTTGACCAGATCGGGCGCGAACACCGGGTCGTACTCGGCTGCTTCGGCCGCGGCCAGCTCGACTCGGCGCTCGCGGACGGCCGTGCGGCGCCTAGCGGCGCGACCGGCGCCGCCCGTCTTGCCGAAGCCGCGGGCGCTCGGGGCCAGTCGCGTGAACAGCACGTACAGCACCACGAGCCCGATCAGGACGAGCGCGCCGAGGCCGTGGCCGATGAGCGCGATTCGGATCAACAGCTGGATCAGGATGTAGATCGCAAAGCCGCCCCCGTGGCCGCCCCCGCCTCCGCCGCCGCCTCCGCCGTAGCCGGCGGAGCCACCGCCGGCCGACGCGAGCGCCGCAGGGGCGACCAGCAGCGCAATTACGGCGACGATCGCGAGGACCAGCGCGGTCTTGGCCCGGCGGCTCATCGCGCCACCGCCTTCGCCGGGACCAGGCTCGCCCGGGCTCATCGGGCCACCCCCGCGCCCGCTGCGAGCGGACCGACGCCCGGCTCGTGCTGCGCGACGTGCTGGTCGGCGTGGTAGCTCGAGCGCACCAGCGGGCCGGCAGCGACGTGCTCGAAGCCGAGCGCGTATGCCGCCAGCTCGAGCTCCTTGAACTCGTCAGGATGCCAGTAGCGGACGATCGGCAAGTGCTGCTCGGTGGGGCGGAGGTACTGCCCGATCGTGAGCACTTGCACGTAGTTCTCGCGCAGCGTTTCGAGCGTCTGCACCATCTCGTCGAACGTCTCGCTGAGCCCCACCATCAGGCCGGACTTCGTCACCACCTCGTCGCCGCCGAGCTCCTTGGCGGTCCTCAGCACTCGGCAGGAGCGCTCGAACTTCGAGCCGCGCCTGGCGAGGGGGTAGAGGCGGGGGACGACCTCGACGTTGTGGTTGAACACGTCGGGCCTCTCCGCGATCACCTTCGCCAGCGGCATCTCCTCGCCGCGGAAATCGGGCGTCAGGACTTCTATCTTGCAGCTCGGGGCTTGCTGGCGGATCTGGCGGATGACGCCGACGAACGCCGACGCGCCGAAGTCGGGCAGGTCGTCGCGGTCGACGCTCGTGATCACTGCATGCCTGAGGCCCATGCGAGCCACTGATCTCGCGACCCGGGCGGGTTCGAGCGGGTCGTTCCAGGTTGGCTTCCCGGTCTTGACATTGCAGAAGCCGCAGCGCCTCGTGCAGGTGTCGCCGAGGATCATGAAGGTCGCGGTGCCGCGCTGCCAGCACTCTCCGATGTTCGGGCAGGCCGCCTCCTGGCAGACCGTGTGGAGGTTCTCGTCGCTGATCAGGGCCTGCAGCTCGCGGTAGCGCGGGCCTCCCGGGGCGGGGACCTTGAACCAGGGAGGCTTGCGGCCGCGGTGAGGCTGCACGTCGGGGCCGAGCAGCTGGAGCACGTCAGCGATCCCGCCGGGGTTGGCGCGTGATCGCGTCGCGTGCGGCCGTTGTTCCATCCGTTTCAAGGCTAGCGCTGAGTTGCTACACCGCGTTGAATTTCTGTCACACCGTTTTCGAGACCATGCTCTGCATGGACCCCGAGGGCAGGGGTGGTCGAGAAAACGAAAAACTTCAGCGCTTTCTCGACCACCCTTTGAGGCAGGCGGAGTTGGTGGCGCTCGCCAGCCGGCAGCACGTGGTGTTCTCGCTCGAGCAGCTGATCGGACTCGGCTGGACTGTCCGGGCGGTTCAGCAGCGGACCACGGCCGACCAGCTTCACCGCATTCATCGGGCCGTTTATTCCTTGGTACCTCGAACGATGCTTACTCGCGACGGCCGCTTCATGGCCGCGGTGCTCGCATGCGGGCCGGGCGCCGTGCTCTCGCATAGATCCGCCGCCGATCTGGTCGGGGTGCGGAGTGATGCCTCGAGCGGGATCGATGTGACCGTGCCGGTGCGATCCTCGCGGCGATACGAAGGGATCCGCCTTCACCGCTCGGTCACGCTCGCCCCCGAAGACTGCACGATCGTCAACGGCATTCCGTGCACCACCGTCGCCCGGATGTTCCTGGACGTCGCCGAGGTCCTTCGCCGCCGCCAGGTCGAGCGCGCGCTCGACCAGGCTGAGATCCTCGGGCTGTTCAACCTGTGGGCCATCCAGGAGCAACTCGAACGCAACCCGACCCGCCTCGGCGCCAAGAAACTGCGAGCAGCGCTGGATGCCCATCTCCCGGGCACCACTCCGACCTGGAGCGAGCTGGAGGAGCGGTTCCTAGCCTTGGTCCGGCGAGCGGCCCTGCCTGAGCCCGAGGTGAATGCCTGGATCGTGCTCGACGGCCGCGAGCCTGCGCTCCGCGTGGACTTCGTCTGGCGAGCGCACCGCCTGGCTGTCGAGACCGACGGGCACGAGACCCACCGCACGCGCCTCGCGTTCGAACAGGATCGCCGTCGCGATCAGCGGCTGACGGTCGCCGGATGGCGCCCGCTGCGGGTGACCTGGCGGCAGCTCACACGTACTCCGGCGCAGGTGACCGAGACGCTGCTGGCCCTGCTACGGCCTCCAGTCGGGTCAGGCTGACCAGCCGCTGACGGCGCCCGAGCGCCTGCGCGAGCTCCCAGGCGGCACGGCGGCGAAAGCACTTCATGCGCCCGCGGACGCCGCCGGACTCGAGCGCGAGCGAGGTCATCCGAACGCCGGCCAGTCCGCACGGCACGATCCACGAGAACGGCTCGAGGTCGTTATCGATGTTGACAGCGAACCCGTGTGTTGTCACTCCGCGCGCGAGGTGCACGCCGATCGAGGCGATCTTCCGGCCCTGCACCCACACACCGGTGTAGTCGGGACCGTCCTGCGGGCGAGCGTGAGCCTCGACGCCTTCTTCCGCGAGTGCGGCCACCAGAACGCGCTCGAGCAGCCGCACGTACGCGACCACATCGTCAACTCGGACGATCGGGTACCCCACGAGCTGCCCGGGTCCGTGATATGTGATCTTCCCGCCGCGGTCGGTTTCTACAAGATCGATCCCCTGGCCGCGGTACCAGCCCTCGCCCATCGGCAGCTCGCTCGGGCCGGCCCGTCGTCCCAGCGTGTAGACGGGCGGGTGCTCGAGCGTCAGGAGCACGTCCGGCAGCTGGTCGCCCTGCCGAGCGGCACGGACGCGCTCCTGTAGCGCGAGCGCCTCGCGGTACTCGACGCTGCCCAGATGGCAGACCCACAGCTCCGAACGATCGGCTGCCACTTACCCCGCTGCGAGCCCTTCGAGGTTTCGCTTGACCGTCGCCAGGAACTGGGCCGCCTGGACGCCGTCGAGCGCCCGGTGATCCCAGCTCAGCCCAACGATGGTCATCGGCCGGATCGCAATCGAATCGTTCCCCTCCGCATCCGTAAGCACGACCGCCTGTTTCCTGATCGCCTCCAGATCGAGGATCGCCACCTGCGGCTGGTTGATGATCGGCGTCGCCATGATCGATCCGTACTGGCCGGGATTCGTAATCGTGAAGGTACCGCCCTGGACATCGTCCGGCGTCAGTTGCCGGCTGCGGGCGCGGCGCGCGAGGTCCTTGATGCGGGCCGCCAGCCCCTCGACTGACAGCTCGTGGGCGTTATGGATTACGGGAACGATCAGCCCCTCGTCTCCGAGCGACACAGCGATCCCCAGATTCACCGCGGAATGCCGCGTGTAGCGGTCGTCCTCGAGCCACGCGTTCAGGGCCGGATGCTCGCGCAGGGCATCGATCGTCGCTCGCGCGACGAACGACAGCGCGGTGACGCCGAGGCGTGAGCGAGCCTCCTGCGCGTGGCCCATGTCGACGTCGATCCAGGTCGTGCAGGTCGCGGCGGTCTCGAGCGAGCGCTTCATGTGCTGGCCAATCTGGCGGCGCATCCGGGACAGCCCTTCGCCGGCCGGTATGGCTGCACCGCCGGGAGCCGCGGGCGCGGCCAGGGCCGCCGTGCGCGACGGAGCCGCCGGGGTCGGATCGGGCCGGTACGGGCTCTCGATGTGCAGCGGAGCTTCCGCTGCGGACGAGGACTCGACGAACGCCAGCACGTCCTGCTTCCGGACCCGGCCGCCGCGACCGGTTCCACTGATTTGCGATAGATCGACGCCGTGCTCAGCGGCAATGCGCTGGACGACGGGGGAGTAGCGCCGGTTGTCCGGCCCCGCGGTCGCGCCGTTATCAGCCGACGCGCCGCCGGCTGCCGCTCCGCCGCCCGACGCGCCGCCGGCTGCCGCTCCGCCGTCCGCTGCGCCGCTGGCGGCCGTGCCGTCGCCAGTCGGCACCTCGATCGCGCCGGAGCCGGGGGCCTCGCCATCTGGCTGCGAGCCGGCAACCTCTGCCGCGAGCTCTTCCTCGGGCGGCGGCGCTGTCATCCCGTCCGCTGGAGCGATCCGGGCGAGCACCTCGCCCACGGACACGGTCGTCTCGACGGGGACTACGATCTCGGCGACGACGCCCGTCGCCGGAGACGGCACCTCAGTGTCGATCTTGTCGGTCGAGATCTCGCAGATAGTCTGGTCTGCCTCGATCCGGTCGCCAACCTCGACGCGCCAGGCGACGACGGTGCCCTCAACGACCGAGACCCCCATCTGGGGCATCGTCACGTCGATCAGAACCGCCTGGCCGGGTGCGCTAGTACTCGAGGAGCTCACGGCACGCCTCCCTTATGCGCTCGACGTTTGGCAGCACCGCTTGCTCGAGCGGCGGCGAGAACGGGATCGGTACATCCGGGCTCGCCACGCGAACGACTGGACCGTCGAGATCGTCGAAGCCACGCTCGGCGATCAGTGCAGCGACCTGCGCGCCGGCCGCGCACGTGGCGTTCGCCTCGTCGACGATCACCACCTTCGAGCATCTGGCGACCGAAGCGAGGATCGCCTGCTCATCGAGCGGCACCAGCGAGCGCAGATCGAGTACTTCGACCGACGCTCCGTCCAGATCTTCGGTGGCCTCTAGGGCAACGTGGACCATCGCCCCGTAGGCGATCACCGTCAGATCGCTACCCGGCCTGGCGACGCGAGCCGTCATAGGGGTCTCAAAGATCCCGTCGGGAACCTCGCCCTTCACTCGCCGGTAGAGGAACTTGTGCTCCATGTAGCAGACGGGGTTCGGGTCGCGGATCGCAGCATGCAGCAAGCCCTTGGCGTCCTCCGGGGTCGACGGCGCCACCACTTTGATCCCGGGCGCATGCATGAACCACGCCTCGGGATTCTGAGAGTGGTACGGCCCGCCCGAGAAACCGCCCCCGGAAGGCAGCCTGACCGTGATCGGCACGGCCAGGCCCTGGCGGTAGTGCATCTTGCCGGCGACGTTCACGAGCTGATCGAAGCCGCACGAGATGAAGTCCGAGAACTGCATCTCGCAGACGGGGCGCATCCCAACCACCGCCGCGCCGATCGCTGTGCCGATGATCGCCGACTCGGCCAGCGGCGTATCCATCACCCGATCGTGGCCGAACTCCTCAAAGAACCCGTCGGTGACCTTGAAGGCTCCGCCGAATACGCCGATGTCCTCGCCCATCACCATCACCCGCTCGTCGCTTCGCAGCTCGTCGCGGAGGGCGGCAGAGATCGCTTGTAGGTAAGTGAGAGTGCTCATCGCTGGAACGCGCTCCAGGGCGCCTGGCCATCGCCCAGCGGCTCGGCCTCTCCCTCGCAGAAGACTCCATCCAAGGCAGTGGCGGGGTCGGGCATCGGGCCAGCCAGGGCCTGCTGGACAGCCTCGTCGATCTGCGCCTTGACCTCATCGCGGATCTCCTGCACCTCGACAGCGAGCTCATGCAGGCGTGCTTCCTGGCGCTCGATCGGGTCGCGCTTGCGCCACTCTTCGACCTGATCCTTCGGGACGTACTTCATGTCGTCGTGCGCGGCGTGTCCATGCATCCGCATCGTCAACGCCTCGATCAAAGTCGGCCCCTGGCCCGCGAGTGCTCGCTCCCTCGCCACGCGCGTGGCCTCGAACATCGCCTCGACGTCGTTGCCGTCGACAGTCACGCCGACGAAGCCGTACACCGCCGCCCGCTCCACCGGATCGACGGCGAACTGCTTGTCCACCGGCGTGGAATAGGCGTACTGGTTGTTCTCGAGCACGAAGATCACCGGGAGCTTCTGGACTCCTGCCCAGTTCATCGCCTCGTGGAAGTCGCCGCGGGAGGTCGAACCGTCACCGAACCAGGTGATCGCGCACCGTCGCTCCCCGCGGATCTTGAACGCCATCGCCATGCCGGCGGCGACGAGCATCATGTCGGGGAGCATCGAGACCATCCCAACGCAACCGAGCCGGTGATCGCCGAAGTGCACGTTTCCCTCCCGGCCGGAGGTGATCCCGTCAGCGCGGCCCATGTACTGCGCGAAGATCCGGGCCGGGGTGACGCCGCGGATCACGTGTGCGGCAAGGTCGCGGTGCAGAATGCAGAGGCGGTCCTCGGGCGCCATTGCGAACGCTGCCCCGGCCGACACCGCCTCCTGGCCGAAGCCGTCATAAAAAGAGCCAGGGACCTTGCCCTGGCGATAGAGAGTCATAGCGCGATCCTCGATCCCGCGCATCAGCAACATCGCCCGAAGCAGCCATACGCGGTCCTCGAGCTTGAGCTGCTCGCTCGCCGCGTCTGTGCCGCCCGCGGCGGGCTCAGCGATATCAGTCGCCATCTATTCGGTTCCCTTTCCCTGGTGGACCGGAGCGGGATCGCCGTCCGGCCTGCTTGTAGGCGCCGCTCGGGATCTCCGCAGCGGGCTGTCGGTCGGGTATAGCGAGATTACCCCTCCGCATGCAAACGTTGCACAGGTAGCCTTTCCGGCGATGGGCGGTGGCTGGCTTGGGCGGATGCGCTGGCGCCGGCGCGGTGCCTGGCTTTGGCCGGCGTTCGTCGGGGCGACGGCCTTCGACGGGCTGATCGGGCACATGCTTCCGCCGGCGGGCGACTCGCAGACGGTCGTCTCGGCCCTGCTGGTCGGATTGTTCTTCAACCTGATCGGCGTGATTCTGCTTTCGCGCCCGGGTGGCGGCCTGGTGCGTCGGGCCCGGCGCGACCTGCCGTCGGTCGTGGCGCGCGACTACGCGGGCACGATCGTCGTCGTGGCAATCGCAGTGATCCTGCTGAGCGCGGGGCTCGTTCACCGGGCCACGGTCGTCGCTCACGAGCAATCGCTTCGGGACGCCAGCGTGCGAGCCGCGGCTTTCATCGGGGACCGGGCGCCGCCAACGTTTCGAGCGAACGCTCGGGACACGAGCACGCTGGCGATCCTGGCGGGCTATCTATACCGCGTGTGCGTTCCGAGCGCGGACCACACGCGCACGTACTGCGTGGTGGTCAATACGCGGCTGCCGTTCGCCCGGAGTGTGACGTTCAGCGGCTACGAGCCGAACTGGATCTTTGCCAAGGGCACCGGTTGATCGGTATATCTTCCGCCCCGGCCTGCTTCATTTTCAGGAATGATCAAGGGGTACCGGAAGCCTTCGTGTGATGGCTGCGTCCGCGGCGCTAGTGCTTGCGCTGTTAGGCCAACCTGCTGGTTATGCCGACGCGCCGGGTGCGCCGTTCTGTCGACGCTGGCGATTCGGGGCGCCGTGGTCGGCATCATCGCGGCGGTTGATCGCGCCCTGGAGTCTCCGCACGAACTCGCTTTGGACCCTCTCCGTGCTGCCCGGCGCTGGGCCCGACGAGCTCCGCCGCCTGTTCCTCAAGGCGAGGTCGGGCCCGTCGCCGGCAGCGCGACGAGGACAGTGGTGCCGCGTGGCGGTTGGTCCTCGATCCAGATACGACCGTGGTGGGCGTCTACGATCTCGCGGCAGATCGCGAGGCCAAGCCCGGCGCCGCCGCGCCCGCGCGCTGCGTCCTGGCGGGTGAATCGCTCGAACACGCGCTCGCGTTGGTCCCGCGGTATGCCGAGGCCGTCGTCGCTGACGCTGATCACCGCTTCGGCCGCCTGGCGCCGGAGCCGGAGGCTGACGTGTCCGTCGTTGGGCGCATGGCGGATCGCGTTGTCGAGCAGGTTTGAGAGGACCTGCTCGATGCGGTCGCCGTCGACTTCGATGTCCCCGGCCTCGCCCTCGAGGGCTACCTCGATCTGCCGAACGGCCGCTGTGGCGCGGTGGGCACGAGCCGCGCGCTGGGCGAGGTCGCGCAAGTCGTGGGTGCCGGTGAGCAGTTCGAGGCGGCCCTCGTCGACGCGGGCGAGCGTGAGCAGGTTGTCGACGATTCGCCCGAGCCGCACGGCGTCGTCGCGGGCGAGCTGCAGCGCGGCGCGGGCGGGCGGGTCGAGCCGGTCCTGGCGAAGGCTGACCTCGAGCTCGGCGCGCATTGCGGCCAGCGGAGCCCGTAGCTCATGAGATGCGTCGGCGACGAGCCGCTGTCGCGCCTGGACGTTCTCCTCGAGACGGTCGAGCAGCTGCTGGCGGGTTCGGACGCCGTCCTGGAGGCGCTCAAGCATCGCGTTGAGGGTGCGGGCGAGGTGCGCGACCTCGTCGTTGACCGCCGGAACCGCGATGCGCTGGGCGAGGTTGTCAATACCGATCTGCTCGGCGCGAACGGTCATCCGCTCCACGGGGCGCAGCGCCCGCCGGGCGATCCACCAACCGCCGAGCGCCACGAGCGCGAGCGCCGCGCCGCCGCCGATCAGCAGCAGCACAAAGACGCGGTGAACGGCATCGTCGGTCTCATGCAGCGACTCGAAAACGACGAGCACCTCGCGCCGGCCGTCACGCCGCGCCGGGACGGCGAGGATCCGCAGATGCCTGACGGGTCGGCCGATGCGTCGCGAGATCGCTACGGTGCGGCCACCCAAAGCACGGGTGCGGGCGTCCCGGTCAATCAACGCGGTCTGGCTGTCCGCCGTGCCCTCGCTGAACAGCACGCGCCCGGTCGGATCGATCACCTGGGCGCCCGCGGACTCACGGCGCGTCCCGGGCAGCGCGGTGCGCGCGGTGTCGCGGAACTCCGCGGGTCCGTCGACGCGGTAGCCGCGCGCGATCTGGGCGGTCGCAGCGCGCAACGTGCGGTCCAGCTCGGCGGTGAGGTCGGCGCGCAGCCGGGTCACCACGAACGCGATCAGAGCGCCGACAATAGCGGCGAGCAGGAGCACGTACAGGGCCGTCAGCCGCGCCCGGATCGGCGCGTTCATCGATCAATCACATAGCCGGCCCCGCGCACCGTGCGGATCAGTGGACGACCGAGCGGATTCTCGAGCTTGCGGCGCAGGTATCCCACGTACACGTCGACGATGTTGGTCGAGCCCTCGTAGTTCTGATCCCAGACGTGCTCGAGCAGGTCCGCGCGGGTCACGACCTGACCCGCACGGCGGGTGAGGAACTCCAGGACGGCATACTCGCGAGCGCTGAGGGCGACCAGCCGTCCGGCTCGCGTGACCGATCGGGTCGCCGGGTCGACCTCGAGATCGCCGGCCACCAGGACGGCAGGGCGCTCCGGAGCGCCGCGGCGCAGCAGCGCGCGCACTCGGGCGACGAGCTCGGCGAAATCGAACGGCTTGATCAGGTAGTCGTCGGCGCCGGCATCGAGTCCGCGCACGCGATCGGAGACGCCGTCGCGGGCGGTGAGCATCAGCACCGGCGACCAATGACCACCATCGCGCAGCGTGCGACAGACGCTCAGACCGTCGCCGCCGGGCAGCATCACATCGAGGATCACGACGTCGTACTCATAAACGCGAGCCTGAAGCAACGCCTCCCCGCCGGTGCCAGCGACGTCTACGGCGTAGCCCTCGCCGCGCAGCCCGCGCGCCAAGGACGCCGACAGCCATTCGTCATCCTCAACCAGCAAGACCCGCATCAGCGCGCCCCGAACCCGCCACCGCGCCGGACGGGGGAGAGCTCAGCCCGCATTAGCAACGCTCAGCGTCGCCGTCGAGCCGTTGATGTCCAGCGCGGTCGTTGTGATGCCTCTCTCACCAGCTCCTCCTGTGAGGTCGAGGTTCCTCGATGAGCACGTGACCTTGACGCCGTGTTTGTGAGAACACTCTGAAAGGGCCGCACAAGGCTATCTCAGCTTCCCTGTGGGACCTTCATCGGGCCTCCGAAGGCACCCACCCAATCAACCCCTCCGAAAGGAGGCGCCATCATGCGGTTTACCCGACTCCTGGCGGGCGGCGCGCTGCCCGCGGCCATTCTCAGCCTGGCGCTGACGGCCGGCCCCGCGAGCGCCGCCACGTGCCAGCTGCCGGTCTTCGGCCCCGGCTCGAGCTACCACCCGCAGATCACCGGGCTCGACTTCAGCCCGAACGTCAACAACCCGCTGTTTCCGCTGAAGCCCGGGCGGACCCTGGTCTACAGCGGCATCAAGGACGACAAGGCCGCGCTGGACCTGTTCATCGCGACCGCGCACACCAAGATCATCGACGGCGTCAGAACCCGCGTCGTCGAGGACCGGCTGTATCTCAACAACGTGCTCGAGGAGCGAACCAGCGACTACTACGCCCAGGACCGCTGCGGGAACGTCTGGTACTTCGGCGAGGACACCGCCAAACTCGACGCCAATGGCAAGGTGATCAGCACCGACGGATCCTTCCGAGCCGGCGTCAACGGCGCTCAGCCCGGCGTGTTCATGCCGGCCCAGCCCGAGCTTGGCCGCCAGTTCCGCCAGGAATGGTTCCAGGGCCAAGCCGAGGACGTGTTCAAGCCCATCGACCTGTCGGCGAGCATCGACGTCCCATTCGGCCACTTCCAGCACACCCTCCGAACCCAGGAGACCACCGCGCTCGAGCCCGACGTCGTAGACAACAAGTACTACGCCCGAGGCATCGGCGAGCTGCTCGAGAAGTCGGTCAAAGGGCCGCGCGAGCTGTTGCGCCTCGTGGAAATCATCGACTGACCCAACAGCGTCGGCTCGCGCGGGCGAGCACGAAGCCAGAGACCATCTGCGACAGCCCCGCTCATCCAGAGCGGGGCTGTCGCAAAGCCGCGCGGGACATGCGGCTGCGCCCGGTGTCCCCGCGGACCGCCGGACCCGCCTGCGCTCCCGCTGCAACGAGCAGGCGGCGCGTCCAAACTCCGCAGGGGCGCGGTCGGCGCACGAACGTCACCGATGCGGCAGGCGCTAGGCCCGCGTTCTCCATCGGCCAGGAGGTCACCAAGCTCCGGGCGCGCTCCGGCTGTGAGCGTGGTCCCCGTCGGTGTGCGCAAGGTACGCTGCCGGCGTCGTGGCCGAAGGGTTCACAGCTGTGCTGACCGGAGCCTCCAGCGGGATCGGCGAGGCGACCGCGCGCCGTCTCGCTCTCGAACCGGGTGCACGGTTGGTCCTCGTCGCCCGCCGGCAGGAGCGACTGACCGCCCTCGCCCGGGAGCTCGGCGGGGCCAGCGTCCTGGCCCTCGACATCACGCATTTCGAGGCGCCCGGCCGCATCCGCGAGCTGCTCGAGCGTGAGTACGCCGGGGAGCTGCACCTGCTCGTCAATAACGCCGGCGCATCGTGGCGCGGCACATTCGCGGACACCGGATGGGCGAACGTCGAACGGCACATGAAGCTGAACTTCGAAGCTCACGTCAGGGTGACGGAGGCGCTGCTCCCGCTGCTGCGCCGCACCGCCCAAACGCAGTCAGGTGCCCCCGTGGCGATCGTCAACGTCGCGAGCACCGCTTCGCGGGTGTCCCGCCCTGGCGCTGGGGCCTATTCCGCGAGCAAGTTCGCGATGGCGGGGTGGAGCGATGCGCTGGCGGCTGAGGAGCGCCCCCACGGAGTCCACGTCGGGACGGTGTTGCCCGGGTTCGTCGCGACCGAAGGGTTCCCAGCCACCGAGCTGCGGGCTCGGGCACGAACGCGCTGGATCGTTTCCACGCCGGAACGCGTTGCGGAAGCGATCTTCGACGCAGGGCCCCGCGGGAAGGCTGAGCGGTATGTGCCGAGGTTCTACTGGCTGGCCGCGGCAGCCCGGCTGCTCGCGCCGGCGTTAGTCCGCCGGGCTGTCTCGGGAGGGGCGCTCACGACTGCGGTGAAGGGCGAAGAGTAGGCGGCAGGTGTGTCCTCCGCACGCTGCGGGTAGGTCAACGGCCATGGAGGACCGCCGTTCAGACACCGAGGAGACGTTCGGCACGCAGGACCCGCCGAAGGGCGTCTCGAACCAGAATGGGGAAGAGGCCGAAGCCCCTCACGGCGATTCCGGCACTAAGAGCCGGGTCGGAGAGCGCGATACAAGCGATTCCGACGGCCGAAAGGGCGGCGCCGGCGAAGGGTCGCAGGCGACCGGCCACCCGAAGAACGCAGGCTAAAGCGGCAGGCTAAGCCGCAGCCGCCGGACCTCGCTCGTCGGCGAGCTCCTCGAACATCGATCCGAGCCGGTCGAGCACCGTTGCCGCACTCCGCAGCTCATCCTCGCTGAACTCCGAAAGCGCAGCGCGGAAGCGAGGCTCGATGCGAGCGCGTCGCGCCTCGACAAGCGCCCGCCCGCGATCGGTCAACGACGTGAGCACGACGCGCCGGTCGCTCAGGGAGCGAATGCGCAGGACGAGTCCCGCCCCGGCCAGCCCGTCGAGCATCTCGGTGGCGCTGGCCGGACTGAGGTCGGCGGCGAACGCCAGCTCGCTGCAGGGAAGCGCGTCTCGGTCCCGGAGGCAGAACAGCAGGCCATACTGGGCATCGCTCAGCTCGCCGGGGCGGCGATGCTCGCGGCTGCGCATCCGCCGCAGCGCGGCCATCGCGTGCCTGAACGACCGGCCAAGCTGCTCTCCGGCGTCTGGCGTGCTCACGCTGCCGCCGCCTCGGCGAGCGCGTCGGGCGGGGGCGTGACACGCCCCTTGGCGGTCCGCGCAGCGCGCTCCGCGCGAACCAGGACCAGGCAGGGAACGATCGCCACCGCGGCTATCCCGGCAGACGCCCAGAAAGCTGTTCCGTAGGCCGCCGCAGCCCCAGCAAGCGTGTGAACGCCGCTGAGTGCCCGCTGGAGTACCACTGCGAGCAGCGCGGTGCCGATCGAGCCGCCCACCCGCTGAAGCACATTCAGCTGGGGCGTTGCGTCGGACAGCTCCGAGCGCTCGAGCGATGCGAAGGCGGCTGCCATCGCCGGCATGAACGCAAACCCGATGCCGACGCCGCGCATCAGCATCGCGATGCATAGCCACGCGATCGACGTATGCGCGCCGATCAGCCCGAACGGAATCGTGGCGACGGCTGTCAAGGTGACTCCAAACAGTGCCAGCGGTCCCCCGCCACGACGGTCTGAGAGCTTGCCCGCCAGCGGCATCACCAGCGCCGCGCCGAGACCCTGTGGAGCCGTGAGCAAGCCCGTGTTGAGGACCGACTCGTGACGGATCCCCTGCCAGTAGAGCGGGATCAGGATCATCCCTCCGAACAGCGCTCCGCCCAGGCAGAACATCGCCAGGGATGCGGCAGAGAATGTCGGACGGCGGTACAGACGCAGATCGAGCAGCGGCCGTGGGATTCGCAGGGCGTGAACGATGAACAGCGCTATCAGCACCACCGCAAGAACGCACGGCACGACCACCTTCGCTGCGACGAAGCTCCCGGTGATGCCGATCTCCGCCAGGCCGTAGGTCAGCAGCGGGAGGCCGGTCGCCATCAGCGCCAGGCCTCGGAAATCGAGTCGATCAGCGGGGCCACGCTTGACGGCCGGGAGGACGCGCAGGGCCGCGAGCACCGCGATTACGCCGATCGGGACGTTCACGAAGAAGATCCACCGCCAGCTCACGTTGTCGAGGATCAGGCCGCCGAGCGTCGGCCCCAGGATCGGAGCCAGCATCGCGGGAACGGCCACGATCGACATCACTCGGCCCATCCGCTTCGGCCCCGCCGCCTCAGCCAGCATCAGCTGTCCGACAGGAAGAATCATCCCTCCGCCGATCCCTTGGAGCACTCGGAACAGGATCAGCTCGGTGGTCGAGGTCGCGAGTCCGCACAACGCGGATCCGGCGGTGAACAGCACGAGCGAGACAACGTAGACCTGCTTTGTGCCGAAGCGCCGGGCCGCCCATCCGGTGACCGGAATCACGGCTGCAAGCGCGAGCAGGTAGCCGGTCACCACCCACTGGATCGCGGCGATCGTGGAATGAAGCTCGCGTCCTAGGGTGTCCAGCGCGACGTTGACGATCGTCGTGTCGAGGATCGACATGATCGACCCGACCACGACCACCGCGCCAATTCGCCATACGTGGGCGTCGATTCGCCCCGTCGATGTCCTGCTCGCCTCGCCAGTCATATACGTCGGTTCCTAAATATTAGGTTCCGAAGCGATCGCCCGTCAACTCGTAGGCGGCGGCCCGTCTATTGTCCGAAGCGTGACCACGTTCACCGATCTCGGCCTCGACCCGGCGCTGCTGGAAGCGATCCACGATGTCGGGTACGAGTCCCCCAGCCCGATCCAGGAGCAGGCGATCCCTCCACTGCTCGAGGGACTCGACGTGATCGGACAAGCCCAGACCGGCTCTGGTAAGACCGCGGCGTTCGGACTACCGATGATCCAGTACGTCGACCCGAGCGATCCCGAGGTCCAGGCGCTCGTGCTGACACCGACCCGCGAGCTCTGCATCCAGGTGACCCAAGCGCTCCGGGCCTACGGCAAGCGGAAGGGGGTCGACGTAGTCGCGGTATTCGGAGGAGCCCCGATCCGGACTCAGCAGGCCCAGTTGCGGGCAGGAGGCCACATCGTCGTCGGAACCGTCGGACGGGTGAAGGATCTGATCTCGCGGCACTCGCTGGTGCTGCATTCGTGCCGGTTTGTGGTGCTCGACGAGGCCGACGAGATGCTCGATCTGGGGTTCCTCGAGGATGTGGAGCGGATCCTGGCCCTGACTCCCTCGAGCCGCCAGACCGCGCTGTTCTCGGCCACGATCCCGCCCGAGATCAGGCGACTGGCCGACCAGTACCTGTACCAGCCGGTGATCGTGAAGGTGCAGACCGCGACGCTGACGGTTGACACCGTCGAGCAGTTCGCCCTCGACGTCTCGCCGAAGGACAAGGCCGACCGGCTCGTCGAGGTCCTCCGCGCCGAGAATCCGGAGCAGGCGCTCGTCTTCGTTCGCACCAAGATCCGCTGCGATCAACTATTTCGCAAGATGCAGGACCGCGGCCTGAATGTGAAAGCGCTACACGGCGACATGACACAGGGATCTCGCGACGGAGTCATGATCTCCTTCAAGGACGGGCGGCTGCCGTTGCTGGTAGCAACCGACGTAGCATCTCGGGGGCTCGACATCTCCGGCGTATCGCACGTGATCAACTTCGACGTTCCCACCTCGCCGGATGTATATGTGCACCGGATCGGGCGAACCGGGCGCGTTGGGCGCAGCGGACGGGCGATCACGTTCGTCGAGCCCCGCCAGCGCCGCGACGTCCAGGCGATCGAGAAGCACGCGGGAGTCAAGCTTGCGCCGTGGGTCGAGGACGCCCACGTAGCGCCCACAGCGCCGCAGCCACGGCCGCGCCGGCACTCCAAGCCACATCTTTCAGCTGACAGCGAGTCGCCGGCAAAGACGCTGATCATCGCGGGCGGCCGGGCAGCCGGGCTCGAGCCCTCCGACATCATCCACGCGATCACGGCGGCCACCGGGCTGGACGGGGAGGCGGTCCGGAACGTGCGGGTGCTCGAGCACTTCTCTTTCGTGGATATCCCTGCCGCTCATGTCGAGCGGGTCCTCGAGCTGGCGAGCGGCGCGGAAGTCGACGGCATGAGACTGCGCCTGGAACCTGCGCGCGCATAGCGCACCGCCCCAACTCGACATCGCGGCTACCCTGGGCCGATGAGCACGGCGCTGATGCACACAACCCACGGGACGATCGAGCTCGAGCTATTCGACGAGGACGCCCCGAAGACAGTCGAGAACTTTCGCAAGCTCGCTGGCGAGCATTTCTACGACGGGATTATCTTCCATCGCGTGATCCCGGATTTCATGATCCAAGGGGGATGCCCCCAGGGGACCGGCACTGGTGGCCCCGGCTATACGTTCGAGGACGAGATCAATCCCCGGAAGATCGTCAAGGGTGCCCTAGCGATGGCCAATGCGGGGCCGAATACCAATGGCTCGCAGTTCTTCATCGTCACCGCTGACAGCGCGCCCTGGCTTGACGGCAAGCACACCGTGTTCGGGCAGGTCAGCGCCGGCATGGATGCGGTCGACTCGATCGAGGCGCTCCCCACGGACTCCAGAGATCGTCCGGCGGAGCCGCCGAAGATCGAGTCCATCGAGCTTCAGCCCTAGCTTGCAAGCGCCGCTGCACGGCGTTCGCGTAGTCGACTTCTCGCGGGTGCTCGCGGGCCCGTACTGCACGATGGTTCTGGCTGACCTCGGCGCAGACGTGATCAAGGTCGAGCGCCCGGACACCGGCGACGAGACCCGCGGGTGGGGCCCGCCGTTCGCCCAGGGTGAGGCCACTTACTACCTCGCGGTCAATCGCGGTAAGCGGAGCATCGAGCTCGATCTCACCGATCCGGAGAGCAGATCGGTACTCGAGCCCCTGGCTCGGAGCGCCGACGTGGTGATTGAGAACTTCCGCTCAGGTGTGGCCGAGCGGCTCGGTCTCGGCTACGAAGCGCTGCGGGAGCTGCGCCCTGATCTGATCTATTGCTCGGTCACGGGCTTCGGCTCGGCGCGCCTGCCCCATGACCGCCCCGGATACGACTTCGTCCTTCAGGCCGAGTCAGGACTGATGAGCATCACGGGCGAGCCGGAGGGGCCGCCAATGAAGGTCGGGGTGGCCCTGATCGACGTGCTCTGCGGCCTGCATGCCGCGAGCGGCATCCTGGCCGCTCTTCGCGCCCGCGAGGAGAACGGCGAGGGTCGCCGGATCGAAGTCTCGCTGCTCGACAGCGCGCTGGCGGGACTGGTCAACGTGGCCCAGGCGGTGCTTAGTACGGGTGGGGAGGCACGCCGCTACGGCAACGCGCACCCCAGCATCGTTCCCTACCAGCCGTTCGAGACCGCAGACGGATGGATTGCCATCGCCGCCGCCAACAACGGACTGTGGGCTGCGCTGTGCGAGGTCTGCGAACGGCCTGACCTCGCCGGCGACGAGCGCCTGGCGACTAACGCGGGGCGCGTCGAGCATCGCGATCATGTCGCGAGCGAGCTTGCGCAGACGTTCCGTCGCCGGTCCGCCGACGAATGGCTGTCCAGCCTGCAGGCGCACGGGGTGCCGGCCGGGAAGGTCCGCGGCGTGCTCGAGGCGTTCGCGGCCGCCGCGGAGGCCGGCGAGCCCGCGACGGTGCTGACCGATCATCCGACGATCGGAGAGTTGCCGCTCACCGCGAGCCCGATCAGGCTGTTCCCACCGGCATCCGGCCGGCCCTCGGCGCCGCCGCTGTTGGGACAGCACACCGCAGAGATCCTCCGGGAGCTTGGCCTCAACCCCTAGTACGCTTGCTTCGCCCAAGCCTTACGAGAGTGGCGCCACCGAGTCGGTGTACGCGACCCGACGACGAGAGAGACGAGGAGAGGCGATGGCCAGCGCGACACAAGAGAAGCAAGCGAAGGCGAACGGAGCTGCAGATGCGAGGATCGCCGTCGAGAACCCTGCCACCGGGGAGGTGATCACCTCGGTCCCGCTGGTGGGAGCGCAGGAGATCCAGACGATCGCGCAGCGCGGCCGTCACGCCCAGCCGGGATGGCAGGCGATGGGGTTCGACGGTCGCGCCCGGGTGCTGCGCCGGGCTCAGAAGTGGATGCTCGACAACGCCGAGCGGGTCATCGGCGTGGTCGTGTCCGAGAGCGGCAAGACGCACGAGGATGCACAGCTCGCTGACCTCGGATACACGGTATCCGCGCTTGGGTTTTGGGCCAAAGAGGCGCCGACTTACCTCGCGGACGAGCGGGTGCCTTCGTGGAATAACCCAATCGTCGCCGGCAAGCGACTGCTGATCCGCTACGCCCCGGTCGGTGTCGTCGGGGTGATCGGCCCGTGGAACTACCCGATCGCGAACTCGTTCGGAGACTGCATCCCGGCGTTGGCCGCTGGTAACAGCGTGATCCTCAAGCCGAGCGAGGTCACGCCGCTGAGCTCACTGCTGATGGCCGAGATGATGCGCGAATGCGGGCTGCCCGACGATGTCTTCCAGGTCGCGACGGGCGACGGCTCAACTGGGGCTGCCCTGATCGCGGAGGTCGACTGCGTGATGTTCACCGGCTCGATCAACACCGGCAGGGCCGTGATGAAGGCCGCCGCCGATGCGCTGATCCCCTGCTATCTGGAGCTCGGCGGCAATGACCCGATGATCGTGTGCGCCGACGCCGATATCGAGCGCGCGGCCAATGCCGCGTCGTTCTACTCGATGAACAACGGTGGGCAGGTGTGCATCTCGATCGAGCGCGCCTATGTCGAGGAGCCGGTCTATGACGAGTTCGTCAGCCGGGTCGCGGAGAATGTCCGCCGGCTCCGGCAAGGTGCGCCCGAGGGCATCGGAACAGTCGACGTCGGAGCGGTCACGTTCCCTCCACAGATCGAGATCGTGGACGCGCACGTCCGCGACGCGCTCGAGAAGGGGGCGAAGGTGCTGGTCGGCGGACATCCGCGGACCAGCCAGGGGCGCTTCTTCGAGCCGACGGTGCTCGTCGACGTCGACCACTCGATGAGGATCATGCGCGAGGAAACCTTCGGCCCGACCCTTCCGATCATGAGGGTCGCGGACGTCGAACAGGCGGTCGAGCTCGCCAATGACTCGACCTACGGGCTCCAGGCGAGCGTGTGGACGAAGGACGTCAAGCGCGGCGAGGCGCTGGCGCGGCGGATCGAGGCGGGGGTCGTGTGCGTCAACGATGCGCAGATGAACTACTCCGCGCTGAATCTGCCGATGGGGGGCTGGAAGGCCTCAGGTCTCGGCAGCCGGCACGGCGCCGCCGGAATCCGCAAGTACTGCAAGGTGCAGTCGCTCTTGATAACCAGCCGCGCGCTCAAGCGCGAGCCGTTCATGTTCCCGTATCGGGCGAGCCGCACAAGGCTGCTGCGCAGGTTCCTCCGGCTGCTGTACGGGCGCGGATCGCGCGACTGACTCCGAGCCCCGGCGAGTCAGGTGGCGACACAGGCCGGCACGTCGAGGGCCTGCCAGGCTCCATCCTGCGCCGACTCGAATGGGGCGAGTCGGCGCCGGAGGTCGCGCATGGCGATAGCGGGGTCGAGCCCCTGGTCGAGGGCTGTGACTGTGTATCTGATCGCTTTGACCTCCCCCGCGAGCGCTGCGATCGCCGCCTGATACACCGCGGAGGTGTCGCTCGGGGCTTGCAGGCCGCGGAGCTCCGAGAGCTCAGGTGCGAGGACAGCGAGGCCACCGCGCAGGAATGCCGCTCCTCCGGAGGGCGCCGAAGGGGCTGGTATCGCGTCGAGCCGTCTGTCCGCGAGCGTGCAGACGTGCGTGGCCTCGCTCCGCAGGCGGGTCAACGTGGGCGACGGGGCTCCGCAAGCCGCCAGGGTCAATGTGGCGAGCATTCCGGCCAGTAACCGGCCCACCGCGTGGAAGCCCCGCATACCGCTGCGAGCGGTCGCTCCTACGAACGCGCCCCGCACTCAGACACCGTGTTGGGAGACTCGCAGTGCCCGCTTGGAGATCTCGACCACGCCCGCACCGAACTCCTTCAGGTAAGGATCGTCGGTGGAGCCTGCGAGCGCCCGCTTGTAGTTGCCCTCCATGAACACCGTTGCCTTCCACAGCGCGAGCGTCACGTACCACTTGAGGTCAGGCACCGAGCGCCGGGAGCGATCCTCGTAGCGGGAGATCAGCTCGGCGCGGCTCGGAAAGCCCCGGAGCGACGTGACCGTGTGCAGCGTGAAGCGTTCTGTGTCCTCTCCGTGCTCGAGCCAATGAGTCATCAGATAGCCGAGGTCGGCAAGTGGGTCACCGATCGTCGCCATCTCCCAGTCGAGCACCGCGATCAATCTTGCCGGTCCGCTCGGCGAGAACATCGCGTTGCCCAGCCGGTAGTCACCGTGCACGATCGTCGAAGGCGGCGATTGGGGCATGTTCTCGCTCAGCCAGCGGCCGAGTTGGTCCACTTCGGGCAGCTCGCGCGTCCGGTTGTGCTCCCATAGGCCGGAGAAGCGGCGCAGCTGACGTTCGAGATAGCCCGTCGGCTTGCCGAAGCCCTCGAGGCCGGCTTTTGTCCAGTCGACTGCGTGGATCTCGACCAGCGCGTCGATCAGCTCGTCGGCGATGCGCCCGCGCTCCGCTGAATCCTCGAGCTGCTTGGGCAGCGAGCTCGTGATCACGTCGCCTCGTACGCGCTCCATCACGTAGAAGGGTGCTCCGATCACGCTCGGGTCATCGCACACCCCAAGCACGCGGGGTACCCGCACCGCGGTCGGCTCGAGCGCCCGCAGCAATCGCGCCTCGCGCAGGACGTCGTGGGCGCTCGGCGGCAGCGGCCCGCGCGGCGGGCGGCGCAGGACGACGCCGGTGCTGAGCTCGAACGTGACATTCGAATGGCCTTCGCCGATCGGTGCCGCACTCAGTGTCTGCGGCGCGTCGAGGCCGCTGGCGCGCAGGAACTCGATCAACGGGTCGAGTACCAGTAAGGGGGCCCTGGAGTTTCGATCGCCCTGCGCGTGTGTGCGAACGACGTCGTCTGGAGCGAGCGTTGCGGTCACCGGATCCGCCAGCCTACAGTCATGAACAGCTGGTGAATCCGCGTCGAGGACAGCCGGGTCTCAGCGGAATGGTTGTCACAATCAGCATTGGTGGAAGATCATGTCCGGGGCACTGTGCTCGTCGTCGACGACGAGCCGACGATCACCGAGGTGGTGGCGCGGTACCTCGAACGGGCCGGCTACCGGACGCGGGTGGCCGCAGACGGCATCCAGGCTCTCGAGCTGGCCGCGAGCCAGCGGCCGGATCTCGTCCTGCTCGACCTGATGCTGCCGGGAATCGACGGGCTCGAGGTGATGCGGCGGTTGCGCGAGCTGGGCCGCGACCGCATCGCGGTAATCCTGCTGACGGCGAAGGGCGAGGAGTCTGACCGCGTGATCGGCTTACGGCTCGGCGCGGATGACTACGTGGTGAAGCCGTTCTCTCCGGCGGAGTTGGTCGCCCGGGTGGACGCGGTGCTCCGCAGGATCGACACCTCGCCCGGTCACGAGGCGCCGATCGAGCTGGCCGACATGACGATCGACCCGTCCTCGCGGCGCGTATTCGTCCGGGGCGACGAGGTGCAGCTGACCCAGCGCGAGTTCGACGTGCTGCTGTTCCTGGCGCGTCATCCCGGCCAAGTGTTCTCGCGTAACCAGCTGATGGACGCCGTCTGGCAATACTCGTTCTACACGGACACCTCGACTGTCACCGTGCACGTCCGCCGGTTGCGCTCGAAGATCGAGCCGGATCCGGCCCGTCCCAGACACATCCAGACCGTGTGGGGCGTCGGGTATCGCTTCCAGCCCTGAGGGTGTATAGCTCCACGTTCGTGCCCGACGTGACGTTCTCAGGGATGGCGCTCGATCGCGCCCCGGAGCTGCGAGGAGATCCGGCCCAACTCGCTCGCCTGGTGGGCGATCGCTCCTCGGTTGCGCTCGCCGCCAGTGCCGAGGGTGTGCTGCTCGAGCAGGGCGGGGCGGAGCTCGCGCGCAGTCCGCTCTCGACACCGGGCTCCTCTGCGCCGGGGACGACGGATGCGATCCTGCTTGGGCTCGAGGACGGCCGCGCGCTGTTCGCCGTGGACCTCGAGCCGCTGGATCCGCATGTTCGCAGCCGTCTGCTCGAGGGGCGGCGAATCGCGTCGCTGCGAGACGCGGGAGCGATCCTGTCGCACTCCGACGCGGCCCTTGCCGCCTACGTCGTCGCGCTGCTCAACTGGCATCGACGGCATCCGCGCTGCTCGGTCTGCGGAGCCACGACGCAGGTCGCCGAGGGCGGATACTCGCGGCGCTGTCCGGCGTGCGGCGCGACGCACTTCCCGCGCACGGACCCCGCGGTGATCGTGGTTGTTCACAGCGGGGACCGAGTGCTCCTGGGCCGCCGCGCGAATTGGCCGGAGGGCCAGTACTCCGTGCTGGCGGGGTTCGTATCGCCGGGCGAGTCGGCTGAGGAAGCCGTCAAGCGCGAGGTGCTCGAAGAGTCAGGGGTCACGGTTCGCCGCCCCGTGTTCGTGACTTCCCAACCCTGGCCGTTCCCCACCTCGTTGATGCTTGGCTTCGAGGCGATCGCTGACGGTGGCGAGCCTGGGGCGCGAGATGATGAGCTCGAGGACGTCGGCTGGTTCACCACGGCTGAGGTCAGGGCTGCACTGGTGGGCCAGGGCGATCGCTTGCGGCTTCCCCCGAGCGTGTCGATCGCACGCTTCCTGATCGAGCGGTGGTGCCGAGGGAGCAGGGACATATAGTTGGGCCCCGTGGCCGAGACCTTTGAAGAGCTCGACGCGCTGACGACGGTTCAGCTCCGGCATCGCGCCTTCCACCGGGCGCGCGAGCGTCACGACCTCAGGTTCTTCTGGGACCTGATCCGGATGGTTCCCGCGGCCGAAGAAGCGGAGGGGCGCCCAGACAAGCTTGCGACGGATGTCGAGGGCGTTCGCACCTGGCTTGACGACTTCCTGACTCCGGGCCACGAGATGCTCGAGGCGATGCGGCCAGTGTTCATCGAGTACCTCAGCACTCACTCCTAGCCGAGGCCAGCGGCAGCCACGCCGCACTACCCTCGACTTTGAGATGCCAGAGCTGCCTGAGGTTGAGATCACCGCGCGGGTGATCGGCGGTGCGGTCGCGGGCGCCGAGGTCGAGAGCGCGCTGGCGCCCGGTATCAACGCGCTGAAGACTTTCGACCCTCCCCTGAGCGCGATCGAGCACAAGCGCTTCATCGGCGCAAGCCGACGAGGCAAGCTGTTCGTGCTCGAGCTGGAGGATCAGCTCATGCTCCTGATTCACCTAATGTCAGCCGGACGTCTTCAGCTGTTCAACACGCGCGCCTCACTGCGCGATCGGACCACCCGCCTGCTTGTGCGACTCGTGGACGGACGCGAGCTTCGCCTGCGGGAGTTCGGCACCAAGCAGCGGGCGTGGGTCAAGGTGCTGCGCTCCGACGAGCTCGATCACGACGAAACGCTCAGCGCACTGGGCCCCGAGGCCTGGCCTGACCCACCTTCGCTCGGGCCGCTCCTCGACCAGCCTCGACCGCTATACGCGGTGCTTCGCGATCAGAACGTGATCGCCGGGATCGGACGCTCGTGGGTCGATGAGATCCTGCACGCCGCGATGCTCTCGCCGTTCAGGCGCGGGTCGGATCTCGACAGCGACGAGGCCGAGCGCCTCCGGGAGGTGATCGTGCGGGTGCTGGGCGACACGATCGCTCACTACGAGTCGACGATCACACTGCCGATCCCCGACAAGCTGCCGATGCCGCTGACCGTCCACCGGCGCAATGGCGAGCCGTGTCCGCGCTGCGGCGATCGCCTCGAAGCAGTCTTCTACGAGGACTACGTGATGTGCTACTGCCCAACCTGTCAGACGGACGGCAAGCTGCTCAAGGATCGGCGCCTTTCGCGGCTGCTGAAATAGGCTGGGACGCCAATCACAAGTGACCCAAGTCCGGATGGGAGGTCCTGATCGGACAGAAGCTCCGTCTCGCCGTCCAGCGCGGGACTCGTCCTCGTTCAGTAGCGTATTTCTAGTACCAGCCGGCGGACGCGCGCCGGCGTGAAGGCGGTAACGAGGATCAAGCCATGAGCTTGCAGCCAGGCGACGAGGCTCCAGACTTCACCCTTCCCGATCAGCACGGCACGCCGGTCAAGCTGTCGGATCTGCGTGGTCGGACTGTCGTTCTCTACTTCTACCCAAAGGCCGACACGCCGGGGTGCACGACTCAGGTCTGCGGTATGCGTGACCATCGCACCGACTACGAGCAGGCAGGCGCTGTGGTGCTCGGGGTCTCACCCGATTCCGTCAGGGCTGTGGCCAAGTTCGACGAGAAGCATGGGCTGCGATTCCCGCTGCTCGCCGATGCTGACCACTCGGTGGCCGAGGCGTACGGGGTATGGGTCCAGAAGTCGATGTACGGGCGCACCTACACGGGCAACGAGCGGACCACGTTCGTGATATCGCCGGACGGCACCGTCAAGGATGTGTTCCGGAAGGTCAAGGTCGCCGATCACGACCGGCTGATCCTCGGCGCCCTTAGCGCCAGCAAGGCTCAGTCAGCGCGTGTTCTCAGGAGAGGCCCTCGCGCGCCTCGCGCACGAGGGTGACGGCTTCGGGGAAAACGATCGCCATCACGCTGCGCATCTGCTCAGCCTGCTGGTCCGTAGTCCCCTGAATGTTGACCCGGTTGAGAGCCGCGACAGTGAGATCGACGGCAAGCTTGATCGCGTTGTCCGCCCAAGCGAGCCGCTGCGCGCCCTGCATCTGCTCGGCGAACTCGCCGAGTCTGCGTTGAAGCTCGTCGGGATCGCCGAAGAGTCCTCCGAAACCACTACCTTCCATGACCTAGATCCTACCCCTCCGGGAGCATCTACCCCCCATGCGGCGCCGATTGACAGGCTGGCACTAGGATTGGCGGGCCGATGAGCGCCACTAACCAGCTCAGCTACGAGCAGCGGATGCGTCCGCGCTATGCGACGCTCGCGGCCGCGGCGGCGTTCCTCCTGGTCGCTGCCTCAGTGATCCAGCAGCTCGGGCCGCATACCCGCGTGACCGAGCTGACTGTCGAGCTCCTCACCGCCAACAAGCGTTTCTCGCTTGACCTCATATCCGCGATCGTCAATGCCGTCGGCTCCGTGGCGCTTGCCTTGACGCTCGCATTCCTATTCCGCTTGGCGCGGGCCCGAAATCCGAGGGCGCAGCGGTACGTCAAGGTGTTCACATACGCCGGCGGAGCGCTTGTCGCAGTCACGAGCATCGCGTACGCAGTGGTGATCGGAATCAAGTCCCACCAGTTCGCGACGACCGGTGCCCAGACCTACGTCGAGGCCAACCATGTGACCAGCTCGTCGATCCTGCTAGTGCTTCAGCTGGTCGGCGAGGTCGCCGCGCTGCTTCTGACTGCCGCCTATGCGCTCGTCGCACTGAACGCAATGCGGGTCGGGCTGCTGACCCGGTTCATGGGGTACCTCGGAGTGTTCGCGGGTGTGCTCGTCCTGCTGCAGGTCACTCAGGTCCCGGTGGTGCAGGCCTACTGGCTCGTCGCGCTCGCAGTGTTGCTGGCCGGGCGTTGGCCGAGCGGGACTCCGAAAGCCTGGGAGACTGGCCGTGCCGAGCCCTGGCCATCCTCTCGCGAGGTGCGCGAGCAGCGGATGCGAGGACGCGGAGCTCCACCGCCTCGAGGGCGTAAGAGGGCGGCGCCTCCGCCAGCGCCCGTCGCTGCCACGACGCCGAGTTCGACCCGGACCTCGGCGAAGCGCAAGCGAAAGCGTCGCAAGTAGAGCAGCGGGGAGGCTGCGGAGGGCCCCGCAGTCCCGGTCCCCGGCGTGGACGGGGACCGGGACGGTCTCGGCCGGGGCCGTTAGGCGACGCGGCGCGGGGATATGCCCAGACGGGTCCCTGTCGGTCGGGCAACGCGCGTTAGCGCCGAGTAACGCTCTCGGAGGACAGAGATGGCATCGGCAGATCGGGGTCGCCGATCAACCGCCGCGGACGAATGTCCGAGGCTGGATACCGGGTGGTGGTCCCTGTCGGAGCCAACCGCCCGGGTCCCCCGGCGGCAGCCGTTCGGCGCCGGGCGGACGCCGCTCGACGTGGAGCAGCCACCGTTCGCCGATCCGGCATTGCTGCGACGGGCACCCGCCTACACCCTCTCCGGTAGACAAAGGTCAACTCAGAGCAGGAGGCCATCGATGGAAGCTGCAAATGTTCCTCGGCGTGAGGCCGACGTCGCGCCCGCGCCGGATCCCACCGCAGGTCGCACCGCGGGCTGGACGCCGGCGGATCCGGGGCCGCTCGGACTGGCGGCCTTCGCGGGAACCACGTTCGTGCTGAGCATGGTCAACTCCGGTTTGGTCGGCGACAAGCACCTGGTCGGTGGCGGCCTCTTGCCCCTCATCGCGGGCCTCGCGCTGGCATACGGCGGGATCGCCCAGGTCCTGGCGGGGCTCTGGGAGTTCCGGACCGGCAACACCTTCGGGGCGGTTGCGTTCTGCTCGTTCGGAGCGTTCTGGATCTCGTTCTTCCTGATAGTCCAACTCGGAGTGCCAGGGGTGGTCGCAGGTAAGGGAGCGGGCGTACTGTTCAGCGGGCTAGGGCTTTACCTCTGGATGTGGGGGATCTTCACCGCATACATGTTCATCGCCTCGCTTCGCACGACTGGCGCGGTTGCGCTCGTGTTCCTGCTGCTGGCGATCACGTTCATCGTGCTGGGTATCGGGAACTCCGCGCTGGCCGGTGGCACCGCCGTGACCAACGGCACGATCAAGCTCGGCGGCTACCTCGGGATCGCGACCGCCATCGCCGCGTGGTACGCGTCATTCGCGGGCGTCACCAACTCGACCTTCGGTCGCGTGGTGTTCCCCGTCTTCCCGCTGAGGCGATAGGACGCTAGCTGGAGGTGACACCGGGTAGAAGCTAGAGTCAACAGAAATCGCCGCACTTCCTGGCGGACCGGGCGCCGGCGTCAGCGCCGGTACCCGGCCCCCGGGGGTGATGGGGCTAGAGAGCGTAAAGAAGGAGAGGCTTTCCATGGCAGACACGGCAACCACCCACGCCGGCGAGGAGACGCTCGAAGCCAAGCTCGAGGCGATGCTCGACATCGAGACGTTCGAGCCGCCCGAGGAGTTCCGCAAGAAGGCGCTACTCAGCGATCCGTCGGTCTACGAGGAGGCAGACAGTGACTGGAAGGGCTGGTGGCTGAAGCAGGCCAAGGAGCTTCACTGGTTCAACGAGCCCACCGAAACTGTCGATGACTCGAACCCACCGTTCTACAAGTGGTTCAAGGACGGCAAGATCAACGCCTCCTACAACTGCCTCGATCGCCACGTCGAGGCGGGCAACGGCGAGCGTGTGGCATTCCATTGGCGTGGTGAGGACGGCGAGGAGCGCGACGTCACCTATGCCGAGCTCCACCGTGACGTCCAGAAGTTCGCCAACGCGCTGAAGGATCTCGGGATCGAGAAGGGCGACATCGTCGGCATCTACCTGCCGATGATCCCCGAGGTGGTCGTGGCGATGCTGGCCTGCGCGAGGATCGGCGCCCCCCACAATGTGGTCTTCGGCGGGTTCTCCGCAGACTCCGTCAAGGAGCGGATGGAGTTCTCGGAGGCGAAGGCGCTCGTGACAGTCGACGGTGCCCGGCGTAAGGGCAAGACCGCCCCGATCAAGCAGCAGGTCGACAAGGTCATGGGCGACCTCGAGACGCTCGAGCACTTGATCGTCGTCAAGCACACCGATGCCGAGTGCGAGATGCGCGAAGGGCACGATCACTGGTACCACGAGCTACTGGAAAAGGCGGACGACGAATGCCCGGCGGAGGAGCTCGACGCCGAGCACCCGCTGTACGTGCTCTACACGAGCGGATCAACGGCAAAGCCGAAAGGCGTGCTGCACACGACCGGCGGCTATCTGACGGGTGTCAAGGCCACGCACCGCTACGTGTTTGATATCGACGTCGAACGTGACGTCTACTGGTGCTCGGCTGACGTGGGCTGGGTGACCGGCCATTCCTACATCGTCTACGGACCGATGCTCAACGGTGTCACCAGCGTGATGTGGGAAGGCGCTCCCGACTATCCCCACAAGGGGATCTGGTGGGAGTTGTGCGAGCGCTACGAGGTCACCACCTTCTACACCGCGCCCACGGCGATCCGGGCGTGCATGAAGTGGGGTGTCGAGCATGTCGAGAAGCACGACCTCTCGAAGCTGCGGCTCCTCGGAACCGTCGGCGAGCCGATCAACCCGAAGGCATGGCTCTGGTACTACAAGGTCGTCGGTGGCGAGCGCTGCCCGATCGTCGACACGTGGTGGCAGACCGAGACGGGCGCGATCATGATCACGCCGCTGCCGGGGATCATCTCGACCAAGCCAGGGTCGGCCACCAAGCCGTTCCCGGGAGTCAAAGCCGATGTGGTCGACGAGCGTGAGGGCAAGCCCCTAGACGAAGGACAGGGGCTGCTGGTCATCCAACGCCCATGGCCCTCGATGCTTCGCACGCTCTACAAGGAAGATGACCGCTTCGTCGAGACCTACTTCTCGAAGTTCGGCAAAGAAACCTACCTGGTCGGCGATGCCGCCCGTAAGGACAAGGACGGCTACTTCTGGATCATCGGGCGGATCGACGACGTGGTCAACGTTTCAGGGCATAGGTTGTCGACGGCGGAGGTCGAATCGGCGATCGTCTCCCACCAGAAGGTCGCGGAGGCTGCGGTGATCGGACAGGCCGACGAGGACAGTGGCCAGGCGATCTGCGCGTTCGTGACCCTCCAAGGGGATGATGCTGAGGGTTCTGACAAGCTCGTCGAGGAGATCCGCGCCCAGGTCGCAGACCGGATCGGCAAATTCGCCCGGCCCAAGCGGATCATCTGGGCCGACGACCTTCCGAAGACCCGGTCGGGCAAGATCATGCGGCGCCTGCTGCGCGATATCGCTGAGGGGCGGACGCTCGGCGACGTCACGACGCTGCGCGACCCAGACGTGATGAACCAGCTCGAAGGGAAGATCAAGGAGGAGCAAGCCGCAGAAGAGCACTAGTCCCGTCTGGGGGCCACCGCGAGTTTCGCTATGTCCGGGTTCCCGAGCGGCGGCTTTACTCAAGGTGGCCCCCAGACGGCACCTACTGCTCTCGTCAGAGCGGGTGGAGCTCGCCGGGCTACACCCCCAGGCGTCTTCCGAGCTCGCCGATGTGCCGCCGGGCGATCGGGATCGTCTGGCCGCCGGCGAGCGTCAGCTCGGCCGTCCCGCCGAGCAACGGCCGGAGCTCGATCGCCCGGGTGAGGTTCGCGACGTACTGGCGATGGACGCGCACGAAGCCGTAGCGCTCCCAGCGTCGCTCGAGTTCGCTCAGCGACGTTCGCAGCAGATAGCGACCATCCTCGGTGACAACGCGAACGGAGTCTCCGTGCGACTGGATGTAGAGGACCGAGCTCCGCGCGATCAAGCGCGTGGCGCCCCCGCGCAGGGCTGACACCGCAATCATCTCGCTCTCCGGCGAGATCGAGGTAGAAGGGTGGCTCCGGGCCGCCTCGCCGTTGGTAGCGCCGTGCGCCTCGACTGCGGTGGCGACGCGGTCAAGCGCCTCCTCCAGGCGCTGGCGACCCACAGGCTTGCGCAGATAGTCGACGGCCCGCAGCTCGAACGCCTCAACTGCAGCATGGTCGTATGCGCTCACGAAGACGAGCTCCGGGGGGGAGGAGAAGCGCCGTAGCACACGTCCGAGCTCCACGCCGTCGAGATCGGGCATCCGGACATCAAGGAAGATTGCGTCGAACTGCTGCGTCGAGGCTTTTACCAGTGCATCCGCGCCGTCGACCGCGCATTCCACCTCCTCGACGGCTGGGAAGCTACGGAGCAGCCGGGCGAGGTCCTCGAGCTGGCTGCGTTCGTCGTCGACCGCGAGGAGCGTCAGCCTGTCCGCGCTCACTTCGCCACCACCAGCTCCCGCTCGCCCACGCTGCCCCGCAGGTTCGGCACCGACATGAGCGCCCTGGTCCCGCCCTCAGGCTCTGCCTCGATCCTCAGTGCGTAGCGCTCACCGAAGGTCGCCCGCAGCCGCGCGTCGACATTCGAGAGTCCGATTCCCCCACCGGCGCCGGCCAGGACGGCCGGGATCCGTGCGGGATCGATCCCTACGCCGTCATCGGTGACCGACAGCTCGACGTCGGAGCCGACCACGCGTGCGCTCACCGAGAGCCGCCCACTGCCGGCGCGACGCTCGACGCCGTGGCGAACCGCATTTTCGACGAGCGGCTGTACCGACATGGCGGGCACCACCGCGCTGAGCGTTTCCGCGGGAACGTCGACAGACACATGCAAACTTCCCCGGAAGCGTGCCTGTTCGAGGCGCAAGTATCGCGAGACATGGTCGATCTCCTCACCGAGCGTTACGTACGAGCGGCCGTCGCGGAACAGGTAGCGCGTGAACTCGGCAAAGTCGATCAGGAGCTCACGAGCTTCCTCGGGGCGAGCGTGGATATCCCCGGCCACCGCAGCGAGCGCGTTATAGATGAAATGCGGTGAAATCTGGGCCCGCAGCGCCCGAAGCTCCGCCTGGGCGAGCCGCTCTTCCTGCTCGGCCAGGACCGACAGCTCGACCTGGGCCGACACCAGGCTGGCCGCCTCGAGCAGGACCCGCAGCTCGTGGTGGCTGGGCCGCCCCATCGAGCGGTAGAAGGCGATCAGCGTCCCCGCGCGCTTACCCTGCACGATCAGCGGCGCCAGCACGGCCGCCTTCAGCGGGCAGCTGGGATCGGAGGACACGAGCCGCGGTACGAAGTGGACCCGGTCATCGCCCGAGCGCGCCAAAAGGTTCGAGAGCTGATCGCCGGGACGCACCTGCTCGCGGCCCTCTCCGTCGATCGCGAGCACCGCGCTTGTGTCGGCCAGTGCGACCGCTGCCGCACCCGTGAGCGCCCGCAGGTGTGGGACCGCGCGCTCCGCCGTGCGCGCCGTCAATCCGCGGCGCAGGTGCGGAAGAGTGGAGATCGCCGCGTGCAGTGCAGCCTGCATCGCCGCCTGTGGGAGCCCCTCCGAGCGTCGAGCGCGTGCGACCCGCCAGGCCGCGATGACGATCGCGGCGAGCCCAATACCGAGCAACACGCCGAGGGCGAGGACCATGAATTTCTAGCTGCCCAGGATAGTCGGGCTTGAGTCGCGGGCCGTGGGGAGAGATGATGCGTGCATGAGCTCCACCACAGCCGCCTCCTATGAGGAAGCCGGCGAGCGCCACCGCTGGGAGGTGCCGCCTCGCTACAACATCGCCTCCGACGTCTGCGACCGTCACCCGCGCGAGAAGCTCGCGATGGTCCACGAGGATCCGGAGGGTCGCGTGCAGGAGGTGACCTGGGGCCAGCTTCAGGACGATTCGGCGCGCTTTGCCAATGTTCTGAGTGCGCTTGGGGTGCAGGCGGGCGACCGGGTCGTGATGCTGCTCCCGCCGACGCCGCTGACTGCCGCGGCGTTCTTCGGGGCCTGGAAGACCGGGGCGATCCTGCTCTCGATGTCGGTTCTATACGGCGATGAGGGGATTCGCCACCGCCTGACCGACTCACAGGCGAAGGTGCTGGTCACCAACCAGGCCAATGCCGACCGAATCGAGCGCTCGCTCGTCGAGCACCTGCTGATCCTCGATCAGGCGCTGCTCGAGCGCGGGTCGACCACGTTTACCACGCGCGACACAGTAGCCGATGATCCGGCGCAGCTCTACTACTCATCGGGGACCACGGGGCTCGCCAAGGGAATCCTCCATGCCCACCGCTATCTGCTCGCCCACGAGGAGTTCGTCTACTGCCACGACGTGCGCGACGGCGAGGTCTTCCACGGGATGGGCGAGTGGGCGTGGGCGGCGGGGATCTGCCCGCTGCTCGGACCCTGGCGCTACGGTGCGGTTCAGGCCGTGCTGCAGCGCAAGGGAGGCTTCGACCCGCACCAGCAGCTTGAGTTCCTCTCCCGACACAAAGTGACGAACGTGTTTGCGACGCCGACGGCGATCCGCTCGATGATGTCGATCCCGGACGCCGCAACCCGATATCCACAGAAGTTCAGGATCGTCTGCTCCGCCGGCGAGCCGCTGAATCCCGAGGCGATTCGCTGGTTCCGCGAGCAGTACGGCGTGACGGTGCTCGACTACTACGGACTGACCGAGTCCTATCCGCTGTGCGCAAACTACCCGTTCATGGAAGTGAGGGAGGGCTCAATGGGCAAGCCAATGCCCGGCTGGGAGGTCTCGATCCTCGATGAGGACGAGCGCCCGGTCACGCCCGGAGAGCGGGGGGAGATCTGCCTGAAGGCTCGATCGAATCCTCACTACCCGCTCGGGTACTGGAACCGTCCGCCCGAGGATTCACAGGAGGTCTTCGGCGGCGATTGGTTCCATACCAAGGACGCAGCCCGCCAGGACGACGACGGCTACTTCTGGTACGAAGGCCGCGCGGATGACGTGATCATCTCTGCCGGCTACCGGATCGGCCCGTTCGAGGTCGAGTCCGCTTGTCTGGAGCATCCCGCGGTAGCCGAAGCGGCCGCCGTCGCCTCCTCGGACGAGCGCCGCGGCAACGTCGTCAAGGCGTTTGTAGTCCTGGTGGCCGGCCATGAGCCGTCCGATCAGCTCGCTGAGGACATCAAGGCGTTCGTCCGCGACCGCCACTCGGCCTATGCCTATCCTCGACTGGTCGAGTTCGTGCCGGATCTGCCCAAGACGCTGACGGGCAAGATCAGGCGAATCGAGCTTCGCCAACGGGAGCAGGATCGATCGTGAGCCTGTTTGCCCATCCGAGACGGGGGCAGCACTAACCGAAAGGACTAGCAATGGCCGCCGAACGAGACATGACCGGAGCCGAGCAGGTCAGGCGCCTCTATGAGGACACCGAGAACCGCACCGCCAAGGCGTTCGAGGAGCTCGTCGCGCGCGACAGCTTCGGCGAGTTGCTGGCGCGGATGACCGAGAACGTCGTCGCGCTCACGAAAATCGGAACCGACGTCTTCGATCTGGTGCTTCGAAACCTCCGCCTGGCGGGTCGCCAGGACGTAACCCGGCTGGCGCGTCAGCTGGCTCGCGCCGAGGACAAACTCGAGCTAGTCCTCCAAGAGGTGGAGCGGCTGCACGACAGGCTCGACGCATCCGGACGCGCCGCCGCCGGCAACGGCCGCGGGACCCCCGACAACGCACCTGCCTCCACGCAAGGCTCGTGACTCCCTCCGGAATGTCTCACCGGAATCATCCCCCGGGAAGCCACGCGTGAGCACGCTCGAGCGCCTGGCAAGGATGCCGCTCGCGACTCTCGAGTTCACCAACATCCTGCTGACGCAGGGAGACATAAAGGTCGGGATCACCCCCAAGGAGGTCGTCTGGACACACCGCAAGACGACGCTGTACCGCTACCGCTCCGATGACCGGCGCCATGCGATCCCCGTGCTGCTGGTGTTCGCGCTGATCAACCGCCCGGACATCTTCGACCTGCGCCCCGGGAACTCGTTCATCGAGTTTCTACTCGGCGAGGGGTTCGACGTGTTCCTGATCGACTGGGGGTACCCCGAGGAGGAGGACGCCGACGTCGGGCTTGACACCTACGTCTGTGACGAGCTGTCGTGGGGCATCCGAGAGGTCCTGAGGGCGAGTGGCCAGGAGGAGCTGTCGCTGCTGGGCTGGTGCATCGGCGGAACGCTGTGCCTCCTGTATGGCGGCTTCCATCCCCAGAACCCGGTCCGCAACATGGCGCTCCTGACGACCCCTGTTGACACCCGAGGGTCGCTGTACGCCAATTGGGTGGGGCGCGACTCGTTCGACGTCGACTACGTCGCCGACGGCTATAGCGCGGTCCCTGGCGCCGCGATCGACTTCGCCAACAAAATGATGAAGCCCGTCACCAACTACTGGACCACCTACCGCCGTCTATGGGAGGGCGTGCTGGATGGCCAGCCGCGCCGGGAGGCCTATCAGGCGATGGCCCGGTGGGTCGCCGACAACCCGCCGTTTCCCGCTCGCGCCTACCGCGAGTGGATCACGACGATGTACAAGGAGAACCGCCTCGTGCAGAACCGGATGCGCCTGCGCGGGCAGAAGGTCGACCTCGCGCGAATCGACCAGAGCCTGCTCGTGGTCACCGCGGGCGCCGACCACATCGCGCCTCCAGCAGGGACATACCCACTGCTCGAGCTCGTCTCGAGCCTGGATGTCACCCGGCTTGACCGGCCGGGAGGACACATCGGCTTGATGGCCGGATCCAAGGCACGGAAAGAGATCTGGCCGGACATCGCCGCCTGGCTCGCAGAGCGCTCGGGTCCGCACGAGAGCAAAGGAGAAAGCACATGAGTACCGACACCACCACCATCTCTCAGTCGAGCTCCGCCGAGCTCCACGACGCCGACTTCCCGGCCAACCGCCAGCGTCCGAGAATGCACGGGCGGGTGGTGTTCGTCACCGGCGGAGCCCGCGGTATTGGCGCGGCCATCTGCCGCAGCTTCGCCGAGCAGGGAGCGATCGTGGCAGCCGGCTACAGCCGCGACGCGGAGCGTGCCAGGGGGCTTCTGACCGAGCTCGAGGAGCACGGCGTCAAGGCGTCGGTGCACCAGGGCAACATCGGCTCGGCTGACGATTGCCGGCGGACCGTCGCCGAGGTGCTCGAGCACCACGGCCGTCTCGACGTGCTCGTCAACAATGCTGGGATCACGATCGACAAGACCGTCCCGAAGATGTCCGATGAGGACTGGGACAATGTGATCGCGGTCAACCTGTCGGGCGCTTTCTTCCTGTCCCAGGCGGCGCTGCCGCACATGATCGAGCGAGGCTCGGGCCGGATCATCAACATCTCCTCGATCATCGGCGAGATCGGCAACATCGGGCAAGCCAACTACGCGGCGTCGAAATCGGGCTTGTTTGGGTTGACCAAGACCCTCGCCCGCGAGGCCTGCTACCAGCTGGCCAAGGCCGGCAAGTTGACCGAGGACTCGTTGGGAGTCACGGTCAACACGGTCGCGCCTGGGTTCATCGCGACCGAGATGCTCGAGTCGGTGCCCGAAAAGGTGCTCGACAAGATCAAATCGCAGATTCCTATAGGACGCCTCGGGCGCCCCGACGAGGTAGCGAGGGTCGTGCACTTCCTCGCGTCGGACTACTCGTCATTCATCACCGGGCAGGTGTGGGGGGTAAACGGCGGACAGGAGATGTGAGCCGGCTGGAGCGGCGGTGCGCCTCAGCCGCGTGCCGCCGCCCGGGTTTGAGTGCGGATCTCAGCCATAATGCGCTCTAGGCGCGGCTCGGCCTCGCGGTCGACATGCGTCATCGCGCTGGCGACGGCGGGATGGACCGTGGCGATCTGGGCGTGCATCTCATGCGCCACAGCGCGGTAGGAGGGATGCCCTTCGCGGCCCGAGCGCAACTCGATCAGCTGCATCGCCTCGCGGGCATTTAGGTCGAGGATGAACCGGATCCGGTACCCAAGGCACAGCGCGTAGGGGGCTGCTGCCTTCAGGCCAAGCTCGCTGAGGCGCTCGTACTCGGCTCGCGAGAGCTCGAGGGCTTGCTGGGAGGCGGCGCCGCAGCCTGCGAGCCCTACCTGCTCCGGGACATCGGCGCCCAGGTCAGGCGTCAGCGACTGCCACTGGATCGTCAGCAGGCGGTGACGCTGGAGATCGCGAAAGGCCCCGTAGTCGGAGACGATCTCGAACCGGTAGCGGAGCGCTTCGAACCCGCGCCCCGGGCGGTACCGGCGGTTGTCGCGCTGGCCGACCAGATCAGCGAGCAGCTGCGCTCGCTGCTCGGAGTGAAGCGTCGAGACCGTCTCCAGGATCGCCTTCTCGGACGCCGTGCTTGATTCGAACAGCAGGGCGGCGAGCAGCGCGTCCTCGTCGCCCTCGACTCGCACCAGCCTCACGGAGGGTCCGGTTGGCCCCCCTGCCGATCCGTCGGTCAGATCGAGGCGCTGCGCCCAGCGCTCGCCGGCTCGTGCGCGCTCCTGGAGGTAGGAGATCCATTCGCCGCCTCGGTCCGGGCGCTGCACTCGGGCCACGAAGCTCGGCATCACCGCCTGCACCTCCTCGAGCATCATCTGGCCATAGCTCCGGGCCTCCGGCAGGGGGTGCGCCAGCAGGTGCAGGATCAGCTGCTCATACGTCTGTCCCGTCGCGAAGATCCCCATGTGCGAGAGGGAGCTGGCGGGAAGCAGGCCCCGCAGAAGGTCGAGCGCCTTGGCGGTGATCGCCCGCTTGTGGGCGCCGGGTGGCTCTCCCTCCCGCAACGGAAACGCGCACTCGGCCCACGCGGCGACCCGGGGCAGGGATTCCGAGTAGATGCTGAACAGTCGATCCATGGCAGTCCGGTACTGCGCACCGAGCTCTGGGTCGCGGTAGTAGCGGTAGCCGCCCGGCGGGTCCGGCATCGGCACGTCGTAGGCGATGTAACGGGTCGACTGCTCGAGGTAGGCGCCGAGTCGCGGGCGCTGAAGCACTTTCGTCAGAACGTTCGAGACCCATTCGCACGCGATGTGCGCGCCGCCAAGCTGGGCGACCGAGTCATCGCCGTAGCCGAGGAAGATCCGCTCGTAGAGCTGCGCGGCTCGCTGGCCCTCGCCCTGCCAGGGGCCAGGGTCATCTGGCAGATCACCCGCGAATTCGTCGAGGAACAGCCTCCGTAGCGTCCCTGGATACCGCGAGTACCGGGCGAACAAAGCACCTTTGACGGTCTCGGGCAGGTTGACCAGCGCGAACACCGGACGGTCGAGATTCGAGACGTGCGCTCGAAGGCGGGCGCGCTCTGCGTCGGTGAACGTCTCGACCGGGTACTGCACGGGCGGCTGATCGTAGCGGCGAGTCCGGAGGTGATCCGGCGCCAGATCTTCTCCGGGTTCAGGATCGCGGCATGAGGACTCTCCTCGACGACTGCGGACAGGCTTGTTCGCCTTTTCGCTCGCGCGCCGCCGGTTGCGCTTGTTCCCTCAGATTGGGCGGTGCATCGCGCCCGTCGGGCATCACCGGGGGGCGAGGGGATGATCGTGATTCTCGACGGTCGGTCGCGAGGGCGCCGCTAATCGGGCAGCAACGGCACCCACACGCCTGGGTCGCGCCCGACCAGCGCGCCGCGGGTGATGGAACCGGAGCCGAATCGCTCGCGGACGCGGTCCACGGCGTCGTCGAGGTCTCCCGAACGATCGAAGGGCAACGCGAGCTGTACGGCGTCCTGGTCCTCCAGGTTGGTCAAGGCGATCCCGATCAGCGTGATCCCCCTCTCCTTGATCAAGGGGA
>JALYZY010000144.1 GCA_030948665.1 Actinomycetota bacterium | reverse complement strand
TTGCCTGCCGCTACCCGGAGGTGATGGGGCGTCTGGTGGGGCGAGCGATGAAGCGCTCGCGGGTGCTGGCGGTGAACATGGCCATCGCCCATCACGCCAAGGTGGAGGTTCGCCTGCATATGCTGTTCTGGCATCTCGCTGAGCGGTGGGGGAGGGTCACGCGCGAGGGTGTGAGCGTCGGTGTGCGCCTACCCCATCACATACTCGCGGATATGGTGGCCGCGCAACGGCCATCGGTGACCACTGCCCTTTCGCGTCTGGCTCAGCAGGGGTCCGTGGAGTGGACGGAGGGCCGCTGGCTCCTGCGGGGAGGCCCTCCCGGTGAGCTCCAAGAGCTCACCGGGGTGGCCGCGACCTAGCCTAGGCTACTTCCTGCGGAAAAACTCTCGCCTGACGCGAAGCAGCCGCACCAGATGAGTTGGCGCGGCTGTTCGCAGTGAGTGGTTGCTCTGATCGAGAGAGCCGGTGGAGTGTTTCACCGGGTTCGGATGGCGAGCGTGTCAGCGTTGTAGGCGAGGATCGCCCATCCCGTCCAAGTCTGCTGGCCTTCGTCGCCTTTGAGACGGCTGCGGCCCATGCCATAGCGGCGTTTGAGGTGGCTGATCCGGCCTTCCGCGCCGGTTCGGTAGCGCTGCATCCGTCGTTGGGTGCGCTTGGAGCCGGGTTGCTGGCGACCAGAGATGAACACCCGCTCGGGCGTAAGGTCTTCGAGCGCGTCCCGGGTCGGGCTGACGTTGAAACCGCCGTCGAGAGCTATCTCGCGCGGGGAGATCTCGAGCTTGTGGAGCTCGGCAACCGTGTCGGGCAGCAGCGTGTCCTCTGTCGGGTTTCCGATCTCGGTCGCCGAGGGCACGATCAGCCCGCGCGCACCGCGCTTGGTGTTCTCCGTGACCTCGGCGAGCTGGGTCACATACCCAAACTCGTTCGGTTTGCCGAGCTTGCCCTTGCGGATCGGTCTGGCGTCCGGATCCGCGAGCGACACGAGGCGGTCTTTGATCGGCTCGCCGGCGACGCGCTGCTTGATCTGGGAGGCGACCTTCTCGCAGCGGTTGGCCAACTCCTCGAGCTGGGCGGCCGCCTTGCGCTTGGCCTGCGCGCCGCGACCGCGCGCCCGCCGGCGCGCCACAGCCGCCAGGCGCCTGGTCTCCCGGATCGACTGCTCCAACAGCTTCCCCGTCCTGGCGGTCAACTTGAGCACCTCGGCCTTGGCCTCCCCCGAGCGGCGACGGACCGTGCGCGTCAGCGCCCGCAACGTGCGACCCATCGCCCGCGAGCGATCCCGCACCCGCCGCTTGCGCTCTGAGACCAGCGCCGCGAGCTTCTTGCCCTCCCTGGCGAGCGCCCGCACCCCATGCGCCGCCAGCCCCGCGTCGGTCGGGTACTTCACGTCTGCCTCGACCACAGTCGAGTCGATGCGCACCGCCCGCGGCCGGAAGCGCTTCTCGCGCGTCGCCTGCACGATCAACACGCGTGTGAGCTCGTTGACGGCATCCGCCCCGATCCGCCGGGTGAGCTTGCGGACCGTCGACTCGTCCGGCACCCGCTCCGCCAGCGAGATCCGACAGAACCGCCGCAGATGAATCGAGTCCGACACCTCCGCCACCAACGACCGATACCCCCACCGATAGCGCGCCTTGAGCACCATCAACCGGATGTAGATCTCCATCGCGATCGTCGGCCGACCATCGGTCAACACCGCCCGCTTGGTCTCCAGCACCTCGCGGCGCCAATGCTCCACGATCGGCGCCAACAACCCCGGATCGCCGAGCAACCCGTCCAACGCCGCCAGATCCGCCGGCAACTCCCGCACCTCGACCGGCAACGCCTCGTCCCACAACGACTCCGGCTGCCCCGCCAAAAGCGTCAGCACACCCACTCCTCTCGATCAGAAACCCACTCACTAGCAGGCAATTCTGACCATCAAGCCGGACGGAACGACCCCCCAACGCCGATCACTTTTTCCGCAGGAAGTAGGCTAGGAGGGTCCGGCGAAACGGCCAGCGAAACTCGTGCGCCGTTCGCCTGGTTGGGTGTTGCGGTAGCGGTTGAAGGCGACTGCGGTCCAGATCAGCTCTACAACGCCGAATGGCCAGGTC
>JALYZY010000143.1 GCA_030948665.1 Actinomycetota bacterium | reverse complement strand
CGCTCGGAACGCGCGACCGCCAGTCCGCTGACGTAGCCGCGGCCACTGTCGAGCATGCGGCCTGCGACCCAGCCGACGGGGACCTGGTCGCGCCGCGCGAGGAACGCGCGCAACCCCGGTGTCGTCGATGTCGACGACACCGGTGGCGATGCCGCCCTCCTCGTTGACCCCCGCGCCGATCTCGTCGCGGCTGTTTTCGGCCGAGCCGAACTACACCTCCTCCTCGGCGACGCCGAGCTCCAGAATGGCGTCACGATCGACTTCGGTGGCGGGACGCGGCATGGGTTGGAGCATGCCACGCGGTCAGTCGCCACTCAGCGTTTGAGCAGCGAGCCGATGATCCGATCGAAGGTCGCCGCGCCTGCAAGTTCGCCGAAGGCAAGGGTCTCGATGCTGGCGCCGGCGTCGGCCGCGCCGACCGCGGCGCACGCCGACCACGGGCCGCGCATCAACGCGCCGACTTCATGGATTCGAGGACTCGCGCAATCGCCGAAGCGACCGCCTGAGCGTTGCGACGGGGGAGCTGAGTCCCGGTGAGCGTTGTCGACGATGACGAACCGGAGCCGCTGCCGCCACCCACGCTCAGCCTGACACCGATCTCGCTGATCTGGAGCGGGTCGATGAACAGCGCAGCCTCGCCATGGTGTGAGGCCCCCGCCGGGGTCATCCGCCGCAGCCAGGAGAGGCCGGGTCCATCGAGCGAACTGAGCGTGACGACCAGCCGCTGGCGCGCGCGGTCGTAACGCGGATGCAGCATCTCCACCGCCGTCGGCTGATGGCCGGCCGGACCCCCAGGCACGATCAATGCGGCATTCGGCGGGGTGGCGCTAAAGCCAACCCTCGACCACGAAGCGAACAAGCTGGCGGTGCGTACCCACTCGGCGAGACGCACCGGACGGTCCGAGAACACCAAGGTGTGCGGCGAGACACCTTCGAGTGTGAGCGTAGCCTGCGCTTGAGAGCGCTTCACGCTCGCAAACGCCGTCGCGCCGCGCACCACGAACAGCAGCTGGAACTTGAGCGGCGCCTGAGACCTCGCACTCTGACTTCTCGCCCCGGACGCCGGCAGCCTACCCAGCCCGAACCCGCCGCCCAGGAGTGCGACGGCGGCGATGATGATGCCGGCGACTAAGCGTGCGCGCGAGCGCACTAGCAGCGCCAGCATGAAGCACCCTCCACTCCGGAGAAGACACTACGCAGTTGCGGTGACTTGGCGCGTTCTCTCCCCCGAAGCACACGCACCGTATCGACAAGTCATCGCGGCTTGGTTAGTGGGGGTGGCGGGCGGAGGCGTGCCAGCGCGCCGAGCATTGCCTGGAGGCCGTGGGGATCGACGTCGCCTCGGTGCGTGAACTGCTTCGACGCCCTTGTGTGAGCTGAGGTAGGTCTCACACCCAGCCTTTGCGGCGGAAGAAAATGAGAAGTCCGACGCAAGTCGCGAGCATGCTGCCGACTCCGATCACCCAAAAGGCCCAAGGTTTAGTGATGTGACTCGTCAGGAACCCGAAGTTCTGGCCGAAGAAGCCGGTGATGAAGGACAGCGGTAGGAAGACCGTCGCGATCGCGGTCAGCTGCTTCATGACGTCGTTTTGGCGATTGCTGACGGTCGAGAGGTACATGTCCGTCGCACCCGAAAGCAGATCGCGGTAGGAGTCGATGAGGTCGCTGATCCGGATCAGGTGGTCATAGACGTCGCGAAAGTAATCGCGCTGATCCAGCTCGAGGCCCGGAAGCTCGGCGATCTGGTCCACGGATCGGGCGAACATGTCGCGCTGCGGGGTGACGACCTTGCGCATCGCGACGAGCTCGCGCTTGAGCGAGAACAGCCGCTGAAGCTGCTGGTCGGTCGGGCTGGCGAGCACCGACGACTCCAGCTCGTCAATGTCATCGTCCATCTTCGCCAGCAGCGGGAAGAAGCTATCGACGAGCGCGTCCAGCACACGGTAGATCAGGAACTGCTCGCTGTTCAGCACACGGCCGTCGAGCTGATCTCGCTGGCGGTCCAGTGGCGGAAGCGCGTCACGATGCACCGTCACGAGGTAACGGCCGGAGATGAACAAGTGCACCTCGCGCAGAGGCATCGGGTCGTCAGGTTGATGGCGCCACGCGCCGTAGAAGACGAGGAACACGTGATCCCCGTAGTCGTCGAGCTTAGGACGCTGGGCGAACTGCTCGGTGTCCTCGAGCGCGAGCGGATGAAAACCGAACAGCTCCTCCAATTTCGCGACATCAGAATGGCCGGGGTCGGTGAGATCCAGCCAAAAGAAATGGTTGCGCTGAAGGTGATCACGGATCTGCGCCTCGTCAATCTGCGTCAAACACGGCACTACGAAGCAAGAGTCGTCGTTGGCGACTTCCGCGGCTACTACTCTGGCCTTGCCAACCGGCATGGTCATCTCCTTGGTCGCTGCTGGCGACCAGCATTGTCACCGAGCACACGTCGTGCTGGAAGCGGAAGGCGCTGGAGGGAAGACGTCGGCGCACAATCTACGCACGTGCTGTGTCGCCGTTCGGGCCGTAAGCCGGCGGCTGCCGCTTCAGCGCTCGACCCAGCCGAAGCAGACTCACCGCTCCGGTGGTTCGGCCGCAGTCGGGCAGCTGCCAGTTCGTGAATCCGGGAGTTCCGTGTGGCTCATCAGCGCGCCGGACGACGCGCACGCGCCACGCAGGTTGTTGGAGAGTTGATCGTGTTCGCCGGGTCCTCGAGCAGGCGTCGCGACTCGTCAATCTCGTCGTTGTCTGCCCCGAGGGCCACCATCCGCTCTCGCAGACGCTCGAACGTCAACGACAGCAGGCGCGAGACAATTGACCCGCCCGCCTCGCAGCTGGCGATGTAGTCGGCCTGGACCTCAACGAGGTCTGCTGCCCGTAGGTCGCTGCAGAGGCGAGCGCCATATCGAGGGTCCCAGCCGCCGGCGACGAGAGCGTCATAGAACACCGACCACGTTCGCTCCCAGGTCCGTGTGGTGGGCAACAACGCCACGGTGGTGAAGTCGGGGTCGATCGCGGCCACCCACCCACCGGGCCGCACGGCGCTGACGAGACGTCGGAGCGCTTCCAGTCGCGAGGGCAGATGCATGAGCAACAGCCGCGCATGCACGAGGTCAAACGCATCGGCTGAAAGCGGGTCGGAAAGGATGTCGTGGCGGCGCACCTCGATCCGATCGTTCGCTTGTCCTTCGAGCAGGCTTGTATCGAGATCGACCGCGAGCACGGACCCGGTGCTGCCCACTCGCTCGGCCAGCATACGTGTCACCGAGCCTCCGCCAGCGCCGACGTCCAGACAGCGCCAGCCTGGGCCGACTCCGATCGCGTGAAGCTGCCGGATGCTCAGTGGGTCGTGGTACTCCTGCAGCAGCCTCAGCCGCGAACGTTCGAGATCGGGCGAGTCACGTTGTGAGAGGAGATAATCAGTCAATCGCGGTCGACTCGATTGTCCGCGCAGACCCTGGACCAGTCAACCCTCCGCCTGGGAAACGCCGGGGCGCGACACAGCGCTAGCGCTCACGCGGATGTGGCGCAAGCCAGACAGCGCGGTTGAGGCCCCTCTCAACACTCGCACCGGAACGATCAAAGGCGTGTGTAGGCACCGATTCGTGGTCCGCTCCCCGATAGGGCGTTGACAGTTCGCTGACTGAGGGTTCCCGGACTCGATCGGAGCTGAGGCGCGTAGCGCCGAGGCGGAGATCGTGTCCGGGGCGCCTCTCAGGATGGGCCGCTCAACCAAGGAGAATCACGTTGAGCGAGAAGAAGCAGTACCGCACGTGGACGGTCGCGCAGAAGCTCGAGATCGTGCTGGCCGGCTTGCGCGGCGATCGGTCGGTCGCCGAGGTCTGCCGCGAGCATCAGATCTCGGAGAACTTGTATTACACGTGGCGCGAGAAGCTGCTCGAGGGCGGTGCTGAGCGCCTGTCGGGCAAGGAGGAGCGGACCGAGCTGGTCGAGCTCCGCAGGCGTGTGCGCGACTTGGAGCGGACGCTTGGTCGCAAGACCTATGAGCTGGAGATCCTGGGAAACGGGTTTCGGTCGTGGGAGTGAGACAGCGCGTCGCCTACGCCCGGACGCTCGTCGCCGAGGGGCACAGCCCGTCGGCGCTGGCGCGCATCCTGCAGATCAGCCGCCAAGCGATCTATCGCATCCCGAGCAAGCCGCCAGCGGCGGTGAGCCGCTCGCGGCCGCCTGTCGACGAGGTCGAGCGAGCGATCGTGGCGGTCGCCGAGGCCAACCCGACTGACGGCTACCGGCTCGTGACCGCCTGGGTCCGCCGCAAGCTCGGCCGCTCGGTGAACCGTAAGCGGGTGCTGCGCGTGATGCGCGAGCAAAGGCTGATCCAGCGCCGCACCCACGAGCCACACCAACGCCGCCCCGGGTTCTTCCGGGTCGAGCGACCCCGCCAGCTCTGGCACTTGGACATGACCTCGATCTGGGTCGCCGAGCACGGCTGGGTCTACCTCAACGCGATCATCGACTGCTGCACCCGCGAGCTCGTCGGCTGGGAGCTCACCCTTCGATGCCGTGCCGTCGAGGCGATCTCGGTGATCGAGACGGCTGTGCGCGAGCAAGGCATCACGCCCGGGACGCTCACGCTCGGCACCGACAACGGCTCCGCGTTCACAGCGCGCGCCACACGGCTCGTGCTCTCCGGGCTCGGTGTCGCTCACCGCCGCGGCGGTTACCGCGATCCCGAGAGCCAAGCGTTCATCGAGTCCTGGTTCCGCTACCTCAAGGAACGCTGCGTCTGGCGGCACGAGTTCGAGACCCTCGACCAGGCCCGAGAGGTGATCGCCGCCTACATCGCCCACTACCACGACCGGCCCCACAGCCGGCTCAACTACCGCACACCCTCCGAAGTCCGTCAGACTTGGGACGACGCCCAGGACCAACTACAAAAACTAGCGGCCTGAACCGTCAACCCTCACGGGGAGCGCTCCAGTAGGCACCGATTCGCTTCTGGTTATCTGAACGGTTGGGTTGTGTCAAGTTCTCCGATCGGATTTGGGGGGTTGGGTTTGCTCCGTGGGCGCCCGGGCTTATCTGGGTCCGCGACCGCCGGGCGGGGCGGTCGGTGGCGTGATGGGTGATTGGTCGTCCCTCGGGTCGACTCCAGCCGCTCGGTCTTTGTCAGGGTCGCCACTATGGGTGGGTGCCACAGAAGCTGATGGAGCTGGCTGGAAGCTTGAGGC
>JALYZY010000124.1 GCA_030948665.1 Actinomycetota bacterium | reverse complement strand
ACTCCGGGACGAACGACGGAGCGGCCAGGTGGTACAGCTCGTCGGGCTGCGTGCGCGCAACCGCCGCAGTCAGGCACGAGGGGTCGAGTAGCTCGCCCCGGACCAGCTTGACGCGGCCACGCAGGTGCTCCGCGGCACCAAGCGAGTCGCTGGGTTGCCGCCGGACGGCTGCGGTGACCTCGCAGCCGTGTTCGAGCAGCAGCTCCGCGAGGAACGAGCCGTCCTGGCCGGTCAGGCCGGTCAGCAACGCGCGGCGTCCTCTGAAGCCGGCTGTGGCCACGTCTAGCGCGGCTGCCGGGTCGGCACCGGACCGATGCGAGCACGGCTACCGCCTCCGGCGGCGCCACGAAGCAGCTCGTGGTCAGCATCGACCATCAGCCGGATCAGCTCCTCGAAGCTGGTGCGAGGCTCCCACCCCAGGTCACGCTTGGCCTTCGACGCGTCACCAATCAAATGATCGACCTCGGCCGGGCGCTTCAGCGAGTCGTCGATCTCGACGTGATCGCGGACATCGAGTCCGGCTTGGTCAAAGGCGATCTCCACGCATTCGCGGACCGAATGGGCAATGCCCGTGGCGATCACGTAGTCCTGCGGATCGTCGCGCTGGAGCATCAGCCACATCGCCTCGACATAGTCCTTGGCGTAGCCCCAGTCGCGCTCCGCGTCAAGGTTGCCGAGGCGGAGCTTGTCGGCCAGGCCGAGCTTGATTGCCGCCGCGTGCCAGGTGATCTTCCGGGTGACGAACTCGAGTCCCCGGCGACTGCTTTCGTGGTTGAAAAGTATGCCGCTGGTCGCGTGCAGGTCGTATGACTCGCGGTAGTTCACGGTGATGAAGTGACCGTAGGCCTTGGCGACGCCATACGGCGAGCGCGGATAGAAGGGGGTCAGCTCGTTCTGGGGAACCTCTCTGACCTTGCCGAACATCTCGCTCGAGGACGCCTGGTAGAAGCGGGCCTCCGGACACACCTCCCGCATCGCTTCGAGCATCCGCGTCACGCCCACGCCCGAGAACTCGGCGGTCAGGGTAGGCTGAATCCAGGAAACGGCGACGAACGACATCGCGGCCAGGTTGTAGATCTCCTGCGGCCTGGCGGCCCGCATCGCGTCGACCAGCGAGCGCTGATCCAAAAGATCGGCTTGATGAAGCGTGATCCGGTCGCGGAGATGCTCGATCCGCTCGAATCGTTCGGTCGAGGACCGCCGCACCATCCCGTGGACGCGATAGCCCTTCTCGAGCAGCAGCTCCGCGAGATATGAGCCGTCCTGGCCGGTGATCCCGGTGATCAGCGCAGTGCGGGCGTCGGACATGACGGGCAGGCTACCGGTGACCCGTAAGGTGTGGGGCGAGCGGGTGCGGCTCACACTCTTGGGGCGCATCGACGCGAAGATCTTCCAGACCGTGCACGCCGCGACCACCGATCCGACCGGTCCCGTCCGTGTGCTCCATGTCTTCCCGCACGCGGGAGGCGGGGCCGAAACCTACGTCGACACGCTCGAACGGCTGCCCGGCTTTGTGCATCGGCGCCTGTACCTGAGCAGCGGCCGGGCCCCGGTGAACGCGCTGGCGTCGATCCCGCTTACCCTCCCCCAGCTGGCGGCTCGCCTGCGCGGGGCGGACCTGATCCAGACCCACGGCGACGTCGCGACCGTGCTCGCATCGCCGCTCCTTCGGGCCCGTCCCAGCGTCATGACCGGCCAGGGTCTGCACATGCTGCGCAGGGTCACGGGACCGCGCCGGACCGTATTCGGGCGGGCGCTGCGGGGGGCGATATCTCAATGCCGGCTCGTGATCTGCTCGTCCACTGCGGAACGCACGGATCTCGAGCGGATCGCGCGTCCCGCCGATCGAGGCAAGTTGTGCGTGGTCGACAACGGGATCGAGACGCCTACGCCGGTCGGGGGGGAGAAGCGACAGGCGCTCAGAGACGAGCTCGGCGTTCCCGAAGACGCGGTTCTCGGCGTCTTCGTCGGGCAGTTGGAGACGCGAAAGGCGCCCATCCTCGCGGCGAGCGCGGCGATCCGGGTAAGGCAGGCGGGCATCCCGTTCGTCCTGGCTGTCGCCGGCGATGGCCCCGAGGCAGATGCCCTGCAGGCGCTCACTGGAGACGCAGTGAGGGCGTTGGGCCATCGCTCGGACATCCCGGAGCTTCTCGCCGCGGGCGACCTGTTCGTGCAGACCTCCGAGCGCGAGGGGATGTCATTCGCGCTGCTCGAGGCGATGGCGCATGGCTTGGCGATCGTTGCCTCCGATGGGCCCGGGAACCCGGAAGCGGTTGATGACGCCGGCCTGCTGTTCAGCGCCGGAGACGAGGGCGCACTGGTCGCAGCGCTGACCAAGGTCTGCACAGACTCCTCACTGCGGGCTGCCCTGGGCGCGAACGCGAGATCTCGCGCGTCAGGGCGATTCAGCATCGAGCAGTTTCTAGCCGCTGTGGGCCAGGTCTATCGTCGAGCCCTCGCGGCTAGGGTGCCTGGCTAAGGCGCCGGCGCCTCGCGCGCTTGAGCGGCAGCGGCGTGGCATAGGAGAGCGCAGGCGCGGCCAATCCGGTGATCCCCTGGACGCTCCGTTGCCGGATCATCGCTCGTCCGCGCATGACGATCGTCTCGGCGATCTGCTCGCGCTCGCGTCTGGCGGCGACGTTGCTTGAGGACATCTGCCGCGTGGCCAGCACCTCGTCGAGCGCGAAGATGCGGTGGTGCTCGGCGAGGCGGAGCCAGAGGTCGTATTCGGCCGCCCAGAGATACCGAGGGTCATAGCCGCCCACGGCCATGACCGGATCGCGACGGAAGGCCGCTGCGGTGTTCGGAATCGGGTTGAAGCGCATCAGCACTCGGTTGACCTCGCCGCTGGCGAGCGACGTCCGCGGGACCAGCTCGCGACCACTTTCGTCCACCTCTCGCATGCGGCACCCGACGACCGCGATCGAGGAATCCGACTCGAGCACCTCGAGCTGGCGCTCCAGCCGTCGCGGATCAGACCAATCGTCTGCGTCGAGCACGGCTACATAGGGCGCTGACGCAGCTTCGAGCCCTGAGTTGAGGCTGCGCGAGATCCCGACATTGCTCGGCATCGTCAGGACTCGCACCCGGCCGTCCTGAGCGGCGACTCGAGCCGCGATCTCGCCGGTGCGGTCGATCGATCCATCGTCGATGATCAGCAGCTCGAGCTCAGCCACGGTCTGCTCCAGGATCGAGCCCGCCGCGCGCTCGAGCGTGGTCGCATTGTTATAGGCGCCGATCAGGGCGGTGACGCGTGCGCTCACGTGCTCAGCTCCGCGACCTGATGCGGAGCGTGATTGTGATCACGTCCTCGCCGACGCTGCTGCGCTTTCGCCCACGCAGGAACGCCGTCGCGATTCGGCGACCGTAAGAAGGCGAGATCCAGCCATCTTCGACGCGGAGCTCCACTCCGGGAGCGTCGAGCTCGAGTGCCAATCCGCCGCCAAACGTCGCTGTGGCGTGATTCCCAGCCGCGGTTGCCTCGCAGGGAGCGAGCGGGAACGTCCAGGTGAGCTCGTGCGCCCCGGCGGAAGCGACGGTGTCGACGATGAGCAGCTCGGACGCTGCAACGTCCAGCTCGATCCGACGAGTGTGGGTCGCAGGCTGGGGCAGTGACTCATATCCGTGGTGAGCGCCGATGAAGGACGGCCGCCGAGGAGAGTGGTCCCAGGCGAGCGCCTCTGCCCGACGGCGGTCCTCCATCGCGAACAGCGCCTCCGGCGAGATCGGATTCTGTTCCTGGCCGTCGATCGTGAGCGTGCTGTGGAACGCCGTCGAGCGGAACCGATCGCGCTCCACCGGGTCAGCGGTGTAGAGGTAGCTTCCCGGATCGACGACCACCTGCTGGCCACCGATCGCAAGCTCGAACGCGAGCGCGTCGTTATGAGCGTGGGAGCCGACGCCGACGTCGCCACATCGCACCAGGACATAGATGTCGCCGGCGCGCATGATCCAGTAGCCCCCGTCGGGGTAAGCAGCGTGGGCGGTGCGCTGCACGTACGGTCGATGGGCCTGGGCGAACAGGTGCAAGTGGCTTCGCGGGTCCGCGCGGCCATAGTCGCCGAGGGGCAGGTAGCGACCGTCGTCCGCGTCACCAACCTGTGGAGCGAGGCCGTCGGGGCGCGTGTAGTCGGCGACGAACCCGAGCATCGCGCCAAGTCGCGCTCGATGCTCGGCCGACAGCGCGCCCGGGACCAGCGCCTGAGCTGCCTGCGTCCCGCACACAAACAGCTCCGCCACGAGACGGTGGTACGGGATCGAGGCCTCGTGGTCGCAGCCATCCGGGCGTACCTGATGGCGCATCTCAACCGCCAGCTCGCGGGCGGCAAACCTGGCCCAGCGCCGCCCCTCACGCCCTCGGCCGAAGAGCGCAGCCACAGACAGCAGACCAACAACGTCCGAGAGGTAGTGGTTGCCCCGCACCGGTGCCCACTCCAGGTGGCTCCTGATGAAGCGCCCATGTAACAGCAGGCTGGCCATAGCGGGCCTCAGCCAAGCCTCGCGCGCGACAGCGTCTGCCACCAGCGCCAGGGTGGCGATCCAATTTGCCGCCCTGATCGCGACGTCCATCGTGCACGCCCAATTCGGCCCGAACTCGGTCGGATTCTCGGCGATCCAGCTCTGCACTTGAGCGCCGATCTCATCGATCCAGCGGCGCTCTCCGGTGATCCGGTGCGCCGCGGCGAGCAGCGGAAGATGTTGGAAGCGCGAGAGCTCCCACGGAACCTTGATGTCTGAGTCGTCCGGGTAGCTGATCACCAGTTTCGAGATGTGATCCAGCGGCCAGGTGCGACCGCTCTTGAAGTCGCGCCGCCAGTCAATTCGTGGTCCGAGGTCGGTCAGGCCCGAACCGAGAAGGTCGAACTGATGCGCACAGGCCCGCTCCGCAACCGCGAGTAGGTGAGCACGCGAGCGCTCGTCGATCATGTCAAGCTGGCGCTCGAACGCCCCGACGCTCGGCATCGCGTCGAGTACGGGGCCGCGGAGCAGCGACGCCAGGTCCGATGCGCTCAGCGCCCAGCGAAGCTCACGCGGCCCGACTCGCGGTGGGCGCGCCCTCAGCCGGGCGGGTCGGACGCGCCGGCGCACGGGGCTGGCCGCGAGCGTGGCGGCCGCCGCAGTGCCCCGTCTGACTCCCAGACGCCGCCAGATCGAGAATCCGCGCCGCAGCCACGCGAGCGAGGAACCGATCATCTTTAGAGGTTGTCGGTCCGGCCCGCGACCCAGTAGTCGTACCAGGCGCTCACGTTGTAGATGTTCCAGAGGTGGAAGCCCCAGTTCACCGGACCCCTGCGGTGGGCCTCCCACATCCGGTCGATCTCGTCGTAGTCGAGCAGTCCCCGATCGCGTAGCGCCGACGTGCTGATCTTGGTCTGAGCGCGGCGGCCAAGCTCTTCCTTGAACCACTCGGCGACGGGCGCTCCGAAGCCCTGTTTAGGGCGGTAAACAATGCGCTCGGGCAGGATCGACCCTGCCACGGCCTTCTTGAGGAGGTACTTGCCGACGCCGTCGCGGACCTTCATCTCGGGCGGCAGCGCGAGCGCGAACTCGACGAGCTCGTGGTCGAGAAATGGGACACGGGCCTCGACGGAGGTCGCCATCGTCATCTTGTCGACCCGCATCAGGAGCAGCTCCGCCAAGCGCTGCTTGAGCTCAAGGTAGGTCATCTTCTCGAGCAGGTTCGCGCCCGGCCGGTCTCGTTCGGCGTCATCCCAGAACCGCTCGACGACTTCGTAGGAATCCGGGACGCTCCGCCCGTTTCGAGCCAGGATCCGTTCCTTGATGGCGCCCTGGTAGCAAATCGCCCCGCCCCAGAAGGGGAGTCGTCCGGCCGCCGCCTCGGCGACCGCCAGCGCGTGGACCTCGCCGCGCCCGACTCGTCGGGCGAGCTCGGTTACGGCCCGGCCCGTCCCGCGGCGAAGCGGCGCCGGGACATGCTGGAACGGCTCCCAGAAGCGCCGGCGGAACCGAGCCGCGTGGATGTAGTGGTCATAGCCGTGGAACAGCTCGTCGGACCCTTCCCCGACCTGAACCACGATCGTGTCGTTCTCGCGCGCGAGCTTCGCGACGTAATGCAAAGGCACGCACACCCAATCGGCGATCGGCTCGTCCTGGTGGAAGATCATCTCCGGCAGGAATGACTCGAGGTCGTTCCAACCGATCACGATCTCGTGGTGGTCGGCGCCGAACTGCTTGGCCACCTCGCGGGCGTACTGAAACTCGTTGTAGCGCTCGTGCTCCTCGAACGCGACCGAGAAGGTGCGGACGGGCTCGCTCATCAGCTCCGACATGAGCGCCACGTTCGTCGAGGAGTCCACCCCGCCGGAGAGGAAGACGCCGAACGGGACGTCGGCCATCATCCGCTTCTTGATCGAGGCGCGCAGTAGGGAGAGGAGTCGCTCCTCCATCTCGCCCTCGGACATTTCCGCCACTTCGCGCTCGGCGCGCTCGGACATGGGCGACCAGAAGATCTCGCTCGCGCTCGACCCGTCAGCCCGGACGGTCATCCGCTCCCCGGGAGCGAGCTTGTGGATGCCCTTGAACATCGTCAGCGGAGCTGGGGTGCAGACGAACGTCAGGTAGTGAAAGAACGCCTCCTCGTCGAGGTCCGGCGACACGGCCGGGTGCGCGAGCAGGGCCTTGATCTCGGATGCGAACAGGAACCCGCCTGCCGGCTGCGTGTAGTAGAGCGGCTTGATCCCGAGACGGTCCCGAGCCAGGAAGAGCTCTCGGCGGCGCACATCCCAGATCGCGATCGCGAACATCCCCTGCAGCCGCTCGACGCAACGAGGGCCCTCTTCCTCGTAAAGGTGGATGATTGTCTCGGTGTCAGTGTGCGAGCGATACCTGTGGCCCTTGGCCTCGAGCTCGGCACGCAGCGCACGATGGTTATAGATCTCGCCGTTGAAAGTGATCCAGACGGACTCGTCCTCGTTTGGCATCGGGTTATGCCCCGCCGGTGAGAGGTCGACGATCGACAGGCGCCGATGACCGAGGGCGACCCGGCCGCCGGGCGCAGACCAAGAATCGGCGCCCGCGTCGTCCGGGCCACGGTGGACCATCGTGTCGCGCATGGCCACGACGGTCGGCTCGCTCGCATCGAAGCTGGGCGAGGTCGAGAGGATGCCGCAGATGCCGCACATCGAGAGGGAGAGCGTAACGAGGCGGGACTCCGACCCTGCGGTCGCACTCACGGGAGCGGTGCGGGCCCGCTGGTATATTCGCCCCGATCGCACGCGGCCGCGCGCGGGACCGCGGGGACCGCAAGCACTCAGCTCCACGCGCCACGCTCATGTCGTCAAGCCTCGCTCGTCCGACGCTCAGTTTCGTTCTGCCCGTGTTCAACGAAGGGACCGGGCTGGTGGAGCTACATGCGCGCCTTTGCGCCGTGATGGATGCATTGGATATGCCGAGCGAAGCGATCCTCGTCGACGATGGCTCGACCGACTCGAGCTTCGATGTGATGCGCGGCATCCGCGCCGCCGACGACCGTTTCAAGCTGGTCCAGCTGTCTCGCAACTTCGGCCACCAGGCCGCGATCACGGCGGGGCTCGACCTCGCTCAGGGCGACGCTGCGGTGATCATGGACTCAGATCTCCAGCATCCGCCCGAGATCGTCCCGCAGCTGATCGCGCGCTGGCGGGAGGGCTTCGACATAGTCAACGCGGAGCGCACGACCCGCACCGGCGAGACGCGCTTCAAGCGCCTGTCGGCACGGGCGTTCTACTGGATACTCGGCAAGCTCGCACAGGTGCCCATGCAGCCGAATGTGGGTGACTTCAGGCTCGTGGATCGCAAAGCGCTCGACGCGTTCAAGGCGATGCGCGAGAACACCCGGTACTTGCGCGGGATGTTCAGCTGGGTGGGCTTTCGCCAGACCAACGTGCCGTACGAATACCACGACCGCCATGCCGGCGCGCCGAAATACAACCTCGCCCGCATGGTGCGCCTCGGTGTCGACGGCATCGCAAGCTTCTCCCAGGTCCCGCTGCAAGTGGCGTTGCATGTCGGATTCGTGGTCGCGGTTCTGTCGTTCGTGGCGGGCGTGGGTGATCTCATCGCCAAAATCGTGGGCGCCAACACCGTTCCGGGATGGCTCTCGGTCGCGATCACCGTCTCATTCCTCGGCGGCATGCAGCTGCTGATCCTCGGAGTGATGGGGACGTACATGGGTCGCATGTACGAGGAGGTCAAGCTCCGTCCGCTTTACATCGTTCGTCAGCTGGACGGGATCGAGGCGCCCACCACACCAGGCACGCGCACTGTCGTCGTCAGCGTTCCACTCGACTAGATGACGGCGCCGACCCAGTCGTCGGCGCCCGAGCACGCCGTCGCCGACCATAGGGTCGGCCCGGACGGGACCCGGACCCCAGTGGCCCGCTGGATCGCCGCGCTGGAAGCGTGTCCGCGACAACGCCTTGTGCTCATCGTCTGGGGAATCACCGTTGCTGTGCTCGGCGGGGTGGCGCTGTACGTGAGCTCGCCCGCGCACTGGCCGATCATGCCGTCGCGGTCAACCGGCTTGCGGGATTCGCTGGCGATGCTCAAACAGGGCGGTCCGCTGCTCGCCGGTCACCACGGCGGCGTCGGACCGCTTTATCCGGTCGGCGCCGGCGACGACGTTGGGATCTACCTCTATCTCCCGTGGCTCGCTCACGTCCTAGGCGTCAGCGATCCGGTGACGCTGGTGCGGGACGGGTTCGCGGTCATGTTCGCCGTCGCCGCTGCGTTCTACCCCATGACGCTTTGGCGCCTGACGGGTTCGATGCTGGCGGCGCTCGCGGCGCCCGTAGTGATGCTCTTGGCCGTTCGATCGCTCGGCTTCACCGACATCTATTGGCTGCCCGCATGGGCGAGTCTGGCCCTGCTCCCGCCACTGCTCGTCCTATCCGAACGCCACGGTCGCTACTCATGGATTGGACTTGTACTAATCGCGCTCGCGGCCGGCTGGCTGAACACGATGCGCAGCAGCAGCGGAGTGGGCGTCGCAATCGCGGCGCTGGTCGTGCTGCTCATGCTGCGCCTTCGGTGGAGGCGGACGCTGTCCGTCCTAGCGGTCATGGTCCTCGCCTACATCTCGATCGGGACGTTCGCCCTCACGGCGATCCGCGACCATCGCGACCACCGTCTCGGTGCGGCGCTGAGCGCAAATCATCCCCAGAGCCACCCGTTCTGGCATCCCGCCTATCTCGGCCTGGGGTATCTGCCAAACAACTACCACATCCGCTTTCTGGATCGGATCGCTCAGGAGCGGGTACAAAGCGATGCCCCGGGAACGGCATATCTGTCTAATAAGTACGAGTCTGCGCTGCGAAAGGCCTACTTCGGAATAGTTCGCGACCATCCGTTCGAGGTACTGGGGCAGTACGCGGCGAAGGCCTGGGTCACGCTCGCCGACACCGCACCGTATCTATTGATCGTGATCTTGACCCTGCCCGCGCTCCGCAGGCTTCGGGTCAAGCGACGACTCACGCGCTGGCTCGCGCTGCTCATACCGTCCCTCCTCGTGACGTTCGTCCCGACGCTTGTAGCTATCCCGCTCGGGGTCTACGAGGAGGGTCTGTACGGAACGGTCGGCCTGATGGCGATCATCGGGATTGGTTTCACCATCGCGGAGTTTTCGGCCGCCCTGCAAGCAACCGGCGCGCTCCGGCCGGCGCTGGCCAGCGCCATTCGGGGCGGTGCGGAGCCATCGGGGCCGCCGGCGGGACCCGGGCCGCGAGCGCGTGGAGCCGCAAGAGCCGTGGCGCTGTCAGTCGTGGCTCTGCTCGTCCTGACGGTCAGCGCCCATTTCATCCGCCGCGATGCTGAGCAGTGGCAGCACTCTTCGTCGGGGGTCCTGATCGACCGAATCCCAGCCGGCCCAACCAGGGCCTGATCGATGCGCTGCAACCTGTGCGCGACGGAGCTGTCGCCCGAACAGCCGCCGGTGTGGCGCAAGGATGGCTTCGAGATCGTCCGCTGTCGATCGTGTGGGCTGGTCTTCAGGCGCGCGCTGCCGACGGTGGCGGAAGTGATGGCGATCTACCGCGAAGCGTACTTTCGCAACGAGGACGGCAGAGACGCTCAGGGTTACTCCGACTACTTGCGCGAGGCACAGGAGCATCGCTTGACCGCGCGCAGGCGACTCGATCGGATCGAGCGCACCACGGCACCCGACCGGTTACTCGATGTCGGCTGCGCAGCTGGTTTCTTCGTCGACGAAGCCGCCCAGCGCGGATGGCGCGCGCAGGGTATCGACGTCTCGCCGCATATGAGCGGGTGGGGGCGCGAGCACCTTGGCCTCGAGCTCGAGACCGGACTCTTCCAGGAGGCTGGGTTCCCCGAGTCCAGCTTCGACCGCGTGACGATGTGGGACTACATCGAGCATTCCATCGATCCGGCCGCCGATTTTGAGAAAGCCGCCACCGTGCTGCGGCCCGGCGGGCACCTCCTGCTCTCGACTGGTGACATAAGCTCGCTGGTGGCGAGGCTGTCCGGTCACCGCTGGCATCTCTTGACGCCTCGCCACCACAACTTCTTCTTCACTCCCGACACGCTGCGAATGTACTTGCAACGCAGCGGGTTCGAGGTCGTCCGGGTCACCCGGCCGCCCGCCGACTACTCGTTACGCTATGTCACCTACAAGCTCAGAACGATGGCGCCCGGCAGTCGCCCCGTTCGGGGGCTGGCCGATTGGATGGCCCGATGGGCACTGGGGAAGCGCGCCATCCCGTTGAACCTCTTTGACATCGTGACTATCGAGGCGAGGATCCCGGACGGCAGGGACCCCGCTAGCACCTGACCACAAGTACCGCCACGACGGGGCGCGGGCGCGTTCGAGCCTCGGTCGCGGTATGCGAGCATTCGAACATGTCGAGCCGTTTGGACGACTAAATCGATGCCCGACTCGCCGCGTGGGGCCCCCGCCCCCGCGCCCGGCCCGACATCGAGGGCGCTCACCAGCGACGTTGTCCTGACCCTCGCCGGCAAGCTCGGAGTGATTGCGTTCCAGCTTGCCGGCACAGTCCTGATCGCACGGCGGCTCGGGCCGTCCGGTCGCGGGTACGTGGGGGTCGCCCTGGCGTTGCTGGTGTTACTCCAGCAGTTCGGGAGCCTGGGCCTCGTGGCTGCCAATCCCTATTACGGCGTGAAAGATCGCGAGCGTCTGGAGCGGATCGTGGCGAACTCGATCGCGGTCGCGCTGGTCGTGGGAGCGCTGCTCGGAGGGCTGACCATGCTCGTGCGAGCGCTGCTTCCCGCCACGGTCCGTGGCCTTTCCTGGCTCGACGTCGGTCTGGTCTCGGCGGCGATTCCCGGCGCTCTGATGTTTCTCTACCTGCAGAGCGTGTTACTCGGGGAGGGCAGGATGCTTGCGTACAACCTGGTCGAAGCCGGCCAGAGCGCGTTGGCCTTCGTCCTGTTGTTGGTGGGGCTGGTGGCGTTCGACATGCGGGTGACCGGCTCGATCGCGATCCTCGCCGGCGTCTACTGGATGGGGGCGCTTACGTACCTGGCGTTGTTGCGGGCACAGACCACCCGCGTGGGCCGCGTGGACCTGGGGCTCCTGCGGCAGATGATGGGCTACGCGTTCCGGCTCTACGTCGCGGGATTTCTGTCGTTTCTGATCATCCGTCTCGACCTCTTCCTCGTTAACGGCTACCTCGGAGCCCGGCAAGCGGGGCTCTATGGCGTCGCTGGTGCTTTCGCCGACGGGCTGTTCGTCCTGCCCCTCGTCATCGGGCTGAACGTGTTTCCCCGCGTTGCGGGCGGCGCGGCGGCGGCGACGAGCGCCGCTGTCTTCCGGCTCACAGTGCTGGTCTACGGCTTCGTCGTGCTCCTCTCGGCGCTGCTGGCAGGCCCTCTGATCAGCGTCCTTTATGGTCCTGCGTTCGCCGCCTCAGCGAGTCTCTATCACTGGCTAGCCCCGGGGGTGCTGAGCCTCGGTCTGGTGACGGTCATATCTCACCACTTCGCCGGGCGGGGCTTTCCACTCCAGGCTCTCACCGTCTGGGTGATTGGGTTGGCTGTCAACCTCGCGATCAACATCACCTTCCTTCCGAGCGCCGGGACCTACATCGCAGCCCTTAGCTCGAGTGTTGCCTACACGCTGCTTCTGGTCCTCTACTTGCGGTTGTTCGCCCGTGACGTGGGGGGCCTGCGAGAGCTGATTCCGCGGCCGCGCGAGCTGACCGCACTAGCACGCGCGCTGATGCGGCGGTCGATACCACTACCGTCCGGGTGAGCCCCCCCGTGAGCCGTCTCATCTACCCCAAGCCACAGCCGCTACCGGCCGGCACCGCTCCTATCCCACGCGAGAACATCTATGGCCATCTCGGGCGGCTGGAGTGGCTCGAGCAGTACATCGTGCGTTCTGACCGCGCCGTTGAGTTCGGCTGCGGGACCGGCTACATGATCACCTACCCGCTGCGCGCCCGCGGCTACGACGTCATCGGCGTCGACATCGACCTCACCAGCGTGGAGTACGGGCGCGGCCTGCTCGAGCGCGCGGGCATTGACCCGGAGGCGCTACTCGCGATCGATCTCCGGGAGCTCGACGGGCCGTTCGACGCTGTGATCGCTTCGGAGGTACTCGAGCACCTCGATAACGATCTCCTCCCGAACACGCTCGAGCTGATCCGCGGCAAGCTTCGTCCCGGGGGAAAGCTGCTGGTCACTGTCCCGAACGGATGGGGTTGGTTCGAGCTCGAGGCGCTGCTCTGGAACCGCCTCGGCGCGGGTGCCCTGGTGCAGCGCCGAGCGGCTCGCGGTGCGGCACAGGGAGCTTTCGCACAAGCCAAGCGGCAGGTGACCGATGCCTATGTCGCCGATGCCTGCGCCTCGACCCTGGCGCATTCGCCGCATGTCCAGCGCTTCACACTTCGATCGATCAGGCGCACGCTCGCGGCGCACGGGTTCCAGATCGCCGAGGCGCGCGGGTCGGTCGCCATTTGCGGCCCGCTGAGTGATTTGGCGTTCACGGGCCTCGGCCGGTTCATGGAGCACAACCGCCGGCTGGGCCGCCGGCTCGGCCCATGGGCTGCGGGCTTCTACGTCGCCGCCGTTCGGCCGTAGCCCACCAGCCTCGCTTCAATGCCCCGCTCATCCGGTGCCCTCCGGTGCCGGTTTGACGGCAACCGTGCAGCCGCTCGCGATCGCCTCGAGCGCCGCCAGCGCGACACTCTGCGCCGCATACGCAGCTCCGATGCCGGGCTCGAAGGCCCGTTCGCCACGGCACGCGTCGAGCACCCTCGCCAGCAGCGTCGCATGTCCCTTGTCCGCTCGCGGCTGATCGCGTCGACGCTCACCGCCGTCGTAGGAGATCAGGGTCTTAAAGTCGTCCAGCACCCAGGCGCGGCCCCCACACAAGACCTCAACGCGCTCCTTAGGCATCGTTCCGGCACCGGCACCCGAGTAGTGGACGGTCGCGAGCGACCCGTCGGCGTACTGGATCGAGACCGACGAGCTCTCCGGTGAGCGGACGCCCGCCACCGCCGGCAGCGCGCCGCCCCACACTCTGACGGGAGTGCCGCATAGCCAGTTGGCGAAGTCGTACATGTGACATGCCTCGCCCAGGATGCGTCCACCGCCGGTGGCCGGATCGTTTAGCCAGTGTTCTCCCGCGAGCGGCGCCGACACCCGATAGATCAGCTGTCGAGGGGTCCGCATCGTCAGCTCGTCGCGCAGCTGCTGGGCGAGCGGAGCGAATGGGCGGTTGAAGCCGATCGCGAGACGGTCATTCTCGACCGACGCATGCCAGACCAAGTCGATCTGCTCGCGGGTTAGACCGAGCGGCTTCTCCACAAACACTGCCTTCCCAGCCTGCAGCGAAGCGGCCGCTATCTCGGCATGCGTGTCGTGGCGGGTGCCGATCACCACCAGGTCCACATCGTCGTGAGCGATCGCGGCCCGCCAATCAGTGATCGCCTCCGCGCCGCCGGCGAGACGCGCGGCGTCGGCGGCGGAGGTGCCGGTCCGATTCGCGACGACCACTACGCGCGCCCGGCCGTCCGCGATCAAGTTTGGGAGATGGACCCCCCGCACGAACCCGCCGGCGCCCACGAGCGCGACGCCGACCAGGCCACCCGCGGCTGGCGCACTGCGACCCTTGCGCGAGACGCGTACGACATCTGCCGGACGCTCGGTGGGCGGCTCGTAGGTGAGAAGCGCAGCGAGCGGTGGCGCGGAGCTGTTGACAGCGGCATACGCCTCGGTCGCAACCGCGAGCGGGCGTTCCAGCTCAATCAGGCGCTCCACATTTACCTGACCGACGCTCAGCAGGCGCAGAAACTCCTGCATGTTCCGGTTCTCGCTCCAGCGTACGTAGCCGATCGGGTAGTCGATCCCGGCCTCCTCGTATGAGGGGTCGTAGCGGCCAGGACCATACGACGTGGAGATCAGCACGTCAGCCTCGCGTACGTACAGCGCGGCGCGCTCGAGGCCGAGACCAACATCACCGACCGGGATGACACGTCCCTTGCGCCTGAGCGTGGCGACCGCGGCGTTGATGATTGTGTCGCTGCTCGATGCTGCGGTGACGATGCACGCGTCTGCCCCAATTCCGGCGGTCCACGCCGCGACGGCGTCGGCGGCGGACTCCGGTGCTACAGCCTCCTGCACTCCCAACTCGAGGGCGAGCGCCCGCCGGGCCGCGAGTGGCTCTACCCCGAGCACCTGGCAGCCCGCAGCTCGAAGGAGCTGGACGGTGATAAGTCCCAGCAGGCCGAGCCCGCTGACGACTATCTGTTCCCCGAGCGTCGGCTCGGCTCGCCGAACTCCCTGGAGCGCAATCGCACCCAAGGTCGCGAACGCGGCAGCGCGCGGCTCGACCCCTTCGGGAGCCGGCGCTGCCAGGTTCGCGGGTACCGACACGATTTCAGCGTGATTCGCGCTGTTGGCCCCTGCACAAGCCACAAGCTGACCGGGGAGGAAGTCGGCGATCCCACCTGTGTCGAGGACGTAGCCCGCGCACGAATAGCCGAGCGCGACGTCCGGCGCGGTGATGCCCCGCGCCAGGTCCAGCGTCGCACGTAACCCGTGCTCGCGGAGATGCTCGAGCCCCCTGCGCACGAGCTCGGGATTCCGGATCGCCCTCGCGGGCAACGTGCCACCGCCCCCTCCTGAGGCTACGGCGGCGCGCTCGGTGCCGCTCGAGATGACCGAGGCGGCGTTGGCAACCAGGACCCGGCCGGCGACTGCCGGCGGCGCTGGCACCTCGACGATCTGAACACTCCCGGCGCGGAGGACGACCTGCTTCACCGCGGCAAAGCTACCGATCCTTTGCGCGTCGGGAGGTCGCCGCCCCTCCCTCGGCTCACCCATCCATGTGTGATCGATTCGTCCCTATGTAGGAGCAAGATCGAATCTTGGGCCGCGGCAGCCCCCCGTGGTGGATGCGGGCCCGATCGGCTGAATTGCGCCGGGGCGGCTCTAAGATTCTCGGGCGTTGCCCGCACGCGCCCACCCGCCGCTGGCGAGCGCCACATGGATCTCGTAGTCGATCTCGACCTGGACCCGCCACCGGCGTCCGTCGAGCAGCAACTCGACCTCCACACGCTCGCCGGCAGTCTGCGCTCGCCTCGGCGCGTCCGCCGGCTCCTGCGCGCTCAGCACTACGACTGCGTACTGATCCGGATGGGGGAGCTGCCGACCTCTGCGCTCCAGGCCATCGTGCAGCTGGCGCTTGTGGTGGTCCGCGCAAACGCTTGGTGCGTTGGCGATCGGCGCCTGCGAAGGTCGGCCTTCGCCTCCCACGCGCTGGGCACCGCCGCCCTCGCCGTGGCGCGCGAGCTTTGGCTTTCCACCCTCGCCGTGAGTCGGCTGCGGCGTGCCTCGCGGACTCGGTTCTCGCTCCCCCGGCATGCCGAGAGCACCGCAAGCACGCTCTACGTCCGGGCCGAGCCGTCGCTTCGGTGGCACGGGTCTCAGGTCGGCGGTGCGGCCACGCACACGCGCGGCGTCGTCAATGGCCTACTCGACAACGACGTCGACGTGCACGTGATCGCTCCGGAACGTCCGGTCGGAACCGAGCGCGCCTCGATCACATGCGCCCCACCGCTCAGGGTGCTGCAGCTCGTTCGAGGGCTTGGCTATACCGACTACGCGCCGACAATCGTGAGCGCCGCGGCCGGGCTGCGGGCGGACTTTGTCTACCAGCGCTATCAGTTTGGCTCGTACGCCGGCCTGGAGATCGCAAGACGGTTGCGAGTGCCTCTCGTGCTCGAGTTCAACGGCCCCGAGATCTGGGTGCAGCGGCACTGGCGCTCCGGCCGGTTCCTGCTCGAGCGGCCGCTCGAGCGCCTCGAACGCCACCATCTCCACGAGGCGTCGCTCGTGGTCGTCGTCTCGCGAGCGCTGGCGGATCACGTGCTGGCGCAGGGCGTTGCGCCTGAGCGAGTGCTCATCAATCCCAATGGCGTCGACGTGGATGAGCTCGCCCCCTACCGGGAAGGCCCGCCGGCGCACTGGCGACGCCGACTCGGCCTTCCTGACGCTCCCACGGTCGGCTTCGTGGGCACCTTCGGACCCTGGCATGGCGTTGCGCTGCTCCCTGCGCTGATCGCCGCCGTGCCGGCGACCCACTGGGTGATCGTGGGCGGTGGTGGCATGTTCGAGGATGTCCGCGCCGAGCTCGAGCGGACTGGTCTCGCCAGTCAAGTGACGCTGACCGGCGTATTAGAGCGTGAGCGAGCGCTCGCGATGCTCGCGTGCAGCGATGTCTTCGTATCGCCCCACATCGCCAATCCGGACGGCTCACCATTCTTCGGCTCACCGACGAAGCTGTTCGAGTACATGGGGCTGGGGCGCGCGATCGTTGCGTCGGATCTCGATCAGATCGGCGAGGTGATCGAGCATGAGCGCAGTGGCCTGCTGTGCCCCCCCGGTGATGTCGGCGCCGCCGCTGCGGCGATCAGGCGCCTGCTCGACGACGAGCAGCTCCGCGAGCGCCTGGCGCGCGCCGCGCTCGAACGCGCAGCTGAGCGCTACAGCTGGAGGGCACACGCCCGCCGGGTCCTGGAAGCACTGAGAGGCGATCGCGTCACCAGGCCCGAGCGGGGCGTTGCTAGCGTAAGCGCGCCATGAGCACCGTCGAGACCAAGGAGGCCACGGTCCGGCTGTGGACGGCGGATCCGTGCGGTCCTGACGTAACCGCGGAGCCGGGCACAGCTGCCTGCATCGAGCAGCTGATCGCAGGCCGGCGCGCCTACTGTCCGTGGCTCGACCAGGCTCTTGATTACCGCTCCGCCGCGGGCCTGGAGGTGCTCGACGTGGGCTGCGGCCAAGGCATCGACCTCGTCCAGTACGCGCTCGCGGGCGCCCGACCGACGGGCGTCGATTTGACGCCGCGCCACGTGGAGCTGGCCCAACAGCACACGCAAGCACTGTCGCTGACGGCGACGATCGTCCAGGGCGACGCGGAGCTCCTGCCATTCCCCGATCGAAGCTTCGACCGCGTCGCCAGCAACGGCGTGCTGCACCACACTCCTGACATGCCGGCCGCGTTGCGCGAGGTCAGGCGCGTGCTGCGACCGGGGGGCGAGGCGCGCATCGTCGTCTATAACCGCCGCTCTTACCACTACTGGCTGAGTCAGGTTCTGTGGAACGGCATCCTCAATCGACAACTGCTGCAGGAAGGATCGATGGAGGGCGTCATGTCCCGCGGAGTCGAGCGCTCGTCGATCGGCGCACGAGCGCTGGTGCGTGTGTACGGCGCGCCGCAGCTGCGGCGCATGATGGCTGACGCCGGCTTCACCCGGGTCTCGACGAGCGTCGGCGGCTTCAACGTCGAGGACACACCGCTGTCCATGATGCTCGCGCGATACACACGGCTCCTCGACGATCGGCGGATCCTCGATTTCCTGGGCCGCACAGGAGGCTGGTACGTGCTTGCTACCGGACAGCGACAAGGATGAGCGCGACCGTCGCCAAGGAACAGGTCCGCAGTTTCTGGAACCGGACTCCCTGCGGTTCGTGGGATGCCACGGCAGCCGAGGGAACTCCCGAGTACTTCGCCCAGATCGAGGCGCGCCGCTACGAGCTCGAGCCATTCATCTCCCGCTTCGCCGCGTTTCGGTCGACCCGCGGCCAGTCCGTGCTCGAGATCGGCATTGGCCTCGGAACCGACCACGTCCAGTTCGCCCGGGCCGGCGCGCGGCTGCACGGCATCGACCTGACCCAGAGGGGCGTCGAGCTCGTTAGCCGCCGCCTCGAGCTCGAAGGGCTCTCGTCAGACCTCCGCGTCGCCGATGCCGAGACGCTCCCGTTCGCGGACGACAGCTTCGACTACGTCTATTCCTGGGGGGTTCTCCACCACACTCCGGATACGCCGAAAGCTGTCGCGGAGGCAATCCGCGTGCTGCGGCCCGGCGGGCGCCTGTGCGTGATGCTCTACTCGAGGCACGCGTGGGTGTCCTATGGCCTCTGGTTTCGCCATGGCCCGCTGAGCCTCCGCCCGTTGCGCTCGATCGCAGACGTGCTTCATCACCACATGGAGAGCATCGGCACGAAGGGCTTCACGAAACGTGAAGTGCGGCGCATGTTCGCCGGCGTCGAGGACCTTCGGATCGACAAGGTCGTGACACCCTATGACGTCGAGTACGCGGGCGGGACGGCGCGTCTAACCGGGCGCTGGCTGGGGTTCTTCATGGTCATTCGCGGCCTCAAGCGCTGACGCAGCCACACCAGATGCCCAGCCGACGCATCCTCGTGGTGAGCTACCCCTACCCGCCGATGCCGTCCGTGGGCGGTAACCGCTGGCTGGCGATGAGCAAGTACCTGCGCCGCGCCGGGCACCACGTTGACGTTCTGAGCACCTCGGCCTGGGGCGCGCTGGCCAGCGA
>JALYZY010000118.1 GCA_030948665.1 Actinomycetota bacterium | reverse complement strand
TCGAGATCCAGCCCGTGGAAGTCGAGCGCGAGATGGGGTGCTGCATGCACCGCGTCGGCCCAGGCGAGCGCCCCGGCGCGGTGCGCCGCGTCGATGATCCGTCCGGCGTCGGGCACAGTCCCGAGCGCGTTCGATGCCAACGGGAAGGCGACGACTCCGGTGCGCGGGCTGAGCAGATCGTCGAGCTCATCGAGCTGAAGCGCGCCGTCGTCGGCGCGGATGGCGACGGTCCGGACGGTCAGCCCCAAGTCCTCTGCCAACAGGCGCCACGGGCTGACGTTGCCCTCGTGGTCGAGCTGGGTGACCACGATTTCGTCGCCCACGCTCAGCGTGCGGCCAAACGCGTGTGTGAGCAGGAAGTTGAGCGTCGTCATGTTCGCTCCGAATGCGATCTCGCCCGAGTGGGCGCCCACCAGGTCGGCAGCCGCGGAGTGCGCCGCGTCGATGATGTGATCGGTCTCGCCCGAGGTCAGAAACGCGCCGCCCTGATTCGCATTCGAGTGCCGCAGATAGCCGGAGATAGCGTCGATCACGCTGTCCGGCACCTGCGAGCCCCCAGCGCCATCGAAGAACCGAGCCGGATGCCCGTTCACCTCGCGGTGCAGGGCCGAGAAGCGCGACCGCGCCCGATCAACGTCAAGCGGTTCGGTGGTGACACTGCTCATGCGTTCGCCGGGGCTCGTCAGGCCTCGGGCTGCTCACCTTCTTGAGCCGAGGCGATCGCAGCCTGGGCCGCGGCCACTCGAGCGATCGGAACGCGAAACGGCGAGCAGCTCACGTAATCAAGGCCTATGGCGTGGAAGAAGCGGATCGAGTCGGGATCCCCGCCATGCTCGCCGCAGATTCCGAGCCCTAGGTCGGCGCGCTCTCCCCGGCCGCGCTCGATCGCGATCTTCACAAGCCCGCCGATGCCGACGTCGTCAATCGTCTGAAACGGCGACGCGGTAAGGATCTTCTCCTCGATGTAGCTCGGGATGATCCGTCCCTCGACGTCGTCCCGAGAGAAACCGATCCCCGCCTGGGTCAGATCGTTGGTGCCAAACGAGAAGAAGTCCGCATGGCGGGCGATGAGCTCCGCGATCATGCATGAGCGCGGCAGCTCGATCATCGTCCCGACCGTGAAGTCCGAGCCGGCGACAAGTCCCTCTTCCTCGGCCACGGCGACCACGCGGGCGCGGACCAGCTCGAGCTCTCGTTCGTAGGCGACCAGAGGAATCATGATGTCGGCCCTCGGGGCGCGCTCGGTTCGCTCCCCGACGGCACGCACCGCGCGCGCGATCGCGCGAACTTGCATCTCGTAGATCTCGGGGTGCAGGATCCCCAGACGGACGCCTCGGGTGCCGAGCATCGGGTTGGTCTCCTCGAGCGAGCGCACCCGCTCGAGCTCGTGCTCGAGCTCCGCCAGCTCCGCCGGCTCCGGATCATCCTCATCGCGCGCGCGTACGATCTGTTCCTGAAGCTCGAAGCGATCGGGCAGGAACTCGTGCAGCGGTGGATCCAGCAGGCGGATCGTCACTGGCAGGCCGGCCATCGCCTCGAACAGGCCTTCGAAATCAGCCTGCTGGTAGGGGAGAAGCTCATCGAGCGCGCTACGGCGGCCTGCGTCGTCCTCCGCCATGATCATCGCCCGCATCTTCGGCTGGCGATCGGCCGCCATGAACATGTGCTCGGTTCGGCACAGTCCGATCCCCTCGGCGCCAAACCGCCGGGCGCGAGCGGCGTCCTCGGGCGTGTCCGCATTCGCAAGCACGCCGAGCGTGCGGAGATCGTTGGACCACTCAAGGACAGTCCTGAAGTACTGGTTGACCTGAGCTTCCACGAGCGGCACGTCATCCGTCGTGACGGCCCCGGTGCCGCCGTCGATCGCGATCCGGTCTCCCCTCGTGAGCACTTGACCGTTGACACGCAGCTCGCCCGCGTCGACGTCGATGTCGAGCTCAGAGGCGCCTGTCACGGCCGGACGGCCCATCCCGCGCGCCACAAGGGCGGCGTGCGACGCCTTGCCGCCTTCCGCCGTGAGGATCCCGACAGCCGCGTGAAAGCCGGCGACGTCGTCGGCCTCGGTGAACGAGCGCACCAGGATCACGTCGTCGCCGTCCGCGGCGCGGGCGACTGCCTCGTCGGCTGTGAACACAATCTCGCCCTTGGCTGCGCCGGGCGAGGCGGCGACGCCCTTTGCGATCACCGTGTAGTCGACGTCCGGGTCGAACGACGGATGCAGCAGCGCATCTAAGGAGTCGGCGTCAATCGTGGCGATCGCTTCTGGCTTGGTGAGCAGCTCCTCCTTGACCGCATCGACCGCGAAGCGCACGGCAGCCTGAGCGGGGCGCTTGGCGTTGCGCGTCTGGAGCATGAACAGCTGCCTCTCCTGGACGGTGAACTCGGTGTCCTGCATGTCCCGGTAATGGGTCTCGAGCTGTCGCAGGACTGTCTGCAGCTGATCGGCGACCTCGGGCCTCCACTCGCGGAGCTCTGAGAGATCCCGTGGGTTGCGGACGCCGGAGACCACATCCTCACCCTGGGCGTTGGGGAGGAAGTCGCCGGAGGGCTCAGGCGCGCCGGTCATCTCATCGCGGCTGAACGCAACGCCCGAGCACGACGTGTCGCCGAGATTGCCGAACACCATCTGCTGGACGTTGACGGCCGTGCCCCAGTCATCCGGGATCCGGTTGATGCGCCGGTAGCGCACGGCTCGCTCGCCCGTCCAGGAGCCGAACACCGCGCGGATCGCCTGCATAAGTTGCTCTCGCGGATCGGTCGGAAAGTCGTACAGCGAGCGGAATCGCTCGGTCAGTTCCTGGAGCGCGTCGGCGTCGAGCTCGCTGTCGAGCTTGACGCCGCGATCGCTCTTGATGCGTGCGATCTCATCCTGGAACTTGCTGCCCGGGATCCCCCGGACCACGTTGCCGAACATCTGGACGAGCCGGCGATAGCAGTCCCAGGCGAAACGCTCATCGGAGGTCCTCGAGGCAAGGCCCTGGACCGATTCATCGGTGAGCCCGACATTCAGGACAGTGTCCAACATCCCCGGCATCGACTCGCGAGCACCGGAGCGGACCGATACGAGCAGCGGATCGTCCGGGTCGCCCAGGCGCTTGCCGGCCTGCCCCTCGAGCCGACCGATGGCCTCGTCCACCTGCTCCTCCAGACCGTCAGGAAGCTCTTGCCCGCCGCGCACGTACGCGACGCACGCCTCGGTCGTGATCGTGAACCCAGCCGGAACTACGTCTGGACCGAGGATGCGGGTCATCTCGGCGATCCCGGCGCCCTTGCCTCCGAGGAGCTCGCGCATGTCGCGGGAGCCCTTGGCAAAGTCGTAGATCCACTTCGTCATTCGTCGCCTATCGCGAGCCGTCTCGTTGCCTGGCGCCCACGACAAGACCGTATCGCGACTCCGGGTGGCCGTGCGCGTTCAGCCCGGGCGTGCGTACGTGGCGACGTCCTGGTCGAGCGTTCCCTGGCTGAAGTACTCGCCGGTGTGAACGTAGACGACATGCCCGGCACGGTCGACGAAGATCGTCGTCGGAAGCCCTTGGACGACCGCAAGCGAGCTGAGCGCTGAGGTCGTACGGGCCTGATAGCTCGGATAGCTGACCCGATGCGTCGCCAGAAAGGCGCGCGCATCGCCGGCTGCGGGGTCGTTGGTGTCGACGCCGAGGAACGCGACCCGGCGTCCGTAAAGCGCTGACGCTGAGGCGAACAACCCGAACTCCGCCTTACACGGTCCGCACCAGGAGGCCCAGGCATTGATCACAACCGGATAGCCGCGTAGTGCGCGCAGCCGGGTGGCGAGCGACGCTTGGCTACCGAGCAGCTCTCCGGCCTGATGGTGTAGCTCCGCAAGCGGACGGGGCGAACCAGCCAGCGCTGCCTGCACCGCCGATGGACTGCTCAGCGCGCGAGGGTGCGCGAGTGCCGCGCGAACGCGCGCGACCAGCTTGTTCGTCGAAAGCCAGCCCGACGTCGAGATGTCGAAGTACCAGAGGATCTGGCCGCTCGGCGAGACGAGCGCGAACCACGGCTCATCTTGCACGCCATAGCCGTCCGCGACCCGACCGGTCGTGTCGACGGCAACCTGGTAGGGGAGGGGGTGTGGGAGTGTCGCCAGGAAGCGCGGAAGCGCTGCGGGCGACGGCTCCACACTTCCTTCGTCAACTGCGACCAGCGGCGGCAGCCCGTGTGTGGACGCCGTCGCCGCGTAGCGTCCAAGCGCTTGGAGCTGCCCGGCGAGATCGGTCACCTCGGAGTCCCAGGTCGCAAAGAACACCAGCAATCGCGGCGACCCGCTCGGCCCGAGCCGGACTGTGCCTCCACCGGCACGCGGAAGACTGACCGGGACGGTCGGAGCGATCGTTGGGACCTGGGCAAATGAGAGGTGCGAGTTGACGCGCGGGTGGCCGGGAAGCAGCGACGATGCCTCCTGGGCGAGCAGCTGTGCCTGCTGATCGACGCTCGAGTAGGACATCTGGGTCAGGTACACCTTGGCCAGCCGGCCCTCGCGGTCGATCACGAACAGGGCGGGCGTATGGTCGATCTGGCCGCCGCGGATCGCCACATCCACCTTGTATGCCTTCCATACACGCCTGAGCTCGGGCAGCGTCCCGGTGAGGAACTGCCAGTTATGAGTCAGCCCGTGGAGCTCCGAATAGGCGCGTACGTCGGCGATCGAGGTGGCCTGGGGGTTCGCATCGATCCCGAGCAGCGCGACCCGCGATCCCGCAGATCCCAGCAGCCGCTTCGCGTCCGTCATCGCTGTCGTCGTCAGCGGGCAGACCGTGGTGCACTGCGAGTCGTTGAAGGCGAGGATCACGACCTTCCCGCGGAACGAGTGCAGTGAGACGCTCGCCCCGGATTGGTCCACGAGCGCGAATTGGGGCGCCACTCCCGACAGGGAGGTCCCGGGATCGAGGCTAGGTGCGAAAGCCGGCGTGGCTGCCGCCGACCGCCTGCTGGTGTCAATCACGACGCTAACAACGGCGGCGACGGCGACGATCGCTCCCACCGCAACCCATCGGAGGTTCGCTGCCCGCTTGCGCATCATCGGCCCTTCAAGGTAGCGCTGATACCGCGGCGCTATCCGCAGTGAGGCC
>JALYZY010000066.1 GCA_030948665.1 Actinomycetota bacterium | reverse complement strand
GCCCGCTCGGTGAAAAGCGAGGCCCAGCACCGGCTGACGTGCTGGAGGATCGCCGCCGGGCCCGCGACGTTCAGGTACGTGTCGTGCTGGCCCGCGAAGGATGCGGTCGGCAAGTCCTCCGCCGTCGCGCTCGATCGGACGGCGAAGGCGGCTTGCTCGCCGAGCCGGGCGATCGGGCGCGTGATCGCCGACGCCAGATCCTCAGGGATGGGGATCCCTTCGAGGGCCCGGCGGATCTCCGCGCTAAGCGCGCGTATCGCCTCCCGGTCGTCCGGCTTCAGGCGCGACAGCCGATCGAGCCGATCGTCGATCGACGGCGCTTCCGCCAGGATCCGCTGGAAGGCGTCCGTCGTCACGCAAAAGCCAGCCGGCACACAGATGCCTTCGATCCGCGAAAGCTCCCCCAGGAGTGCGCCCTTGCCGCCAACGACCGCAACCTGCGTCTGGTCGATCTCCTGGAAATCCAACACGTAGCAGCCCATCCGCTCACCTCCCTCGGAGCTGACCCGGTCAACTCCACTCCTATTCTTTGGTTCCAGCGTGCGCGATTATGCGGCACGAATCAGGGCCTCATGAGAGCCCCTTGTCTGGTGTAATTTGGAGGTGGAGAGGCACGGGAGCGGGAGCGGCCGCGATCACCGTCGCCAGCACAGCCAGCCAGGCACCACGGCCTGGCCGCGGCGGGCGAGCACCTTCTCGCCCAGGCGGGAAGGCGACGTGTGTAGAACTTGGTGGCAGTCATCGATAGTCCTCGAGCGTTCGGTGATGCCACCCGCTCGCGCCTCGAGCAGCCAGCGCGATCACGCCACCGACGCTAGGACGCCTGACACCGCGACACATCGCCCCGCAGCCGGAACCTGTCCCACGTCTACGTTCAAGCTCAGCGTCGCGAACCACAGCGAGCTCCCGGCGCGCGCAGGCAGCCGCTGAGCGGCCCTAAAGCCACGCCTACGCCCAACAGCGGCCACGCAAACGATCGAGCCGTCCCGGTAAGCGATCGGCAACCGAGAGACGCTATAGCTGGGGCCTCGTTCCGCTACCGTCGAGCGCATGACGATCCAACGCATGGACCACGTGGGCATCGTGGTCGACGACCTCGCGGCCGCGACGGCGTTCTTCGTCGAGCTCGGACTCCAGCTGCAGGGCGAGGGGCCGGTCGAGGGCGGTTGGGTGGACCGCGTGGTGGGGCTCGAGGGCGTCCGGGCGGAGATCGCGATGGTGGAGACCCCGGACGGCCACGGACGGCTGGAGCTGACGAAGTTTCACGCCCCGTCGGGCCGGGGCGGCGACCGGCACGCGCCGGCGAACACCCCGGGCATCCGCCATGTCGCGTTCGCAGTCGACGACATCGACGCCGTCGTGGCTAGCTTGCGAGCCCGCGGCGCGGAGCTCGTGGGCGAGATCGAGCGCTACAAAGACAACTATCGGCTCTGCTACGTCCGCGGCCCGGAGGGGATCATCGTCGAGCTGGCGGAGCAGATCGGCTGAGGGCTCAGGCGCCGGTGTAGAAAGCTGTGGTCTGCTCGGCCGCGTTGCGCGCGCGATCAGCGTCGGCTCCCGCGTGGATATCGGCGGTCATCCACCCTTGGGCGCTGTGGGTCATGAACTGGCGCCCAGCTTCGCTGGCCATCCATTCGTGGGCGTGGTGGTGATCAAGCGCGGCGCCGCTGGCGAGATGGTCCGCGAGCGCTTTGAGCATGAGCTCCCAACCAACACCAACCGCACCGGGACCGAACGTCGCCCACTTCTCGTCGTCCTCGACATGCGAGATGTGCTCAAGCACCAGCTCGGTCACTCCCGGAGATCGTGGCGTGAGCGTCAACTCAATCCAACTTACCGAGCCGCCGTACTCCCAGCTGGCGGCGAGATGCCGCGGTGGGTCGCAGCGCGTGATCGTCCCGCCGGCGTTGCCCTCCAGCTGATAGTGGCCACCGGCACGAAGCTCTCCTGAGATCGGAAGCAGCCAGCGCGGGATGCGCTCAGCATCGGTGCATGCGCTCCACAGATCCTCCACGCTCGTCTCATAGGCCCGGGTGAGGCGAACTACGTGCGCCTGCCTGCCGTCGATCGCTCGTGTTTGCACTTCGCGTCGGGTGGCGCTGATCTCATGCTCTGTATGTGTCATCTCATTCCTCCTTCCTAGGTCGATGCCGTGCCCGCTGCTGTCGCTTCCCTCTGACTACCTCGGTGCCCAGAGCGTCGAGCCGCTGATCCCAGAAGCTGCGGAAGCGATCAAGCCACACGTCCGCGGCGCGCAGTGGCTCGGGGTCCAGCGCATAAAGACGCCGAGCACCCTCCTGCCGAACCGTGGCGAACCCGGCTTCTCTCCAGATCCGCAGCTGCCCCGAGACGGCTGGCTGGGAGATGCCGAACTCTTGGCGGATGACCTCGGTGACGCCGCCAGAGCACCGGTAGAGACGCTCCGCCTGAGCGTAGTAGGGCTCGAGGTCCGCGTAGGAAATCGGCCAAGCCGGCGAGACGCCCCCGTAGTGCTTCACCTCGCTGAAGTCCCGCTCGCGCAATCGGAACAGGATCGCCCCGTAGAACTTGGTGTTGCCGCCCACGAAGTACTGCTGGTGCGGCTTGAAGGGCTGAGCGTCGGCGTCGTACCAGACCTCGTCGGAGAGGTATCGGTCCTTGCCAAACACCTCCCGGCTGTCCCAGTTCTCGGGCTCGCGTGGCAGGTAGCCGCCGCGCTCGAGCAGCAGGATGCGCTTGCCTGAGGGCGCCAGTCGATGCGCGAGGGTGCCTCCGCCCGCGCCGGTGCCGATGATGAGACGTCGTAGTGCTCGGTGCTCACGGTCAGGCTCCTCAGACGAGGGCGATCGGGGACGTCCACGCGCCGGTGGCGCCGCGCAGCTTGGGATGGGTGAGGATCAGCGCGAACTCTTTCATTGAGTCTGCGGCGAGACGTGCGGTATCGAGGTTCTCGACGATGAACACTCCGTGGCGAACGCTTAGGTGCTGGGGCACCTGGAACGGCTCGTCGGGATTCTCCGCCGGCACAGGGCCATAGCTCCAGGTATCGCAGCCGGTCACGGCCACGCCTCGGTTCGCCAGCCAGTCGGCCAGCTCCAGTCCCGGTCCGGGTTCGCCAGCGAGGTAGGCATCGGGGTCCTCCCATTGCGCGCACCATCCGGTGTGAAAGAGCACGGCGTCGCCCGCCTGCGGTTCGGCCCCTTGCAGCGCCCGCTGGACGTCGTCGACGGTGATCACGTCACCTACCTCGAGCTGCTCGAGGCCCCGGGCGACTGGCACGTCGATCAACAAGCCGCGGGTGACGATCTGCGGAATCGTCTCCGCGCCGAGGCGGTTGACACCCCATGTTTCGGCGAGTTCGGCGACGGTCCAGCCGTTGTAGCCGCGATCTCCGATCTGAAGGTGGCTGAGCGCATCGATGTGCGTCCCGATCTGCATCGTCCCCGAGATCGCCTCCGTCACCCAGTTGACATTGCAATCACCCAGCCCGGACGCGGATGCTCCGCTGCCGGCCGCGTTTATGTGGTGGGCGGTGCTTATGAGCGTCTGACGGAAGTAGCGACCTGGGAAGACCGGTGCGCGTTCATCGAGCGCGTGCCGAGGTCGTAGAGGCGACCCTCACGGACTAGCCCCATCGCCTCGCGTCGCTTGGCGTCCGTAATGTGGTTGAGCATCCCATGCTGGTCCCCGGCGCCAAACGCCGATGGCCACCAGGTTTCCGCCGTGTGGAGTCCGGCGCCGCCGGACTCCATACCGGCGGTCATTCCGAGGACCAGGGCTCGCGGAAGCTCGGGTAGAGCGTCAACCCGCCGTCGACGAAGATCGTCTGGCCGGTGATGTAGGCGGCGTCGTCGCTGGCCAGGAAGCAAGCGACCCCGCCCATCTCATCCGCTGTCCCGGCGCGTGCCATCGGAATGTGGCTCTCGACCTGCTCCTTCTTGACCGGGTCCTCGATCCAGGCGCGGTTGATCGGCGTGATCGTCGCGCCCGGGCCGATCCCGTTGACGCGAATACCCTTCCCGGCAAACTCGAGCGCTAGCGTCCTCGTCAGGTTCTGCATCCCGCCCTTGCTGACTGAGTAGCCGAGATAGTCCGGCTTTGGGATCAGCTGATGGACGCTGGAAACGTTGATGATGACCCCAGGCCGTTGCGCGTCGAGGAAGTGGCGGATTGCCTCACGGGCACACAGAAACGCGCCACGGAGGTTGACCGCGAGCACCTTGTCGAAGTCGGCGCTCGAAAGCTCCTGGCTCGGTCTGGAGATCTGGATGCCGGCGTTGTTGATCAACACGTCGAGGCCGCCGAGCTGGCTCACCGCTTGCCCGACCATCTTGACGACGTCGTCCTCGTCCGAAACGTCTCCTTGGACGAGCACGTCACGGACTCCCTCCTGCCGCACTCGGCTCACGCAGGCCTGGACTTGCGCCTCGGTGTCGCGCGCTTCCTCAGGCTGACGCAGATAATTGATCGCGACATTGGCGCCATACTCCGCGAACCGCACCGCGATCGCCTGCCCGATGCCCGAGCTGCCGCCCGTGACGAGCACGTTCTTCGCACGGAGCCCACGAACGGATCCGGTGGGTTCCGACGGCGCAGCTTCTGGCATGGTTTCTCCTTGGACGCAATCGATCCGGACTGCGCGCTTAGTCTCCGGAGCGCTTTGGTTGTTACAGGCACGCACCAACACACGCTGCGCTCACGGGCTGCCCGGGGTCGCGAAGGCCACCTCTGAGAACCTCCGGTCCGCGCCCGGCGCCGCCGGCTTTCTCGGCGTTCAGCGGTTTTTCCAGTCGCGGAAGGCGGCGAGAAGCTCTTCTCGGACTTCCGGCTGTAGGTCGTCTTGGCGCAGCACGCCGGTCAGCCGGATGGTCTCACGCATCTGTTGAACGTAAGTCGGGCAATCCTTGCACGCGTTCAGGTGGCGCTCGAAGCGTCGTCGATTGCGGCTGGAGAGGGCGCCCTCAAGGTAGTCGGTGACCAGCTGGACGAGCTCGAGACACGTGAGCTCTGAGCTGTCGCGCAAAGGTCTCATTGTTCGAAGTACTCCTCCAACTCACGCCGGACGCGCGAGCGGGCCCGGTGCAACAGGACGCGCTCGTTGGCGGCGCTGATCCCCAGTGCGGTGGCGACTTCCTTGGCGCTATGGCCGTCCACGTCTCGCAGGCCGATGACTGACTGTTGGGCGGGCGGGAGCTGCGCGATCGCCTCGCGGACGCGGGCCACGGTCTCGCGGCTCAGGAGCCGCTGCTCGGGCCAGGCCCGTGGGGGCGCCGCCCAGCCAAGCGGCCGCCGTGGATCATCGGGGGGCAGGAACCGGTCGAGCGCCACCTCAGGCTGCTCGTCGTCGCCAGCGAGAGCCGAGACCGGCACCTGGCGTGCTTCGCGTGCCCCCCTGGTCTTGGCGCGGTTGACCAGGATCCGAAAGATCCACGTCTTCAGCGAGGAGCGACGCTCAAAACGATCGATCCCCTCGAGTACGACGAGCCACGTCTCTTGTGCGACCTCCTCCGCCACGGCGCGGTCGCGCACGTACATCAACGCGATTCGGATCAGCGAGCCGTGGTGGCACTCGACCAAAGCCTCAAATGCGCGCTCATCCCCGCGACGCAACGCCTCAACCAATCGGTGATCGTCGGATGCTGGCTCAGCTGGTGCCCGCCTGATCAGCGACGAGATCTTCCGATTGGGAGCGTTCATGAGCGCAGCCGGGAGTGGATCGGCCGCGGTGATCATGCTAATCAACGTTCGTCGCCCCGGCGGCCACGGGGCAGATCTCGCCCACTCTGAGAACCCCCTTGCTGTGCGGTTCGGGCATCAGCTCGTCCCCGATTCCCTGCTGTCCGCGCGTCACACCGGGGAATCAGCGGGGTCAGCCGCTTTCGGCGGCGGGCCCGAGCTCGAGCGCGGCCGAGTTGATGCAGTAGCGCTGCCGTCCGGTCCGGGGCCATCGTCGAACACGTGCCAGTCTCCGATTCGTGATCGTTCTTGTGCCCGGCCCCGGGAGGCTCATTGCAGGGTCACCGCGCAAGAGGCGCGGCCCGCCTTCTCGAAGTAGCGCTGGTGGTATTCCTCGGCTCGATAGAAGGCCGACGCGGGCTGGATCTCGCTAACGATCCGCTTTCGATGGCCTGTCTGCTCGCGCTCGCGCGAGGAGATCGCCGCTGCCTCCTGCTCGGGCGAGTGAAAGAAGATCGCCGAGCGATACTGGTTTCCGATGTCCAGCCCCTGACGGTTACGGGTCGTCGGGTTGTGGATCTGCCAGAACGTCTCCAGCAGGTCTTCGTATCCGACGCGGGCCGGATCGAACCAGACCTCGACGGCTTCAGCGTGGCCGGTGCGATGACAGCAAACCTCATGGTAGGTGGGGTGCGCGGCGGGGCCGCCGGTGTAGCCGACCGCGGTCTGGAGGACCCCGTCGATCTCGCGGAAGGCCGCCTCGACGCCCCAGAAGCAGCCGGCTGCGAACGTCGCGCGCTCAGGACCGGGCGGCTCTGCACGCTCAATTGGCTGCGCGGGCGCCGCGGTCGTGTTGCTGCTGGAAATGGTCCGCCGGTTTCTAAGGCGCAGCATGATCACTCCTTTGTTGGTGTGCGGCTGGGCGGGCGAGCGCCCGGCCAGCCGCCTGAACTGTCTCCTCATCCGCCAGCTTGTTACACCGCGGTGCGGAGTCAGGCCACCGCGTCAGGCGCAAAGGCACCGAGGCGACAGAGGGCGCGATCCTCGACGGTCAGCACCGGCATCGCCGGCGTGGGCACCGGCCGCGGGGCGGCATGCCCGCCATCCGGTACTTGCTCGCTGCGACGCAGCAGTGCCAGTCCGGACACCGGGAAGATGATCACCGACAGCAGGCCGGCTGCGATCAGCCCGGCGGCGCTGGCTTTCGTAATGACCCCGCTTTGCACGCCGATCTGGGTGGCGGCGACAATGAATGGCAGGGACGTTGCTTGCAAGAGCCCGGCGATCAGCGCTCGCTGCCGTCCGACCAAGCCACGGTACAGGAGGGCGGGAAGGCCACGGACAAGCAGCAACGCCAGCAAGAACAGCGGTACGCGAGCCACTGTCGAGGGGCTGGAGAACAAGGCGCCCAGGTCGAAGCGCAGCCCGCTGGTGACGAAGAAGATCGGGATGAAGATCCCAAAGCCCGCTGCCTCGAGCTTGAGCCGAAACTGCGGATGGGTCATCGCTTGGTCGCGGTCGATCAACGACAGCAGAGCGCCTGCCGCGAACGCACCGAGGATTGTTTCCAGGCCAACGTTCTGAGCTATCGCGACGAACCCGATCAAGAGGACGAAGGCGGCCCGCACGCGGATCTCCGCCGTCGTGTCTTGGAGTCGGACGAGCACTCGCGACAGGCCGCGTGAGTGCTCGACGCGGGCGATCGCGAGTCCGATCAGCATGATCAGAGCGCCGAAGATCCCGAGCAGGATCAACGTCCCGGCGGTGTCCGTCGAGCCGTTGCCCGAGAAGAACAGCGAAAGTAGGATGATCGCCCCGAAGTCGGCGATCGAAGCCGCCGCGATCACAAGCTGCCCGAAGTCCGAGCGGATGTTGTCGGAGTCCTTGAGCACTGGGATGATGACCCCTAGCGACGTCGCCACGAGCACGATCGCGATGAACAGCGGGGACTTGGCGAATCCGGCCGCGCGCAACCCCAGGCCAACAGCGATCCCGATCATCAACGAGACCGCGAACCCAATCGCGGTGAGCTTCAGCGTTCGTCCACGAAGCCGCTGGATGTCGATCTCGAGGCCCGACAAAAACAGCAGAAACGCCAATCCGATCAGGGAGAGAATCGAAACGGGCAGGTCAGCAGTCACCCAACCCAAGCCAGATGGCCCGATCACAATGCCGGCCACGATCTCCAGCACGATCGCGGGGAGACGCATCCGCGGGAAGAACCCGAGCGACAGCGGGGCGAGCAGCCCTACGGCCACGACGATCAACAGGTTCGTGAAGTGCACGACCAGCACACCCCGTAGTCACCCCGATCTCCCAATCGTTACGTGCGGGGCCCAGATTTCCAAGCGGCCGCTGCGCCGCGGCGTTCACCGCGTCCGCGCAGCTATCCGGGTCTAACTGGTCAACTCGTGGAGCGCGAAATAGAAGATCTCAGAGAAGGTCGGGAACGGCTGGATCGTGTCGCGCATCATCTCGATTGGGATGCGTGCGCGCACGGCCAGGGTCGCCTGCTGCATCCACTCGCCGGCGCCCGGGCCGACGGCGTATGCGCCGGTCAGCCGGTGTCCGTCGGAGACGAGCGTCAGGAACCCTGGCCGCTCGGCGTATGCGCGGGTGTAGGTCGCTGTCTTCGGAACCTCCGAGATCGGCACGGTAGCCATCAGCGGACCCTCGGCCTCGCCAACCGACGCTGCCTGGGGATCGGTGAACACGACCCTAGGGACCGCCTCGTAGTTGGCATCGCGGCCGTGGCCGAGGATGTCGGCGGCGGCGATCCTTCCCTGGTATTTGCCGACGTAGGTCAGCGGCCAGATCCCGGTCACGTCGCCGATCGCCCAAACCCCCTTGGCCGCTCGCATGCGCGCGTCGACGTGGATCCCGTGCGGGCCAGTCTCCACGGCGGCGAGATCGAGTCCAATGTCGTCCACGCGGGGCCGGCGCCCGGTGGCGACGAGTAGGCGGTCGCCACGCAACTCCTTGCCATCCGGGAATGAGATGACGTAGTCCTCGCCGTCCATCTCGACAGCTGACGCGTGCTGTCCAAAGTGCAACTCGATGCCATCTGCCTCCAGCGCTTGACCGACAGCCTCGCCCAGCGGTCTCGGTTCGCGTGGGAGTACGTGCTCCATTCCTTCCACGAGCGCGACGGCGGCGCCGAGGCGCTGCATCGCCTGCGCCATCTCGACTCCGACGGGTCCGGCGCCGAGCACCACGAGTCGCTTCGGGATCTCTTTGACGGCGGTGACCTCGCGGTTGGTCCAGACACCTTCGAGCTCGCGCAACCCGGGTATCGGCAGGATCACCGGCTCTGAGCCGGTCGCGATCACGATGTGGCGGGTCGCGTGGTGCTCGTCTGCGACGGCGACGACGCCTGGCGCGGCGATCCGACCGGACCCTCGGAACAGGTCTATGCCGTTGTCCGCGAGCCATCGCTCTTGGGCGGAGTCGTCGTAGTCGGAGACCATGAAGTCACGCCAAGCCAACGCTTGCTCGACGTCGATCCTCCCCGTGACCGCCTCGCGGGCGCCGGGCGCGTCGAGCGCGCCCGCAACGGCTTCTCCCGGTCGCAGCAACGTCTTCGAGGGGATGCAGGCGTAGTAGGAGCATTCGCCGGCGATCAGCTCGCGTTCGACGACCGCCACTTGCAGCCCGGCCCTGGCGAGGTGGTCGGCGCAGTGCTCACATGACGGCCCGGCACCGATCACGATCACGTCGTAGCTGGCGGCCATCAGGCGGCGACCTTCGTTTCACCGGGTCCGCCAGTGCTCTGGCGTGCCTGATCGATCTTCCAAGCGGCGTTGATCAGGCCGATGTGGCTGAACGCCTGCGGAAAGTTGCCCAGCAGTTCGCCACTGGATGTGTCGACCTCCTCGGCCAGCAGACCGAGATCGTTCGCGTATCCGACGAGCTGGTCGAACAGCGCTTCGGCCCGCTCGATCTCGCCAGCGAGCGCGAGGCTTGAGGCCAGCCAGAACGAGCAAATCATGAACGTGCCCTCCTCGCCGGTCAGGCCATCGGCGTTGAGCCCTTGCTCGTTGGCGTAGCGCAGCACGAGGCCGTCCTCGGTCAGCTCGCTCGCGATCGCTTCGATCGTCGAGCGCATCCGCGGATCGGTCGCCGGCAGGAACCCGACCAGCGGCATCAGGAGCACGCCCGCGTCGAGCTCGTCGGAGTCGAAGGACTGAGCGTAGGCATGGCGCTTCTCGCTCCAACCGCGTTCCAGGATCGCGTTGCGCACAAGATCGCGTTGCTCGGCCCACGCCTCCGTGTGGGCGTGTGGGCCTAGCTGAGGGGCGAGCTTTACCGCACGATCAAGCGCCGTCCAGCACAGCACTTTTGAGGACAGGTGGTGGCGCGGCTCGCCGCGCATCTCCCACATGCCGGCGTCGCGCTCGCTCCATCGCGCTGCGGCCCCGTCCGCGAGCTCGGCCACGAAGCGTTGGATCTCTGGATGAAGCTCCCCCAGCTGCTCGCGAGATACGTACAGGGCGTTAAGCAGCTCGCCGTAGACGTCGAGCTGGGTCTGATTCCAGGCGCCGTTGCCGATCCGGACCGGCGCCGAGTCACGCCAACCGCGCAGATGGGGGAGCTCGCGCTCGGAGAGGTCGTGCTCGCCTGCGATCCCGTACATGATCTGCAGCGACTCGCCGCCGCCCGCCGAGCTGGTCATGAACGAGATGAACTCCGTCGCCTCGTCCGAGCACGCGCCGATGTACAGCGCCTCCACCGTGAGGCTCGCGTCACGGATCCAGGAATAGCGATAGTCCCAGTTGCGCTCCCCACCGACAGTCTCGGGAAGCGAGGTCGTCGGCGCCGCAACGATCGCCCCCGTCGGCCGATAGCTCAGACCCTTCAGGACCCGCGAGCTGAACCGCACGAGCTCCCGGTGCGGACCCTTGTAGATGTCGTGCTCAGCTTCCCACGAGCGCCAGCCCTCCACCGTGTCCTGAATCCTGCGGCCGGCGTGATCAGCGGACGTCGGCGCCGAGAAGACGCCCTCCGGCGAGACCCAGCGCAGCGCAAAGCCCACACCGCCGCCCTCACTGACCTCGAAGTCAGCCCGCATCGCCGAGCCCTCGATCTCAGCCGGCGCTCCGGAGCAGACGGCGATTTGGTTCGGACCGCCGAACGTCCGACCGCCATATTCGGTGGCGCGAAACAACGGACGCACGAGGCCATATTCCGGACGCGGCACCAGCTCCATCACGATCGCCATGCTGCCGCTGAGGCCTTCGACCAGCCGCAGCAGCTCGCGGGGCGCGTCGTGGCCGAGCTCGTGACCGCGCTGGCCTTCTTCGAACACCAGCGCGTCGGTCAACCGAGCCACGCCCGTGTCGCTCTCAAACGTCGTCTCGAGCACGAGCGTGCCTGACGCGTAGCGCCGGGTCGCGGTGAACTCGCCTGCGGGGCGGATCGACCAGTGACCCGCATCGGGATCGAGGATCCGGGCGAACACCGCCGGGCTGTCGTAGCGCGGCAGGCACAGCCAGTCGATTGACCCTGCCCGATCGATCAACGCCGCCGTGTTGCAGTCAGCGAGCATCCCGTAGTCCGCGATCGGCTGCGAGGCACCCGGGCCGACGGCACGCCCGGCTGGCTGGCGCGACTGCGATTCATCTGCTCGGCTCATGGCTCTCGCTCCTCGACGATCTGGATTGACGAAACGACACCGGGCTCGCCGCCGCGAGCCTCAGCCTGGGTTTACAGACATGCGAGGCGATCGTTTCGTTACACGGGACCAGGGATCCGCGACAATTTGGGTATGCGCGATCGGCTTGTGTATGTCTCGCGTCTCGTGCGTCTGCCGCTGGTGGGTGCTGACGGTGCCGAGATCGGACATATGGCTGATGTCGTACTGACCCCCCCCGGTGGGGGAGGCCCGCCGCAAGTCAACGGTTTTGTCGTCGCGGTTCAGCGGCGGCGCGTGTTCGTCGGGGCTGGTCGTGTCGCGGAGATCGAGGTGGAGGGCGTGCGACTTCGTCGTGGCACGATCAACCTGCGCCAGTTTAAGCTGCGCGCCGGCGAGCAGCTGGTCGCCGGCGAGCTGTTTCGCCGCAAGCTATGCGACCAACGAATCGTCGATGCCGCCATCACCCCCGGGCCTGCGCCATACAGCTGGGAGCTGGCCACGATCGCGCTCTCGGGGGGAGGGCTTCCCGGACGCCGCCGCCCCCCAGAGGTCGTCGACTGGAGCGAAGCCGGCGAGCTGTTCTCCAACGATCCACCTGCAGCACGCCAGGCGGCTGCGATCGGCCAGTTGCACCCGGTCGAGATGGCCGAAGCCATTCGCAAGCTGCCGTTGTCTCGGCGTCGTGTGCTGGCTGCGGCGCTTGAGGACGACCGGCTGGCAGACCTCTTGGAAGAGCTCTCGGAGGACGAGCAGGTGCGAATCGTCGAAGGCCTCGATCTCGACAAGGCCGCTCGCGTCCTCGACGAGATGGAAGCTGATGACGCCGCCGACCTGCTCGGCGAGTTGCCGGCGGTTCGGCGGGCCGAGCTGCTCAGGGCTATGGATCCCGATGAGGCGGCCCCGGTTCGTCGCCTGTTGAGCTACGAGCCGGACACCGCTGGGGGACTGATGACGCCCGAACCGGTCATCCTCGGACCGCAGGACACCGTCGCGGAGGCCCTCGCCCGGATCCGAGACGACGACCTCCCGGCCCCGCTGGCCACGCAGGTCTTCGTCTGTCAGCCGCCGGCCGAAACCCCAACGGGAAGATTCCTCGGCGTTGCGCATTTCCAGCGGCTGCTTCGGGAAGCTCCGGCCAAGCTCCTGTCCCGGTGTCTTGATGATGAGTCGCCGTCGGTCAGCGTCAGCGCTAGCGATCGCGTGGTGGCCGAGCGCCTTGCCGCCTACGACGTCGTCGCGCTCCCGGTACTGGACGACGCCGGACGGTTGGTAGGTGCCGTCACCGTGGATGACGTGCTTGATCGTGTCCTGCCAGCGGGCTGGCGCGTGCGCGATGAGGAGGACTAATGGCCCGGCGCGATGACCTCAGCAAACCGCGTGGGACTGCCGGTGGGCCCCAGTACGACCCCGATGCCTTCGGACGATTCGCCGAGAGCATCGCGCGCTACCTCGGGACCGGGCGCTACCTCGCGATCCAGACGGTCGCCGTCGTGGTCTGGATCGCCATCAACGTCGCGGCCGTGGCGCTGAGATTCGATCCTTACCCCTTCATCTTGCTCAACCTCATGTTTTCGACGCAGGCTGCGTATGCGGCCCCGCTCATCCTTCTGGCGCAGAACCGGCAAGCCGACCGCGAGCGCGCCGAGATCGAGCGCGACCGCGAAGTCAACGCCCGCGCCCTGGCCGACGCTGAGTACCTCGCCCGAGAGATCGCCGCCCTTCGACTTGCCATCGAGCACAAGGCCGACCGCGATGACATCGCAGATGCCGTGCACGAGCTGACGCAGGTCGTTGAACGCCTGACCCCCGGTGTCGATCTCGCCGTTGACTCGTCACGTGATCTCGACGAGCCGCGCCAATAGACGGACCTACCGGCAAGATCGCCAGCTCGTGGGCACGCCCGGGAGAGGGTGGGGAGGTGTCGCGGCGTCCCGGAGGCTGTGGTTTAGGAGGGCGCGGTCGAGCGCGCCGGGTCGCGGTTCGTTGGGGGGGCTGGCCGAGGAGGTTCTGCTTCCCCGAGCCGCTCGGCGTCTGAGACGCCGCTGGGCTTGCCTGCACGGACCCATAGGCGCCATAGTCCAGCGGCGATCGCCCCTGCTGCGACGAGCGAGGCGATTGGATAGCCACGGGCGAGATTGAGCCCCAGTGTGAGCGTCACGGCCGCGGCGCCGAGCAGGCTCGCGGCGAGCAGTCGGTGGCGCCCTTCGGTGCGGAAGAAGCGGGACATCGCGAGCAGCCCCGAGAGGAAGGCGAGGAAAACTGCGACGGCGTAGAACAGCACGAGCTGCTGCTCGCGGCCGCCAGCGGCGGCGACCAGCGCCGCCGCCGCCGCGAGGAAGACGGCGACGCTCCAGTAGGGGGTGTGGTGGCGGTTCGCCCGACCGAGTGGCGCGGGCAGGATTCCGAGTCCTTCCCCACCGCCCGCGAGCGCCTTGAGCAGACCGGGCCCCGCCTGGAACGAGGAGCTTGCCGCAGCGAGAAGCAGGAGCGCGGTGGTCAGTTGAAAGGCGGCGAAGAGCGCGCCTTTGCCGACTGCGGTGCGGGCGATTTCAGCGACTTGGGTCGAGTTTGCCGGCGGGATGCCGACGCGCAGCCGCACGGCGAGCACGGTCAGTCCCACCGTCAGCCAGACGACGATCGTGAGCATCAGCCAGAGCGTGATTCGGCCGAAGCGCCGGCGCCCCGCGTCGTCGAGCTGGTCAAGCTGCGCAATCGCCGACGAGGGCGCCTCGACGCCGGTCGCCAGTGCCATCGCCACCGGAAAGGCGAGCAGCACTGCCAGCGGCGGCCAGTGCCGGTCGTGGGCGTGCAACGGCGCGTGACCGTGGGCGTGCGGCGCGATCAGACCGAGCACGATCACTGTCGTGCTGATGAGTAGGAATGCGATCGTCATCGAGCCGAAGATCGAGCGACCGCCGTGCCCGAACCAGGTCAGCCCGGCCACCAGACAGAGCAGCGCGAGCGCTAGCGGAACCCGCTCGGACTGTAGTCCGGGCAGGTATGCGATCACGGCCGACGCGCCCGCCGCGACGGAGATCGTGATCGTGAGCGTGTAGTCAACCATCAGCGCGCCGAGCGGCACGAACGCCCACCCATCGCCGAACGCGCGGCCGGTCGCGGCGGCGTCGCCACCACCCTCAGGGAAGCGCGCGTACAGCTGGTGGTAATTGCCCGAGACCAGCACGATGATCCCCAGCACGATCCCCATCGCCGGCAGCAACAGCAGCAGGTCACCATGAAGCGAGCGCAGCGCCGCCTCAATCGCGTAGGCGACCGAAGAAACTGGATCGCCCATAACAGCGAACGCGAACGCGAGGAGCAGGACGATCCGGCTGTGGAAGATTGCGCGCGTGGAAGCCTCTGTGCCGACCAGTCTTCCCGGCGCACCTCCGACCGGCACAGTCTAGCCCGGATCGGGCGTCACCCGAAAGATGAGTGGTTGATAAGGACCGCGTCATGTCGATGGGTAGCGCCGACCAGCTGGCGGCCGTGTCGCTTCACCGATCGAGCGTCGCCCGATGCGCTACGTCGTCTTTGCCCGCTCCCCATGGACGCTCTCTGCCATCGGGTGCTTCGCGATGTAGCATGTACTGGCATCTGCTGCGCCTCCACGAGCTACTCGAGCAGTCCGGATACAGCGCACGGATTAGAGTGCTAGGACGCGTTGAACGGCTGGGCGACGCTTGGGGGCGGACCATGAGATCGCAGCGTTTCGGGGGCTGACGTCGATTCGATCTGGCGCGCGACCCCGGGCGCTCGCCAATCACGCTACGGCAGAAACGCGACGGCAGCCGGATTGGATGGTCGTGCACGTTTGCCGGAAAGCTTGGGCGGTGCGATCCAGCCGACCCGCTTCTAGGAGCGCTTCCTTGAGTCCGTCCCCTCCGAGAGTGACGCGCGACTCGCGCGTTTATTACGGTACGCCGCGCGCGGCCACGGCCAGCCGACTGGAGCGCTGATCTCGTGTCAAGCGTGTTCGCCATAGCACCGGGGTGGCATTTCGGTGGTCTGTACGCGCTGGGTCTGGCGTTCGCCGGCGCGGTCGTGCTCGTTGGTGCGGCCGCATTGTCTCATCAGCATGAGCGGGCATTCTCGGCCTCCGTGTTTTACGTCGCGCTCGGCGCACTGGCTGCGGTCGCGCTGTCGCAGCTCGACGTGCGCCCGCTCAGCCCGGAGGGAAATCACGTGCTGCTCGAGCGACTCACTGAGGTCGCATTAGTGGTCGGGGTGTTTTCCGCCGGGCTGACCGTCGAACGGCGGGTGGCGAGGCGGTCCTGGATCTCGATCGCGACATTGCTGGTGGTGGTAATGCCCCTAACGATCCTCGCGATCGCTGCGTTCGGTGTGTGGGTGATGGGCATTCCGTTCGGCGCCGCATTGCTACTCGGCTCGGTGCTAGCGCCGACCGACCCGGTTCTTGCTGGCGACGTTGGTCTGTCCTCCCCCGGCGGGGAGATCTACGGCGAGCCCCGTGTGTCGCTTCACACCGAAGCTGGTCTCAACGACGGGCTGGCGTCTCCGTTTGTCGTACTCGCTCTGTTCGTGGTGCAGCAAGGAGGGATCAGCTGGATCGGTAACTGGGCGCTAGCAGACCTGCTCTACGGCGTCGGGATCGCGCTGATGCTGGGCGCAGCCTCGGGTGGGGGAGCAGCCTGGGTTCTGACCCGCGCGCGCGAGCGTCGGCTTCTTTCCAAGGACCTCGACGGATTCGTCGTGATCGGGTTCGCCCTGCTGCTCTACGGCATCACCGAAGCGCTTGGCGCGTATGGCCTGCTCGCGGTGTTCGCCGCCGGCTTCACCTTTCGCCGCTACGAGTTTGAACACGAGATCCACGCCGCCGCGCACGCCGGGACCGAGGTGGCGGGAAAAACCCTCGAACTGCTGGTGCTCCTGATGCTCGGCTCGATGCTCACGATCTCCGGTCTCAGCGCTCCGGGGATCGGCGGTTGGCTCCTCGTCCCGCTATTGCTGTTCGTGATCCGTCCCGCCCTGGTGCTCGCCACCGCCGGCCGACGGTTCGTGGATCTGCGGGCCCGGCTCTTTCTCGGGTTCTTCGGTGTGCGCGGCGTCGCGGCGCTGTTCTACATCGGTGTCGTCGTCAACTCGCATGCCCTGCCCGCCGGCGAGCAGCGGATCGTGGTCTGGACCACCATCGCCTGCGTCATCAGCTCCATCCTCGTGCACGGCCTCAGCTCCACACCTCTGACAAAGCTGCTGCTATATCCACACAGCGGGGAAAACAAATAGAGCAGAGGTGTTTGCAGGGCGCGCCGTCTTCTGGCTCAGGCGGTCGCGGAGCGCTGAGAGTTGGGCCTGCCGTTGCAGTCGAGGCAGACGAGCTCCCCGTCAGCACGACCTAGGCGCTTTGCGTACCGAGGGATGGCTCTTAGCGCACAGAACTCCTAGATCCCTTTCGGTCCAATCAAGATATTCCCCCGTGCCACGGAGCGCGGTCGCGGCGGCGGGGCCCGAATGGAGGCCGTCGTCGCGGATCACGATCGGGGCGATATCACGCTGTGGAGCTTTCGCGATCGCGAGAGCTGGGCGCTCATGTCGCGCACGGCGCGCGCGGTCCCGCGCGGGCTGCCGCTGACCTTCGAGCGTCCCCCTGATCGCGGCCGGTAGGTCACTTCGACCTCGGCGATTTGCCAGCTCTGGGCTGCGGCTCGTAGCACCATCTCCAGCGGCCAGCCTGAGCCACGGTCCTCGAGATTCAGTCCAAGTAGCGCTTCACGCCGGGCGGCGCGCATCGGCCCGAGGTCGCTGAGGGCGACGCCCGTCCGTCGGCGAAGTTCGAACGCGAGAACGCGATTCGCGAATTTTGCGTGCCAGGGCCACGAGCCGGGTTCGGGCATCCGGGCGCCGAGACAGAGATCGGCTGCGCGAGCGAGCACGGGGCCCACGACGCGGTGTAGTTCACCGGGATCGAGGGAACCGTCGCAGTCCATGAAGCAAATAGTCTCGGCGTCCGCGGCGAGCAGCCCGGCGAAGCAAGCGGCTCCGAAGCCCCGTCGCGGCTCGCGAATCACCCTCGCGCCGCACGCCGCGGCGATCTCCGACGAGCCGTCCCGCGAGCCGTTGTCCACCACCAGCGGCGTGAAGCCGGGGGGCATCGCGGCGAGCACGCCGGGAATCGCCTCGGCCTCGTCGAGCACGGGCAGGATCACCTCGATCACGTCCCCAAGCTAGCCCCACAAAGCTTACGGGGAGCGAAACAAGCGCCCGGAGACGTGATGCGCGACGTCTGGTTGCGTAGCGTGGCTGAGATGATCCTTGTTACCGGTGGCGCCGGGTTCATCGGCTCGCATGTCGTCGACGCGCTCGTCGACGCGGGCCATGAGGTCCGGGTGCTCGACTCGCTGCTGGCGGCGGCACACGCCGGGCGCCCCGACTACCTGAATCCGGCGGCCGAGTTCGTCGGGGGTGACGCGGGCGATCAGGAGGTGATCGACAAGGCTATGCGGGGAGTAGACGCTGTCTGTCACCAAGCCGCGATGGTGGGGCTCGGCCTGGAGATGCGCGACGTGGTGGACTACGTCCGTCACAACGATCTGGCCACCGCGGTGCTGTTGAAACGGCTTGGGGCGAGCCATTTCTGCGGTCGACTCGTGCTGGCGAGCAGCATGGTCGTTTACGGAGAGGGCGCCTACCGCTGCACTGAACACGGGCGCGTCGCCCCAGCGCCGCGGGAGCCGGACCACCTCGCAGCAGCGAGGTTCACGCCAACGTGCCCGGACTGTGGCGGCGAGCTGACACCGGTCGCCGTCGACGAATCTTCGCCGCTTGACCCGCGCAACATCTATGCGGCAACAAAGGTGCATCAGGAACATCTCTGCTTTGCGTTCTCGCGTGAGACCGGAGTCCCCGTGACCGCGTTGCGCTACCACAACGTGTATGGCCCGCGGATGCCGCGCGACACGCCGTACGCGGGGGTCGCGGCGATCTTTGCCAGTGCCCTGGCGGCGGGCCGGCCCCCGCGCGTGTTTGAGGATGGCGAGCAGCTGCGGGATTTCATCCATGTTCGCGATGTCGCGCGCGCGAACGTGATCGCGCTGACGTACTCCGATCCGCGGGTTGGCGCCTTCAACGTCGCCAGTGGGACCCCGCGCAGTGTGGGCGAGATGGCTGAAGCCTTGGCCGACGCGGCGGGCGAGCATGCGCCGCGCCCGGTGGTGACGGGTGAGTTCAGGCTCGGGGACGTGAGGCACGTGTTCGCGTCGGCGCAACGGGCGGAGCGAGTACTCGATTTCAAAGCCGTCGAGGACTTTCACGAGGGCATGGCGGAGTTCGCTCGCTCCCCGCTGCGCGGGGCCTATTCTGGGCCTGGGCCGGGCCTGCCGTCGTCGGCCGGGGCACTCTGATCCGGGTCGGGATCACCTGATGCGCGCAGGTCGTCCCTGGGCGCCGTCTGATCCGGGTCGGGATCAGCTGACTCGGGTGAATCGTCGCCCGGGGTAGTCGGATCTGGCGCGGGGGTGGCGGATTGCCGTGGCGCGCCGGCGCGCGCCACGGCCGCCGCGTACGCCACGCCTGACACCGCGAACATGACGCCGGTGGCGAGCAGCCACCGTGCCAGATACCCGCTCTCGGCGATTCCGCTGGCGGAGAGCTCGGCCTGCGCCCCGAGTCCGAAGATGACCGGGAGGAAGACGGCCAGCAGTAGCCCGCTGAGGATCGCCGGAACTCGCACGTAGGGCGTGGAGTTGACGAGCTTGAGGACTGTCGTGCCTCGGGCCCGGTCAGCTACCCGGCGACGTCCACCAAACGCGATCCGGTCAAGCAGCGAGTAGAGCGGCAGCAGCACCAGATCGTGGATCACGATCGCCGCCGCGAACCATTCCAACACGGAGCCAACGTCGCGGGGTCGCTGAAACCAACCGACGGTGGCAGCCCCGGCAATCGCGAAGCTCGCTAGCAGTGCCAGCAGGTGGAGCGGACCGGCACCGTAGAGGGCGCGAAACCGCTTGAGCGCGGTCATTCCGGCACGGGATTGAACGTCATGCTCGATACCCACTTGGTGCAGTGCACGCCTGGGACCGCCGGGCTGATGACGCGCGCGGGATAACCGTGATCGAGCGACAGATCGAGGCCGTTGACGCACAGCGCCAGCAGCGAGCGCTCGTCGGCCACCTGCTCCGGGCCCAGCGTGGCGTGGCCGTAGGTGCCGTGTTCGAGTGATCTGGTCGTGACCGTTGCCGCTCCCGGCACGCCGCACAGCGAGGCGAGGTCGCGCAGCCGCACGCCGCGCCATCGCTGCGTCGTCGACCAGCCCTCCACGCAGGCAATCGGCAGGTCGTAGGTGTGCTGGGGGAGCGCCATCAGTTGCCCACGGGTGAGCGACACCGAGCGCCGCCCCTCAAGGGCAAGACGCCAGCTCCACCCGACGTTTGCGCCTGGGATCCCGGCGGCTGCCCACGCCTTGTTGACCGGAAAGCCGAGGGGACCCGGACGGAGGCGCCCGCGGGGGAGCAGGAAAGCCAACACGCGGAACGGCCCGCCCAGAGACTGGCCGGCACCCTGTAGCGCTAGCAACACCGAACCCGCCCCAACCGTTGCCATCAGAGCGCGGCGGGACATCGTCGCCGGCGCGGGGGACGCCGCCGCGAGCGACGGAGCGCCGTGGGTTGGCAACGGGGTCACGCTGTCGCGGGGGAGTGATTCGAGCACTTCGGCGCGGGTCTTCAGCGACCGTCGCATGGTTCCGAACTTGAGTGTCACGTGAAGGAGGAACGCCCCGATGAACACCCACGCTCCGTAGTAGTGAGCCTGGGTGAAGAAGAACGGGAACACGTACCAGTACTGGATGTTCAGGATCCCGGTGACGAACTCGAACAGCGCGCCGCCGACCAGCAAGGCCAGCGACAGCCGTTCCAGCGCATGGGCCGGGTCTCTGACCGGCGGCCACTCGAACAGGCGCGGGATCACCGACCACAGCTTGGCCAGCAGCACCGGGAACAGCGCGAGCCCGACCGTCACGTGCAGGCCTTGGGTCAGCGCATAGAGCCACGACGGGTGCGTCGGCCACCGGAACAGGTAAAAATCGAGCGGGCCCAGGTTGCGCCCGAGCGCGTTCCCACCCAGGCCCGGCTGGTAGGCGAGGTTGGACAGCAGTCCGGTGACGATCACGATCGGCAGGCCGATCAACAGGACCAGTCCGAGCACCGCGGTCAGCCACGGTCCACGCAGCGGGCTTCGCCAGAAGTGCGTCTGGAACGGCCCCGGCGGGGGTTTGCTCGGATCGACGCGCAGCCCTCGCACATGAGTGAGACTGACACAGGCACAGTGCCTGAGAACTGCCCGAGCGACGGTGTTAAGGAGTTGTTCACCGCCGACTCGCTCCGCGAGGAGTCACATGGTTAACAGAGTCTTACGGCCCGATCGTTTGGCGGGGCTGTTTTCTTTTTCGTAAGGGGAAGCGGATTAGCTGGAGGTGGTGGAGTCCATCGCGCTGCTGGTGATCGCCAAGGAGCCGCTGCCAGGCCGCGCGAAGACGCGGCTGACTCCGCCGTGTAGCGTGGCGCAAGCGGCTAGGTTGGCGCGGGCGTCCCTGCTCGACACGATCGACGTCGTTGCCCGTACGCCGGCGGCGCGCAAGGTGTTGGTGTTCGAGGGCGACGCTCGGCGTTGGCGGCGTAAAGGATTTGAGCTGATACCGCAGCGCGGCGTGGGGCTCGCGGAGCGACTCGCGGCGGCCTTCGATGACGTCGACTCGCCGGCACTGCTTGTCGGCATGGATACGCCCCAGCTGACCCCACCGCTGCTGTTAGAGGGGATGCGCGCGCTGGCCGATCCCGATGTGGACGCCGTACTCGGCCCGGCACTCGATGGGGGCTACTGGAGTGTGGGGCTCACGACACCCGTGTCGGGCGCGTTCCGGGGCGTACCGATGAGCTGCGACTCGACCTTGACCAAGCAGCGCGCGCGCCTGACTGAGCTCGGGCTGCGAGTCCACGAGCAGCCGCTGCTGCGCGACGTCGACACGATCGAGGACGCGCGCGCCGTCGCGTACGCGGCCCCGTGTACGCGGTTCGCGCGAGCGCTCGCCGCGATCCGGTGATCAGCGCTCTGAGTATGTACGGAGACGGGTTGCACGCAGGCGCCGCCGTGCGCCCGAAGCATTACGCCCGTTTGCTCGACGGCACGGCTGTCCCGTTTCCTCTCGAGCGTTACCTAGGTCCGGCGGACGCAACGGACGAGCACGTGCTGGACGGCCTTCGCGGCCCCGTGCTCGACGTTGGCTGCGGACCGGGTCGTCACCTGCACGCGCTCGCCGCACGGGGCGTGTTCGCGCTCGGCGTCGACCTCTCACCGATCGCCGTCGAGCTCGCCGTGGGCCGCGGCGGCCGCGCGATCGTGGGGGACATCTTCGAAGAGCTACCGGGGGGCGGAAGTTGGCGTAGCGCGTTGCTGCTTGACGGCAATATCGGTATCGGCGGCTCGCCCGTACGCCTGCTGGGTCGCATCGGTGCGCTGCTGGACGCTGCCGGAGAGGTGCTCGTCGAGCTCGATCCGCCGGGTGCGTTGACGTGTTCGACGCACGCTCGGCTCGAAGCTGACGGGGTCGCCAGCGCGTGGTTTCCATGGGCGCGTGTAGCCGTGGCGGAGATCGGGCTGATTGCTCGCGCCGGTGGCTTTCGCGCCGCCGAGGTGTGGGCCGAATCGGGGCGCTGGTTTGCCCGCCTGCGCCGCGAGGATCGCCGTTCTGACTTCAGGCGCCCGCACCCGCGTCGGCGCTCAGCCCGGCGGACCGGGGACGTCGGATGGGTACGGTGAACCGGTGCCCGTTCTCATGGCGCGTGGGATCACGAAAACGGTCGGCCGCGGCAGGGCGAAGCGTCGCCTACTTGACGGCGTCACGCTCGAGGTCGATGCGGGCGAGGTGGTGGCCGTGCTCGGACGCTCGGGCAGCGGCAAGTCGACGCTTCTGCATCTGCTCGGCGGGCTCGACCGGCCCGACGGGGGCGAGATCCTGCTCGGGGGGGAGGAGCTCACCGCCCAAGGACCACGGGCCCTGGCGCGAACCCGGCTTCGTCACGTCGGTTTCGTGTTTCAGTCGTTTCATCTGATCGAGGAGCTGAGCGGAGCCGAAAACGTCACGCTTCCGGGCCGCCTGCCTGGCGCGACTCCCGGTGGCGAGCGGCGCGCCGCGCGGTTGATCGACGAGCTCGGCTTGGCGGCCGTCGCCGACCATCTCCCGCATGAACTCTCCGGCGGCGAGCAGCAGCGGTTTGCGATCGCGCGGGCGCTTGTCAACGATCCGGCGCTCGTGCTGGCCGACGAGCCGACTGGCAACCTGGACTCCGAGAACGGAGCCGCAGTGCTCGCGCTGTTGCGCAACCTGAAAGGCCGAGCCGTCGTGATCGTCACGCACGAGCCCGACGCGGCGGCGATCGCCGACCGGGTGCTCCAGCTACGAGGAGGGACACTGCTCGCGGACGCCGGCGTGAATTCGAGCACGACCCAACAGCACGAATCGGCTCGCGCAACACCCAGGTCCGGTCCGTGACAGGCGTGCTGAGCGAGATCCGATGGGGACTGCGGCCACGACGGCGCCGGGCGCTATTGACCGCGATCGGGATCGCGCTCGCGGCGGCGATGCTGTCGACCGCGCTGGTGATCGCGGACGGTCTCGGCGGTGGCTTCGCCCGCGCGGCCCGGGCCGCTGATCTCCCCGACGTGATCGTGCGCTTCGACCCCCAGGCGCTACGTCGCGTGGAGGCTCGGATCCGGGCGCTTCCAGACATCGCGGCGTTCTCAACCCGCGTCGAGTTCACCGGCGTGGATATCGCGGCGAACGGCCATCGCAGCCCGGATGCCTCGGCGGAGGTGGTCGGCCCTGGGCGCCGAGGCTATGCGATCGTCGCTGGGCATGACGCCTCTTCGCGTTTTGGCCAGGTGGTCGTCGAGCGGGGCGTGGCGCAGGCGTGGGGTATTCCACTTGGAGGCACCTTGTATGTCGGCGAGCTCGGGGCTCTGCGTGTAGTCGGCTTCGCCGAAGCTCCCGACGATGTCGGCTATCCGCTCGGCGTTCCGCGCTTCTACTTGTCCCGAACAGCGATCGACGCCCACTTCGGGCCCGATCCCAATCCGCAAGTTACGGTCGCCGAGCTGTGGCTGCGCGACCCCCGGTATCTGAACGAAGTGCTCGTGCAGGCCCGGACGACCAGCTTCGGCCTGCACGGTTTGCGCTTCATCACCCGCCCAGGGGTCAGGGTGCTACTCGATCAGGCAGCGGGAATCGTGATCGATCTGCTGGTCGCGCTTTCGGTGTTCGCGCTCGCGACCGCGGGCGTGATTCTCGCTGCCTCCGCGCGCGCCGAGGTGCAGCGACGGTTGAAAGCGATCGGGATCAGCCGCGCGGTCGGTGCCTCCCGCGTCCATCTGGTGGCCGTGCAGGCCGTCGAGGCGGCCGTCGTGGCGGTTCCTGCGGCTTCGGTCGGGCTCGCGGCGGGGGTACTCGCCACGGTGGGACCCAGCGATCGCCTGCTGACGATGCTCAACGAGCCTCCGCCGGGCTCTGGGCTGATCTTGCCGCTCGCCGCGGGCTGGGCGATAAGCATCGCGATCCCCGTGCTCGCGGCCGCCTGGCCGGCCTGGCGCGCCACGGGCCGTCTGCCTGTAGATCTGCTGCAGGGCGCGGGGCTGGGGTCCGGTCGCGCCTCCGGCCGGCATCGGGATCGCGCTCCGTTCGGCGCCGGCCTGGCCGCGCTCGGCAGCCGTTTGGTCCTCGCCCGCCGTGGCCGCTTCGCCGCCACCGTCCTCACACTTGGGATCTCAGCCGCGTTCGTCCTCCTGTTGCTCGCGCTGGCGTCGGCGCTGAGCGCGCTCGAAACCGACCCCGGTGCGCTCGGTAAGCGCTACCAGCTGACCGCGTCGCTCCCCGCTGCGGGCGCCCGAAGCGTTGCCACCGTTCCAGGCGTGCAGGCCGCCGCCCCCCGATACCAGGTGCACGCGGTGGACTCGTTCTCGCTTGGCGAGACGATCGACGTGATCGCGTTTCCAGGCGATCAGGCGATCTTCGAGGCGCCTCCGCTGACGGCGGGCCGCCGGCTGAAGGGCAGCGGTGAAGCAGAGGTCGGAGCCGGCCTTGCGGACGCTCTTGGCCTGAGTCCGGGTGCGACGCTGGCGATCGCGCTGCCCTCCGGCACCGAGCTGCGGCTGCGAGTCGCGGGCATCGTCAGCTCCCTGGATCACGATGGCCGGGTCGCGTATATACCAGCGGTCGCGCTGCTGAGGGCGGACCCCTCAGCCCAGGAGCAGATTGCGATCCGCCTGGAGCCGGGCGCTGACCCGACGAAGATCAGCGCCGCACTCACCGCCCTCGGCGCCCCACCGACCCTGGCGAGCGGTGCAACGGCCCGTGGGGTGCCGCTCGTCAACACATTGCGGACGATTCTGCGGGCGGTCGCGATCGTCGACGGACTGGTGTGCCTCTACGCGCTTGTCCAGACCTGCGCGCTGACGATCCAGGAGCGCCGGCGTACCATCGCCGTGTTGCGCGCGACCGGGGCCGGATCGGGCGCCGTAGTCCAGCTCCTGGCCGGGGTCGTGCTCGCGCTCGTGCTCCCGGCCGCCGCGCTCGGCATCCTGATCGAGCGGCTGCTGCTCGGCCCGGCACTCGCCAACCTCGCCGCCAACTACGCGGCGCTGCAGCTCGGCGCCAGCTATCCGCAGATCGTCGCGGTCCTGGCGGGATTGCTCGTCGCGGGAGCTTTCGCCGCGCTGTGGGTGACACGACAGGCGACGCGTGAGACGGTCGTAAAGGGACTTGCCGGGGCATGAGCAGGCGGATCACCCGCCGTCAGGCGCTCGGCGAGACACTCGCGGTAACCGCGCTGATCGCTACCGGCTGCGGCACTTCGAGCCCGCTGGCGCCCGCTGCGGACGGCTCGACTCTGCGCACGACCTATCAGGACAAGAACGGCACCGGAATCCTCACGTCTGCGCCGGGCGAGCCATTGGCGCCCCGTACCGAGCTTGGCCAGCAGACGCGGGCGGTGGGGCTCCTGGCGACGGTCGCGCACGTCACTGACGCTCACATCCTCGACGCCGAGTCCCCGGCGCGGATCACGTTCTTGGACCGCCTCGGGCCGCCGTTTCAGTCGACATTCCGCCCGCACGAGACGCTGACCGCACAAGTCCTGGCCGGAGCGCTGTATGCGATCCGGTCCCTGCACCCGGACGCGGTGATCCAGGGCGGCGATCTGATCGACAACGACCAAGCCAACGAGCTGGCTCTCGCACTCGCAATCCTCAAAGGTGGGCGCGCCAAGCCCGGGAGCGGGGCACGGGGCTACTTCGGCGTTCAGTCCGCGTTCGACGCGGACCCTTTCTATTACCGGCCTGACTTCGACGCCCCGCGCCACCCCGGCCTGCTTAAGGCGGCCACGCAGCCGTTCACGAGCCCTGGCGTGATGAGCGCCTGTTGCCCGGTGCTCGGCGACCACGACATCCTCGTCGCAGGCGAGATCGCCCCAACCCCAACCACGCGGGCGCTGGCGCTCGGCGATCGGGCGGTTTGGGATCTCCCGCCCGGGCTGACCTTTCCGCCCGGTCTTTCGGGCAGCCCGGGGGGGACAAGCGGCGCCGGATACTCGCCTGATGGCCCACCGAGCCCAGAACTCGTCGAGCAATTCCTGGCGCAGGCGCTCAGCGGACCGAAGCTCCGCGTCCCGCCCGACCCCCACCGTCGCGAACTGAACCCCGAGGAGGCGGTCGGCCGCCTCCAGGCCGCCTCGAGACAGACCGTGGCCGGGCAGCGGCTCGATTACCGCTCCGACATAGGACCGCACGTGCGCGCGCTCGTGCTCGACCTCGCGCGACGCGGCGGCGGCTCCGGCGGCCTCGTCCACCCCGGCCAGGCAGCCTGGCTGGCCGACGAGCTCGCCGCCGCCGGCGAGCGCTGGATCCTCGTCGTGTCCCACCAGCCCCTGACCAGCTCTGAAGGCGGTGGGCAGATCCTCGAGCTTCTCGACCGCCACCCTCGCGTGATCGCGGCCGTCTCCGGCCATATCCATCGCAACCGGATCGTCCCCCGCCCCACTCGGGCCGGCGGCTACTGGCTGATCAGCACCGCGTCGCTGATCGATTTTCCCCAGCAGGCGCGCGTGCTCCGCGTGCTCGCCACCGCCGACGGGGGCGTCGCGATCCAGACCTGGATGCTCGACCATGTCTTCCCTGGCGAGCTCGGCACGATCTCCCGTCAGCTCGCCTACCTCGATGCGCAGGGCGGCCGGCCACAGGGCTTCACCGGGGACCGGATGGACCGCAATGTAACCCTGTACCGGGCCGGGGTGCGGGGGTGACGCCAACCGCAGCTGTCGCTACGCAAGCCCGAGCGGTGCGCCCCCCGGACCCGACCGGCCAGCCCCGCCCGGCGTTCGTTTCTGTCCTGGTCTGCGTGGCCGGCGCAGCGCCGATCGCCGCCTACCTGTGGGTCGCGCTGCACCGCGTCGGCTATCCGTTCGAGCTCGACTGGATGGAGGGCGGATCGGTCGAGCTCGCCGCCCGGGTCGCGGCCGGTCACTCCCTGTACGCGGCACCTTCGATCGCGTTCGTCGGCTGGACCTATCCGCCCCTCTACTACTGGGTCGCCGCCGCGGTGACGAAGCTAACCGGCATGGGATTCCTGCCCCTCCGCGTGGTGTCGATCGCAGCCTCGCTGGGGTCGATGGTCATCCTCGCCCGGATCGTCATCCGCGAGACAGGTGATCGGATCGCCGGTCTCGTCGCCGCGGGCCTGTTCGCCGCCACCTTCCGGATCTCCGGCGCCTGGTTTGACACAGGGCGGGTCGACTCGCTGTTTCTGACGCTCACTTTGGTCGCGCTCGCGTGGGGCCGCTGGGCACGGGGATGGCGAGGCGGGGCGGCTTTCGGGGTGCTGGCGTTCCTGGCCTTCTTCACCAAGCAGACCGCACTGTTCGCACTGCTGCCCGCGCTCGGTTACCTGGTCATCGCCCGTCGCCGCGTCGGCATCACCGCGCTCCTGACGCTGCTCGTGTTGCTGGTCGCCTCGACAGCGCTGCTCGACGCCGCGACCGACGGCTGGTACCGGTACTACGTTTTCAGCGAGTTGACTCAACAGCCCTGGGTCCGCCAGGAGTGGGTCGGGTTCTGGATCAACGACATCCTGCACTGGCAGTGGCCGCTCGTGATGCTCGTGATCGCCGGCGGTGTGGCGCTGGCGAGGCGTGGCGAGCCGCGCGCTGGGCTTCGCTTCCCGGCGCTGTACTACGTGGCGGCGGCGGCGGGGCTGGTCGGCGCGGCGTGGGTGTCCCGGCTGCACACCGGGGGCTATGCCAACGTGTTGATGCCGGCTTACGCAGCGATCGCACTGCTTGTCGGGCTGGTCTACGCCCGACTGCACGACGGGCGACATGGCCGGATCGCGCCTGCACTGCTGGCGGTCACGATCGCGCTGCAGCTCGGCCTGCTCGTGTATCCGATCGATGCGCAGATCCCGACCGCCGGCGACCGCGCCGCGGGGAATCAGCTGATCGCTCGCTTGCGCGCTCTGCCGGGACCCGTGATCGTCCTGCGCCACCCTTGGTATGCGACCCTGGCGGGGAAGGGCACTTTCGCTCAGGAGGAGGCGATCGGCGACGTGCTGCGCTCTGTCGCGAGTCGGGGGGGCCGCGCGCTTCGCGCGTCGCTACGTGCCGCGCTCAGCACCGACAACGTTCGGGCCGTCGTGCTCGACGGCGCTTTCGATACGCACTTCTTCGGCAGCGAACTCACCCGCGAGTTTCGCTTGGAGCCAGAGCCCATCACCCCGTTGAGGCTCTACCCCCTGACCGATGTGCGCACCGCCCCGACGCTCCTCTACCTACGCATCCGCCCCGCACGTCGGACGCGCCCCAGATCGACCCCTCGCTAGAAATCGCTCGGCGCGCGCAGGCCACGACCGCTCCAAGAACTCGACGCCGAATGACTAA
>JALYZY010000057.1 GCA_030948665.1 Actinomycetota bacterium | reverse complement strand
CCGCCACATAGCGCAGTCGCCCCATCCGTCTCGAACTCCTACCGCGCCGTGAGCACGGGGAACCTGCATACTGGATCCGATGTCGGTCCTCGACGAAGGCTGATGGCCCCCCGCGCAAACGGACAGGTGCTCAAGCCCAGCGGGCAGCGGCGCAGCTTCTCGCTGCGGTTTCGCGCCTACGGCAAGCGCTGGGTGATCAAGCTCGGCCGCCCCGAGGACGGCTGGACGACCCAGATGGCGGAGCGCGAGCTGGCCGTCGTCCTGCGCGACGTCGACCTTGGTACCTGGCGGCCCCCACGGCCCGAGGCGGCGCCGGTGAAGGAGGTCGACCCGAGCTTCCACGAGTTCGCGTCCGACTGGTATGCCACCAAGGAGCTCGAGGTCGAGCCGAACACGGCCAACCACTACCGCAACGACCTCACCAACCACCTGCTGCCGTTCTTCAAGCAGCACCACCTCTCGCAGATCACGGTGGCCGAGGTCGACCGTTACCGCCAGCACAAGGTGCGCGAGGCAGCCGAGGTCACGGCGGCCGCGGAGAGCGGAAAGCCGATGATGGTCTCCTACGTCGATCGCCTGGGCCGGCGCTACCGCCGCCGCGCCCGGCCCTTGTCGGCGCGCTCGATCAACATGCACATCGACCTGCTGGCGCAGATCCTCGCGGTCGCGGTCGACCACGGCCACCTCCCGAGCAATCCGGCCGTCGGCAAGCGCCGGCGCATGAAGGTCTCAAAGCCTCGGCCGGTTCACCTGGACAGCGCCGAGCAGATCGCGATTCTGCTCGAGGCCGCCGGCCAGCTCGATCGTGGAGAAGCCGTGATCGACGTCACCGACCGCCGGGGCCGCACGTGGAGCCAGCGCCACCCGAGCTACACGACCGGCCGGCGCGCGGCGCTCGCCACGCTGCTCCTCGGCGGCGGGCGGGCGTCGGCGACCGGAGCGATGAGGTGGCGTGACGTCGACCTCGCCAACGGGCGCTTCGAGGTCGGCCGGGACAAGACCGACGCGGGCATGCGCGAGGTCGACATGCTGCCGCTGCTGCGGGAGATCCTGACCGAGCACAAGGCCGCGAGCCAGCGGACCCGCCCCAACGACCCCGTGTTCGTCACCGCCACCGGGACGGCGCGCTCCCGACACAACCTCCGCCAGGACGTCGTCGACGCCGCGGTCGCCCACGCGCATCGGCTAGTCGAGGAGCGGGGGATACAGCCGCTGCCGCTCGGCATCACTCCGCACAAGCTGCGGCACACGTTCGCCTCGATCCTGGTCGCGATCGGCAAGGACCCGACCTACGTGATGCAGCAGCTCGGCCACACCGACCCGGCCTTCACGCTGCGCGTCTACTCCCATGCGATGCGCCGCAGCGAGGACGAGCGGGAGCAGCTCAAGGCGCTCGTCAACGGCCACGATTGGGCACAGATTGGGCACAAACCGGCCGAATCGACATCCGCGGCGGTCGAGCACGACACCGACTGAGACGCAGAAAGCCGCGCGTTAGCAGGGCTTTCTAGAAATCGGGGCGCCCGGATTTGAACCGGGGACCTCACCGACCCGAACGGTGCGCGCTACCAGGCTGCGCCACGCCCCGATGGGCCCAGTATCCCACAGCCGCTGAGGCAACCAGGCACTGGACGGACGGTCCGCGCGGTCAGCCGAGCCCGTTGACCGACTGAGGCGTTTGGCCGGCAGATTGGGCCGTGCTGGCAGCCGCTCCAGTCGCGGCACCCGTGGCACCCGTGGCACCCGTGGCGCCACTCGCGTTGCCCACAGCGCCCGTGGTGGCGCTCGCGCTCCCCACGGCGCCGGTGGCGGTGCTCGTCGCCGCACCCGCCGCCGAGCTGGGGGCAGCCTTGGCGGTCGTGGTGGCCGCGCTCGATTGGGTGGTGACGGTCGTGGCCGCGGCGGCTGCGGCGGAACTTGCGGTGCCAGTGGTCGAGCTTCCACTCGGCTTCGACGTCTTCGGTGTGACGGTTGCCGTCGCAGGCGCAGCTCCCGTCGCTCCTTGCACCGCTGACGTGGGGCTGCTCGAATGCGTGACGGCGTGAGCCGCGCTCGCCGCGGGAGCAGCAGCGCTCGACAGTGCTTTGCCGGCCGCCGTTGTGGCGGCGGCCTTTTGGCTCGCTGCACCAGAACCGCGCAGAACGCCCGATACAGCTCTAGTGAGTGCGACGGTGCCCTGGGCAACTTGCGACGCGACGCCAGTCGCGGCCTGCGCCGAGCGGGCTACGGCCCCGCTGGTGGACTGAGCCACGCGCCCGACGGTCCCAGTCGCCGACTGCGCAACCCGTCCCGCGGTCCCGGTCGCCGACTGGCCCACGCGCCCAACGACTCCGGCGACGTGGGCCGCCGAGGAGGTGAGCTTTCCGGGACCTGGCAGCGAGCCCGGCGGTGAAGGCACGCCCGGAGTCGTCACGCCCGGGATGGTCACGCTCGGCGTCGTCACGCCGGGAATCGTCACGCTCGGCGTCGTCACACTCGGAGTCTTCCCGCTCGGCGTCGTCACACTCGGAGTCTTCACGCTCGGCGTCGTCACACTCGGAGTCTTCACGCTGGGAGTCGTCACGCCGGGGACTCCGCTGCCCAACTGCTTGCCGGCACCTTGGAGGGTGCCGCCAATGCCTGACAGCGTGTGGCCCGCGTTCGACAAGGTCTTGCCAACGGTCTTACCCGCACCCGAGACCGTGCCACCCACGGTGGAACCCGCTCCCGATGCGCCCGCGAGCACTCCGCCGGCTGCCGTACCTGCTGCGCCTGAGATGGTTCGCCCGACCGACCCCGACCTGCTGAGCGGGCCCGACCCCGACGAACCGGGACCTGCGTTTCCGCCGGCCGAACGAGCTGCCGATCCCGTCGGAGCGCTGGCGCCAGACGCCGACCCGCCCGCGACGGACCCTGTGGTCGAGAGCGCTCCGCCGGACCCGGCGCCCGCACGCGTTCCCGAGTGGCGTGAACCCCCAGCCCCGAGGGCCGCCCCAGGTCCGCCGGCCGCGTGGCTCGAGTGCACGTTCAAAGCCACTACTCCGCCGCCCGCAGTGGTGAGCGCCAACGCGCCGAGGACTGCTGCCACGCGTCCTGACCCGCTTCCGCGCGAAATCGGCTCGGCGAACTTCTCGGCGACCTGTAGGCCCCGCGCCGCGAGCGCGCTGTGGACGCCTGCGCCGCCGGCGGAGAAGCCTGCTCCGCCGGCGGAGTCGTCCTCGTCGGATTTCCTGCGGCGGCGCAGTAGCCACGGGATCGGAAACAGCGCCGCAAGCTTCTCCCTGAACGTCTGCGCGCGGAAGTAGGCCTCGCCGAGGCCAAGCTCGCGAGCGTGCCGGCGGCATTGCTCGCAATGCGCCAGGTGAAGGGCGATCGTGCGGTGTTCCCGGATACCGACGCGGCGACCCGGCTGCTCGACGACGCGCTCGACTGCCAGACGCACATTGCTGCAGCGCCGGCCGCTCTCGAGGTCCTGGTACTCCTCACCGAGGCGACGGCGGGCGCGGAACAGCGTGCTCTCGACCATCGGAGGGGTCATCTCCATGCGCTCGCCGATCTCGTCGTACGAGCGCCCTTCGAGCTCGCGCATCAGGAGGATTCGGTGATGGTCGCGCGAGAGGCCGTAGAACGCGCCTCGGAGGCGATCGATCTGCTGCTTGTTCTCGATCGCCGCATCCGGCGGCAGGTTCCCGGCGAGGGCCTGGCGCTCGATCGGAAGGGCGTCGGTCTCGGGATCCAGAGAGACTTCTTGTCTGCGGCGCGCCCGCCTGGACTCATCGATACAAGCGTTCTTCGCAATCTCGTACATCCAGGGCTTGAAAGCGATCGGACGCTCGGTCTCGCGCAGCCTGCGCAGTGCCGAGATGAATACTTCCTGCGTGATGTCCTCGGCGCGGCCATGATCGCCGACCATGCCGTAGACATAGGTGCTGATACGGCGGCGGTATCGCGAGAAGAGCACCTCGAACGCGCGGTCGTCGCCGTGCCTTACCGCCGCGACCAGCTCTTGGTCGCTGGCCGTCGGTACCGCGCGGAGGGTGTGAGTGGCCGCTGGCATGTTACCTACACCATACGTCTACCCAGGTTGGGCGGTGATGAAATCCCCTGTGGGGGGAATTTTGACGGCGTCGCATCGTAGATCGGGCCAGGTGCCCTTGAGCCCATCCGCCCTAGCGGGCATACTTCGGTCCATGTAGCGGATCGCGACCAGGAGGAACAGCACCAATGGCCAATCACCTGACGCCCACTGAGCTAGCACGAGAGTCGGGACTCGAGCGTCGCGACGTGATCGTGAAGTGCGTGGAGTTGGGCGTCCCGATCTTCAACGGCCGGATCGACAAGACCCTGTTCCTCTCAAGTCTTCGCGAGCTTCCGAGGGCTCAGCAGCAGCCGCAAGCGCAGGCTGCCAGCGCGTAGCTGGTAGCTGGTTCCCGCCCTCAGGACCGTCGGCTTCCAGTGACCGCCGGTCCGTGCAACGCCTGCCACCGCATCTTTCAGGGTGGTCACGGGTTGGCTGTGACAATGCGTCGCTCCGTCGCCGCATTAGGGGCGATCGTCGCGTTGCTTTTGAGCAGCTCCGGTCTCGCCCAAGCGCAGTCGGCGCCCAATGCGCTGCGTTCGCTCGTGCACGCGCTAGCCCGCGGGATGAGCGCCGTGGGGCCCTATAGCGGAGCCTACGTCGTCGATCTCACGACGGGGCACGTGCTGTTCTCGGCCGCGCCCGGTGTGCAGCGCCTGCCAGCATCCGTCGAGAAGCTCTACACCACCTCGACCGCCCTGCTCCGCTTCGGGCCTGCCGCAACCCTCACGACGTCCGTCCTCGGGGTCGGGACGCGTAGCTCGGCGGGGCTCTGGGCCGGCGATCTGTATCTCCGCGGTGGCGGTGATCCAACGTTTGGATCAGCCGCGTTCGACCGGGCCAACTACGGGACGGGCGCGACCGTGCAGCAGCTCGTGGCCGCTCTGAAGAAAAGTGCCGGGATTACCGGCGTGCAAGGCCGGATCCTCGGCGATGCCTCGTGGTTCGACAGGCTCTCCGGCACCCCCGCGACAGGCTTTCGCTACTCGCCGTATGTGGAGGGTTCGCTAAGCGCGCTGGCGTTCAACCGCGGGCTGCTCAATGGCGGTGCGCTGAACGTCGCACACCCGTCCCGGTTCGCCGCGGGAGCGCTCGCCGCGGCGATGCACGGCGCACGGCTACAGGTCCCAAGGACGACGGCGATCGCGGCAGGAGTGGCTCCCTCGGGCGCGCAGCAGCTTGCCGCCGTTTCCTCGCCGCCACTCAGGACCCTCATCGCTCTGACCAACGCGCCGTCGGACAACTTCTTCGCCGAGATGCTGCTCAAGGACCTGGGCGCTCGGTTCGGCTCCGCTGGGACGACCGCCGCCGGCGCCGCCGTCGTGCGTGCTGAGCTCGCCACGCAGTTCGGGATCCATCCGCGACTCAATGACGGCTCCGGCCTCTCGCGCTATGACGCCACGACTCCGCGACAGATGGTGACTTTGCTCGCTCAGATGGCTGGCACCCCCGATTTCGTGAGCTCGCTGGCGGTGGCCGGAGAGACAGGAACCCTCATCAACGAGATGCAGGGCACCGTCGCCCAGGGCCGATGCCGCGGCAAGACCGGGTCGCTGCACGACGTCTCCAACCTCGTCGGCTACTGCCGAGCGCGGGACGGGCATACGCTCGCGTTCGCCTTCATGATGAACGGGATATATCCCTACTACGCACATCCGATCCAGGACGCCATGGCCATTGCACTGGTCAAGTACAACGGGTGAGAAGCTCTGTGCGCAACCGCAATACCAGCCCGGCGTGCCAGTTCGCCTTACGATTACGGCCTATACGCAGCTCCCGTGCGGATCAACGCAGGTCCGCCCAGCTAGCGGCAGGGGCAGTCACCGGCGGATCACCCCGCCAGCAGCGAGCGCAGCCCCTCCTCGTCTAGGACGCTGACTCCCAGGCGCTCGGCCTGCGCGAGCTTCGAGCCGGGACTCTCCCCGGCGACGATGTGGTCGGTCTTTCGCGACACCGAGCCTGTGACCTTGCCACCCGCGGCGATGATCATCTCGGTCGCCTGCTCCCGGGTCAGGTTAGGAAGGGTGCCCGTCAACACGAGCGTCTTACCGGCCAGCGGGCCCTCTCCAGGAGGTGGTCCCTCGTCCTCGAACCGCAGGCCCCGCGCCCTCAGGTCCGCGATCAGCGAGAGCATCTGCTGGTCGTGGAGCTGCCCGAAGATCGTCGCAGCCATCTTCGGACCGACTCCCTGGGTGTGCTCGATTTCCTCGGCCCTCCCGGCGAGGAGAGCATCGATCGTCCGGAATTGCTGGGCAAGATTCCGACCCGTCACGTATCCCACTTCTTCGATTCCGAGCGCATAAAGGACCCGGCCGAACGGCTGGCGCCTGGAATCCGCGATCGCATTGACAAGCTTTTCGGCTGACACCCGGCCGAAGCCGGTCTGCCCGGCGATTTGCTCAGCGTCCAGGCAGTAGAAGTCAGCCGCTGTCCGGACCCATCCGAGTTCCATAAACAGGCTCACCTGCTTCTCCCCGAGCCCGTCGATGTCCATAGCCCCCACGAAGTGCTTGAGCAGCTGCCAGCGGCGGCCCGGGCAGTCCCGGTTCGGGCACCTGGTGAACACCGACTCCTCGGGCTTGACGGTCGGGGTATGGCAGATCGGGCACTCCGACGGAGGCCGGGGAGGCGCCGGCCGATCCTCTCGCTCGGCCACGTGTGGCGCCGGTGAGAGCACCTGCGGGATCACGTCTCCGGCGCGCAGGACGATCACCTCTTCGCCCTCGCGGATGTCCTTGCGGGCGAGGTCCTCCTCATTATGAAGCGTGGCCAGCTTGATCCTCACGCCGCCCACGTGGACCGGCTCGAGCATCGCGTAGGGGTGAAGGTCTCCGAACTTGCCGGGATTCCAGCCGATCTGGTTCAGCCGCGTGACAGCTGTCGTGGGCGGGAACTTCCAGGCGATCGCCCACCGCGGCTCCCGGCCGACCACACCGAGCCGACGCTGAAGCTCGACCTCGTTGACCTTCACGACCACGCCATCGATCTCGAACTCGAGCGACCCGCGCCGTTCCTCCCAGGAGCGGCACTGGGCGACGACTTCGTCCTCGGTCCTCAGCTTCTTGACGTCCGGATGGACTGGGAAACGATGCTCCCGCAGCCACTCCAGCGCATCCCAATGGGCTGAGAACGAAATCCTCTCGGTCGCGCCAATCCCGTAGCACCACAGCGAGAGGGGCCGATCGGCGGCAAGCTTGGGATCGAGTTGCCGGATCGTGCCCGCCGCCGAGTTGCGGGGGTTCATGAATGTCGAGAGCCCCGCCTCCGCGCGGCGCTCGTTCAGCTGGGCGAAGTCCGGCAGCGACATGTAGACCTCGCCGCGAACCTCCACCAGCGAGGGCGGATCCTCCAGGTCGAGGCGCAGCGGGATCGCGGGAATCGTCCTCAGGTTGTGGGTGACGTCCTCGCCGATCTCGCCGTTGCCGCGGGTGGCCCCGCGTTCGAACACTCCGTCGCGGTAGAGCAGCGAGATCGCGAGGCCATCGATCTTCGGCTCGGCGACATACTCGAACTCCGGATCGGTGATCCCCTCTCGCGCGAGGTGGTTGCGCATCCGCTTGATCCAGGCGCGAAGGTCGTCGGCCGACCGCGCGTTCGCCAGGGACAGCATCTCCTGCGGATGGCGGACCTTGACGAGGTCGCTAACCGGCTCGCCGCCGACGCGCTGGGTCGGGGAGTCGGGAGTGACCAGTTCGGGATGGGCGGCTTCGATCGAGCGCAGCTCATCCAGCAGCACGTCGTATTCGTCGTCGCCGATCTCCGGATCGTCGAGTACGTAGTAACGATGGCCGTGATACTCGAGCACACTACGCAGCTCGGCGGCACGCTGCGCAGGCTGGGGGTCGGGCGCTCTCCGAGCAGCGCTCACGAACCGCTCACCTGACGGGCGGCCGGGGCGATCAGCCGAGCGAGGTCGTATCGCTGGAGCGCGGCGAGTCCTTCCCTGTCAGTCAGATCGAAGTGAATCGGCGTCACCGCGATCTTCCCCCTGGCGACGGCAGCGAGATCAGTTCCCTGCTCGTCACGTTCGAAGCTCGCATCCCCGTAAATCCGATAAAGGCGGCGGCCGCCCGTGCCCTCATCGACGAGCGCCAGCTCGTCTCGATAGATCCTCTTGCCCAGCGCCGCGACCTCGACACCGTCCGGGTGTGCCCCGGGAACATTGATGTTGAGTAGCGTGCCGAGCGGCAGCGGGACGTCCTTCAGCTCTGCGACCAGCCGCGCCGTGAACTCCGCGGCCGTGGCGAACTCGAACCCGGCGCCGGTCCGGAAGTCCAGTTCCATCGCGCTTGACTGCTGCGAGACCGCAATGCCCGGTAGCCCCAGGACGATCGCCTCGAGCGCCGCGGCGACAGTCCCCGAGTAGGTGATGTCGTCACCGAGGTTCGAGCCGTGGTTGATGCCGGCTACCACCAGCTCCGCGTCGAATCCCTCAATCAGGCCAAGGCGCGCGAGCCTCACGCAGTCAACAGGCGTCCCGTCGGTCGCGTAGCCAACGGTCCCGTCACCGAACTCGACCTCTTGCACCCACAGTGGTCGCCGGGTTGTGATCGAGCGCGCCATCGCCGAGCGGTTGCCATCCGGAGCGATCACCGCAAGCTCGACACCGGGAACTACGAGCAACGCCTGACGAAGAGCCTGAAGGCCAGCCGCCTCGATGCCATCGTCGTTGGTAAGCAGGACCCGCACTCGAGATTGATCCTAGCCAGGGGCGCGGCAGTCGGTTCAGGCCGCCGGCGTGAGCGAGCGCGCGATGTTCGCCACCACTGCAAGCGGCGCGTCGGTCAACTGGCGCCACGTGATGCGGACCACGCGGTAGCCCGCCACGACCAGTGCAGCGTCCTTCGCGCGATCACGTTCGAACGCGGCACGGTGCCCGTGAAAGCGAAAGCCGTCGACCTCGACGATCAACCGGTGGGCGGGCCAGATCGCGTCAACTTCATATCCCGCAATGCGCACGTTGAACTGGGGGACCGGCAGTCTCGCGGCCACGATCACTCTTCGGAGCCGGCGTTCGGCCTCGGATCGTGTGAGCGTGGGCTCCCGCTCGCTCTGCAGGAGGGCCCTGACTCTCGCGACTCCTGGACGCCGCCGCGCGCGCTCGAGCCCCTGCGTGACCGCCCCCGTCCGGAGCAGGCCTCGGATACGTGCTTCCGCTACGGCTCTCTCAAGCTCTTGGTCGCTTGCACCCGAGGCGTAATCGATGACCGTACGAGCGGGCGCAGTGACGGGCATTCCTTGCACTCGTGCGCTGTCTTCGGCGTCCATCTCGCTGACGTGATGAACGCGAATCCCGGGTCTGGGCCGACGGCGGCCTCCTACAACGGTTACCTCGACGCAATCTGGTGCCTGATCGATCATCGACCACGCAAAGGCAGCCGAAGCGTGGCTGAGCACGGCGCGCTCGCCGCACGCTAGCAGAGCTGCATGCTCGGCGGCCCAGGGGGCCTGCGCCTCGTGGCCCGCGAGGTACACCCCGCGGTGAACGCGGTGTAGATCGCCATTCCTCGCCCGCCTCGCGATCACGTGGCGACTGACGCCGTTAGCGAGGAGCTGGGGACGCCTGACCGCGCCTTGCTGGGCGGTTGCCAGCGGGGCAATCACTTTTCCGGGCGCCTCGGCCGGCCGTCCAATCATCTCGTTGGGCGCCCCGCCCGGGGGTCCAATCATCTCGTTGGGCGCCCCGCCCGGGGGTCCAATCATCTCGTTGGGCGCCCCGCCCGGCCATCCAATCACGACTTCAGGGGCCTCGCCGGCCCGTCCATCCACGCTTCGGGGCGCCTCAGCTGGATTTCCGCCCACGCTTTCGGGCGCCTCGCCCCGCGGTCGAACGTCACAATCGGCCCCCCCCGGGGGGTCGTCGTGACGTTCGTCCGCGCCTGGCGGACAAAAGTCACAATCGTCGTCGGGGCCCGGTGGATTGTCACGTTTGGCCGCATGCGCCGTGATCATGGGGGTCAGGATGACGCCCAGGAGGGCAGGACGGGCAGTCCGTTACAGAGTTGTGACAGACCCGAGCACGCGCACTCCGTTGTAGCCGACGCCCGCCAGGTACAGGCCGTGCGGCGGGGCGGTCGGACCTGCGGCGGCGCGCGGCCTGCCCTCAAGCAGCGCAGTGAAGTCGGTCACTTCCTCCCCACCCCCGGCGACGCTCAGCATCGTCCCGACCAGCACCCGGATCATCTGGCGCATGAACGCATCGGCCTCGATCCAGAACTCGATCAGCCCATCACCCGTCTCGCGCCAGAAGGCGGCCATCACCTCCCGCTCGAATCGTACGTGCTCGGTCTGCGTCGGCGTGAACGCAGTGAAGTCGTGCAGGCCGACGAGCGCACGAGCGCACTCATCGAGTGTGGCGCGATCGATCGGACGGGGCCAGTGCAGAAGCCGCCCGCGCTCGAGTGCGCTCCGGGTCGGCCGCGCGAGCACGCGGTAGCAGTAGCACCGACTGGTGGCATCGCGGCGGGCGTCGAAGTCAGCATCATCGGCCGCGGCGCACTCGACGGCGGCCACGTCGTCCGGGAGCAGCGCATTCAGCGAGCGGAGCGAGACCGGCTCGCCGTCATAGCCGGCGACCTGGCCCCACGCGTGAACACCCGCGTCGGTGCGCCCGGCGACGGTCAGCGCCACGCCATCGGCGCGAAGCACAACGCAGAGCGCCTTTTCGACCTCGTCCTGGACCGTGCGCGCGCCGGGCTGGCGAGCCCACCCTGCGAAGCCGCTGCCGTCGTACTCCAGATGGAGCCGGCAGCGCATTGGCTACACGGGCTCGAGCAGCCGGCAGCGCACTGGCTACACGAGCTCGAGCAGCACCATTTCGCTCGAGTCCGAGCGCCGCGGACCGAGCTTCAAGATTCGTGTGTAGCCGCCAGGGCGCTCGCTGTAGCGCGGCGCGATCTCCTCGAACAGCTTGTAGACCGCGAATTTGTCCTGGCCGAGAGCCGAGAGCGCCTGCCGACGCGCGTGCAAGTCGCCGCGCTTGGCCAGCGTGATCAGCTTCTCGAGCTCGGGCTTGACCGCCTTGGCCTTCGCCTCCGTGGTCTCGATGCGCTCATGGGCGATCACCTCTTTCGAGAGGTTGATCAGCAGCGCCTTACGGTGCGCGGAGGTGCGGCTGAGCTGATATCGCTGACGCTGGTGGCGCATCGCCGCAGACCTTACTCGCCTCGAAGGTTCAGCCCGCGGGCGTGAAGGGTCTCGATCACTTCGTCGATCGACTTCTTGCCGAAGTTCGGGATCGCGTTGAGCTCCCCCTCGGTCTTCGAGACGAGATCGCCCACAGTCTGGATCCCCGCCCGCTTCAGGCAGTTGTAGGAGCGCACGCCCAGCTCGAGCTCCTCGATCAGGATGTCGTCCATCGCGTTGGGCGGCCGCGACGCCGGGCCCACCTGGTTGGCGCCGACAAGGCCGCCGTCCAGCGCGCCCGGCGCGTTGACCGCCCGCAGGTCCTCGAGGCGGTCGGCGTCGGTGAAGATGGCGAGTTGCGAGATCAGAATCTCGGCCGCCTCGCGCAGCGCGGCGTGGGGATCGATCGAGCCATCGGTCTCGATGTCGAGCGTCAATTTGTCGAAGTCGGTCTTCTGGCCGACACGAGCCTGCTCGACGTTGTAGGCAACGCGGCGAACGGGCGAGAAGATCGAGTCGATCGGGATCACGCCGATCGGCTGATCGGGCGACTTGTTCTCCTCGGCGGGGCGGTATCCGCGACCGCGGCCGATCGTCAGGTAGACCTCGAGCTTGGTCTTCTTCTCGAGCGTGGCGATGTGGGAGTCAGGGTTGAGGATCTCGACGCCGGAGGGAAGGTCGATGTCCTTGGCAGTGATGTCGCCGGGCCCGGTGACCACCAGCGGGGCCTCGATCTCGGTCGCGTCGGAGTGCATCCGACAGACGATCCCCTTGAGGTTCAGGACGATGTCGGTGACGTCCTCCTTGACCCCGCGGATCGTCGAGAACTCGTGGGCGACGCCCTCGATCCGGACGCTGGTCACCGCCGCGCCGGCGAGCGAGGACAGCAGCACCCGGCGAAGCGAGTTGCCGAAGGTGTAGCCGAAACCGCGATCGAGCGGCTCGATCGTGAACGACCCTCGGTTGTCGTCGACTGACTCGCTGGAGATTCGGGGGACTTGGAAGTCAAGCATCGGGGTCCTAACGTCGTGGTGGCCTGCCGCCGCCCAGGCGGCGGTAATCGCCACGCGAGCCGTTAGGCCGCGCGGGGCAAAGTCGGTGTCTACTTCGAGTACAGCTCGACGATCAGCTGCTCCTGCACCGGTGCGGCGATCTCTCGCCGCTCGGGCTTGCGGAGCACCTTCGCCGTCAGCGAGTCGTGATCGGCCTGGAGCCAGGCCGGCACCTGGCCGGTCAGCTCGGTCGCGTCGCGGATGACCTGGTCGGCCTTCGAACGCGTGTGGATCGCGATCACGTCGTTGTCCCGCATCTGGTAGCTGGGGATGTTCACCCGGCGACCGTTCACGGTCCAGTGACCGTGCAGGATCAGCTGCCTGGCCTGGCGCCGCGAGGCGGCGAAGCCGAGCCGGACGAGGACGTTGTCGAAGCGGCACTCGAGCATCCGCAGCAGGTTCTCGCCGGTGATCCCGGCCTGCCGCGAGGCCTTGTCGTAATAGATCCGGAACTGCTTCTCGAGTACGCCGTAGTAGCGCTTGGCCTTCTGCTTCTCGCGCAGCTGGACGCGGTACTCGCTCTGCTTCTGGCGACCGCGGCCGTGGTCTCCGGGCGGATAGGAGCGGCGCTCGAC
>JALYZY010000029.1 GCA_030948665.1 Actinomycetota bacterium | reverse complement strand
GCGGCGAAGCTGGGTCGGGCAAGAGCCGCCTCGTCCGTGAGTTCGCGCTCGCGGCGGCAGCCGACGACGCGCTCGTGCTCTATGGCGCCTGCGACTCGGAGGTGCGGCGGCCCTATCGCCCATTCGTGGAGGCGCTCGACCAGCTCGTGCGCGCAATCGAGCCCCAAGCCCTGCGCGCCGCGCTCGGCCCGGAGGGCGGAGAGCTACTGCGGCTGCTCCCTGACCTCGCGCAGAGGGTCGGAGAGCTGTCCCCACCGGTCGCGGCAGATCCCGACACCGAGCGACACCGCCTGCACGTGGCGGTCGGCGATCTGCTCGCCTCGGTCGGTCAGGAGGTACCGCTCGTCGTGATCATCGAAGACGGGCATTGGGCAGACACGCCGACGCTCCTGCTGCTGCGGCACCTGGCCCGCGGCGCGTCGGAGGCCTGCGCACTCGTGGTCGCGACGTTCCGCGACACCGAGGCGGAGGTGCCGGAAGCGCTGTCGGCAGCGCTCGTCGACCTCCGCCGCTCGGAAGGCATCGTGCGGCTGCGACTTGGAGGCCTCAGTGCTGACGAGATCTCGGAGTTCGTTGAGTCCGCCGGGGGCTGGGACCTCGGCCCGGAGCTGCCCGGGCTCGGGCAAGCGTTGCGTGACGTGACCGGCGGCAACGCATTCCTCATAACGGAGCTATGGCGCTCGCTGCTTGACCGCGGGACGATGCCCGTCCCCGACGACAGCTCTCGGTTCGCCCGCGCGGTTGCCGAGCTCGGCAGTCCGGAGGGCGTGCGAGAGGTCGTGAGCCAACGGCTCGCCCGCCTGAGCACTGCGACTATCAGGCTTCTCGAGCTGGCCGCCGCGGCCGGACCGGATTTCGACCTCACTGTCCTCAGCGAGGATGGCCTGGCCGATGCGGAGCTTCACGCCGCACTCGAACAGGCGATAGCTCACGGGATGATCGAGGAGGTGCCGACCCGTCGGCTCGACTACCGGTTCACCCACGAGCTGGTGCGCCGCGCGCTTTACGATCGGATGCCTGGCCTTCGGCGGGCCGAGCTCCACCTTCGAGTCGCTGAGGCACTGGAGCGGGCTCACCCGGGAGGCGAGACACGCGGCCTGGCCGAGCTCGCCCACCACTTCAGCGCAGCAGCGGTACTCGACGGACCGCAGCGCGCGATCGAGTACTCGCTCCTGGCCGGCCGTGCGGCGCTACAGGCACTGGACTTCGACGAGGCAGCCGTCCTTTTCTCCGCTGCCTTGGAGCTCGGCATCGACGAACCACGGAGGCGGGCCGAGACGCAGCTCGAGCTCGGCACGGCGCACTTTCGCGCCGGCCGCTCTGACCAGGCGATGGAGGCGTTTCGCGGCGCCGCGCAGATCGCCCGCGACCTCGACGACCCCGAGATGCTCGCCACCGCCGCGATCGGTTTCGAGGAGGCTTGCTGGCGCCCCGGAATCACGGATGCGGGTGCTGAGGAGCTGCTCGAGGAAGCTTCACGTGCGGTCGGAGACGGAGATTCCGAGCTTCGCGTGATGCTGCTCGCCGGGATTGCTCGCGCGCATGCATTCGTCGGCAACTACGCGGCGAGTGCGGTGGCGCAGGATCGTGCGACCGAGATGGCGCGCCGGCTCGATGACCGGCTTGGTCTCGCGTCCGTGCTGATGCGCTCGTACTGGTCGCGCGCCGACAGCGGCTTGGAGCAGACGGTGGCGATGCTCACCGAGGCCCGTGACCTCGCTGAGGGGCTCGGCAAGACAGAGCTGCAAGCCGAGGCGATGGAGTGGCGCGTGGCCGGGCTGATCGCCCTGGGCGACCTGAGGCAGGCCGAGCGCGAGCTCGCCACGGTGCACGCCATGGCGGCTCGTCTGCGCCAACCGTTCACGCTGCACGTCGCCGAGCACTACGCCGCCACGCTGGCCCTGTGCGCCGGGAAGCTCGCCGAAGCCGAGGCGGCCGCGCAGCGCTCGCACGAGTTGAGTCGCCTGTTGACCGGCCGTGCCGCCTCGGGCACCCACGGGATCCAGATGTTCGGGATCCGCCGCGAGCAGGGCCGCCTCGCCGAGTTGGCCGCGGTCACGAGGCTGGTCGCCGACGAACGGTCGAGCAGTATCTGGCGACCCGGTCTCGCGGCGCTGCTGGTCGAGATCGGGATGAACACCGAGGCCCGACGCGAGCTCGAGCGCATCCGCCAAGAAGGCTTCGACGAGCTTCGCACGACGCTCTGGGTCGCGTCGCTGACCTACCTCACCGACGCCTGCGCCGCAGTCGGCGACGAGACACTTGCGGAGCTGCTGTATCCCGAGCTGGCACCGCTCGCCGGCGGCAACGTCGTGATCGGCCACGGCGTGGCGTGCTACGGGGCAGCAGATCGCTATCTCGGGTTGCTGGCGGCCACGCTCGGTGACCACGATCGTGCCGTCGAGCATTTCGAACAGGCCCTGACGATCAACCGCGATATGGGTGCCACGACTTGGATCGCCCACACCCTGTATGGGTACGGACGGACCCTGCACGCCCGTCGCGGCAGCGACGATGCGGCACAAGCGTCGGTGCTGCTGTCCGAGGCGGCGACGCTCGCGGAGCGCATCGGCATGCCCTCGCTACTGGCGCGCGCCCGTGCGCTCGGCGCACCGTTTGAACGCGCGGGCGAGCCGCCGGACGACCTCTCCTGGCGGGAGGTCGAGATTCTCCGACTCGTCGCCGCCGGCCACAGCAACCGTGAGATCGGCGAGGACCTGTGCATCAGCGGACATACGGTCGCCAACCACGTCCGCAGCATCCTGCGAAAGACAGGCGCGGCGAACCGCACCGAAGCGACGGGCTACGCCTATCGGCATGCCCTGGTGGACCAGTCGGACGCGCGGTAGGATCGCCGGTATGCCTTTGTACTTGATCGAGCGGAGCTTCGCCGAGCAGCTCGATATGACCAGTGACGACGTGCAGCTGCTCGAGGAGATCAACACCGACGAGGGCGTCAGCTGGATGTTCTCCTTCCTGAGCGCCGATCGGCACCGCACATACTGCCTCTACGAGGCGCCCAGTCCCAACGCGATCCTCACTGCCGCGAAGCGGGCCGGGATCCCGGCCGACGTGGTGACCGAAGTAAGCCGCGTCACCGCCGACACCTTTCGCTGAGCACTGGGACCGCGCTGCGATGCACCGCAACGCGTGTCGACCCTGAACGGGTGAACTTAGGCGCTGCACTGGCGTATTTGCCGCGTGAACTGCACTGGCGTATTTGTCGCCTGAAACGCCAAGGTTCACGCCCGGGGCGCCCCGGCTGACCGATCCGGTCAGCCCCGGCGGCCCCGCGCCTGACCGGATCAGATCGACGCTAAGTCTGTCGACAGATCGGCGAGCGCGTCCACCTTTTCGGCCACGGACGTGCCGTCTTTGATCAGCCGCCGGGCGTGCTCGAGATCGTCCGAGCGGCCGACCGCCAGCGTGCCGGCAACCCGGCCATCGGCGAGATACCACACGCTGAACTCGCCCTCGTCGATCGACCCGCGTACCACCTCGGAGTCCCAGCGATAAGCCGGCCCGACATATTCGAGCCACGCCCAGTCGGACAGGTCGGAGAAGAAGTACGGGACCACGTCGTGGGGTTGATCGCGGCCGAGCATGTTCAGCGCGGCGGTCTTGCCCTGGCTAAAGGCGACATCCCAGTGCTCGATTCGCATCCGCCTGCCTCCGTGCACAACGCTCTCGTACTCGGCCATGTCGCCCGCGGCGAACACGCGTGGGACCTCGGTCTGCAGGCGGCTGTCGACCTTGACGCCACCTGTGTCTCCCAGCTCGAGCTGGGCCGCGCGGGCAAGTGACACGTCGGGGATCGCTCCGGTCCCCAGGACTACCACGTCTGCTTCGATCTCGAGTCCGGCCTTCGTGATCACCTTTGTCACGCGGCCACCGGCGCCTTCGAAGCGATCCAGCTCTTGATTGCCGTGCACGGTGATGCCGTGCTCCTCGAGTCGATTCTGGAAGTAGCGACCGGCCTGCTCGCCGAACCCGCGGCTCAGGACGACGCCCTCGATCATCACCATCGTGCACGAGCTTCCGAGCTCGGTGAGCGAGGCAGCCACCTCGCTGGCGATGTACGAGCCGCCGATCAGCACGACGCGCTTTCCCGCAGCGTCCTGGCGGATCGTCTCGCTATTGCCGAGGGTTCGGAGGTAGTGGACACCCTCGAGCTCGGTGCCGGACACATGCAGGCGGCGGACGCCCGCGCCCGTTGCGATCAGCGCGGCATCAAACGAGACATCCTGTCCATCAGCAAGGCGCGCAGTTCGCTCGGCGAGGTCGAGCTTCGTCACCGACGCTCGGGTCATCAGCTCCACCTGCTGCTCCTGGTACCACTCGGGCGGCCGGAACATCGTGTCGGCGCGCGATTCCTTGCCCTGCATGAACCCCTTCGAGCAGGGCGGCCGGTTGTACGGCGGGTCGGGCTCCCGTCCGACGAGCAGGATCGTTCCGTCCGCCCCTGACTCCCTCAGCCAGCGCGCGCAGTTGCCCGAAGCCAGTCCGCCGCCGATCAGCAGGTAATCGACGTGGCGGTCGGCCATCAGGCCGAGACGCCCGAGCCGCTCGGCGCGAACTGGGGCGTGATCTGAGCTTCCAGTCCCGGATCCAAGATCAGCAGCACCTGATCGCCGGCTTCGATCATCGAGTCGGCTCGCGGCACGAAACCGGCGCCGTCGCGGAGCACAGAGATGATCAGCGAACCATCCGGCAGGGGAACGTCCTGCACCCGCTTGCCGGCCGCGGGAGATCCACCGCCGACCTCGATCTCGATGATCTCCAGGCGCTCCTCCTCGAGCGCCAGAAGCTGGATCAGGCCGTACTCGGGCACCTCGTGCTCGATCAGTCTCAGGATCAGGTCGGTCGCCGAGACAGCGGGCTGCACTCCAAGAAGCCTGAAGTGCTGGAGATTTCTCGGGTTGTTGACCCGCGCGACGATCCTCGTGACGCCGTACTTCTCCTTGGCCATCTGGCAGATCAAGATGTTGTCCTCGTCGTCCCCGGTCACCGCGATCACGAGGTCAGCCCTCTGGATCCCGGCCCGCTCGAGCACCCACAACTCGGTCGCGTCCCCGTACTGCGCCGCGTGCTCGAGCTCCTCCGCCACAACCCGGTAGCGGCCATGGTTGGACTCGATCAGCGTGACCTCACGCTCCTTGGCGATCAGTTCACGGGCGAGGTTCCAGCCGACCTTCCCGGCCCCGGCGATGATCACGTACATCCCGATCGGCTCCGTCACTTCGACAGCGCCATCGCCGTCGCCTGGTCGATCGCCTGCTGCGTCGGGCAGATCGTCAGTAGGCCTTGCTCACCGTACCAAGCCGCTCTCGCCGGATCGGCAACACGCACCACAACCCGCGGGACGTTGAAGCGGCGCTGGGCGATCTGCGCGATGACCAGATTCGTATTGTCGCCGCTGGTGGCGGCGATGAACACGTCGGCGTCCTCGACCCCCGCTTCGATCAGCGCATCGATTTCCAGCGCCGTGCCCACGGTGAACCGCCCACCGGCATCCTCCCACGTCGAGGACTGCTCCTTATCGAGACGCTCGTGCGAGAGCGGGTCGCTGTCGAGGACCGACACTTCCTGCCCCGCGTCGAGCGTCTGCTTGGCAACTGCGGAGCCAACTCGGCCACAGCCGACGATCAAAATCAGCATGGCCTGCACTCTAGACAGGTTTGTGCAAACACGCTCCCATCGAGGAGCCGGTCGGGTTCTAGAAGTTCCTCAGAAGGCCACCACGGCTTGGCGCGTGTGCTGGCGAGCCTCGCGTCGGCTATTCCAACCTCCTCAACGATCCCGTGACGGACCTTGAGGAGGTCGTCCGCGGTCTTGCCGGGGATCACGTACCAGTGGCGTTAGCCCACGCTCCTTCAACATGCTGCCTCGTGGTCGTCCCAATGGACGACGCTGACGCCGTCGAGGTGGCCTCGTGGACGTACCCCGGGAGTACGCCTTCTACAACTTCGCCAACGATGCCGAAGACGCGGCGGAGCTCCTCGACGCCGATCGGCGCGAGGGCAGGTACTTAAGCGCGGTGGTGCCAGGGGACCGGATCGTCGGGTTCTACGAGCTCAAGCCGCCTGACGGCGGCTCGGTCGAGCTAGGCCTTGGACTGCGCCCCGACCTCACCGGTCGCGGGCTCGGACGCGAGTTCGTGAGGCGTGGCTGCGCTCTCGCCTACGAGCGCCATGGCGCGGTTCCGCTGACCTTACGGGTAGCCGAGTTCAACCTCCGTGCGCTCCGCGTCTACCCGCGGGTGGGGTTCGTTCAGACCGGCCTGGAGATCGCCCCTTCGAACGGCACGCTAGTGGAGTTCGTGCAGTTGCAGTTACCCGCTCCCAACCAAGCCCCACCCCAGCCCGCCGAGTAGCACCCGCTGGAGGAGCAAGCTGGATCATCCGCTCGGGATGGCCGCTGAGGTCGCCCACGCCCTCCGGGGGTCCTTGCGGCGTCCCGTGATCACGTCCCGACCCTCGAGCAACCCGCCCGGACCCCCGGAGGGCGTGGGCGGTCTCAGCGGCTAGGTAATGATCGGAATGATCAGCAACGCGACGATGTTGGCGACCTTGATCATCGGATTGATCGCCGGGCCAGCGGTGTCCTTGTAGGGATCGCCGACCGTATCGCCGGTGACCGAAGCGGCGTGCGCCTCCGAGCCTTTGCCACCGAAAGCACCGTCCTCGATCAGCTTCTTCGCGTTGTCCCACGCCCCACCCCCGGCTGTCATCGCGATCGCCATGAACAGGCCGACGACGATCACGCCGATCAGCAAGCCGCCAAGCGCTTCGACGCTGATCAGCCCGACCACGAATGTGACCAGGATCGGAATCAGCGAAGGCAGGATCATCTCGCGTTGCGCCGCCCTGGTGACGAGGCCGACCGCAGCGCCGTACTCGGGCTGCTCGGTGCCGTCCATGATCCCCGGCTTCTCACGGAACTGACGGCGGACCTCCTCGACGACGGCGCCGCCGGCGCGACCAACGGCTTCGATCGCGAGGGACGCGAACAGATAAACCATCATTCCGCCGATCAGCAGCCCGATCAGCACGGCCGGGTTGCCGACCGAGAAGTTCGCGGTCACATGACGGTCGCTCAGCTCACGCTCGAACGCGTTGAACAGGACGAGCGCTGCGAGCGCGGCGGAGCCGATCGCGTATCCCTTCGTGACCGCCTTCGTGGTGTTGCCGACCGCATCGAGCGGGTCGGTGACATCGCGGACGTCCTGCGGCAGGTCGGCCATCTCGGCGATCCCGCCGGCGTTGTCGGTGATCGGCCCGAACGCATCGAGCGCGACGATCAGCCCGGTCAGCGACAGCTGAGCCATCACCGCTACGCCGATGCCGTAGATACCGTTGGTGCCGCCGCCCGCCAGCTTCCAGGAGCCGAGGATCCCCATCGCGAGCACGATCGCCGGCGCTGCCGTGGCCTGCGCACCGCTGGCGAGGCCCTGGATGATGTTGGTGGCGTGGCCCGTCTGAGATGCCCGCGAGATCTTCTTGACCGGCGAGAAGCGAGTCGAGGTGTAGTAATCGGTGAGCACGAACAGGGCGGCGGTGATGCCGATTCCGATCAGCGCGCACAAGTAGAACTTCCACCAGTGGGGGCCGGCAATGCCGGTCTTCAGCGTGACGTTGCGCATCATCCAGTAGGTCACCGGAATGAACGCGAGCGCGGCGAGGCCGCCCGACAGGATCAGGCCCTGATACAGCGCCCGCTCGACGTTGCCGGCCCGCGATCGAACCGCGAACGTCCCGATGATCGAGGCGACGATCGAGACCGCGCCGAGCACCAGCGGGAACAGCGCGACAGCGGACTGTTGCCTGAACAGGAGCACCCCGAGCAACATGACCGCAACGGCCGTCACGGCGTAGGTCTCGAACAGGTCGGCCGCCATGCCGGCGCAGTCGCCGACGTTGTCCCCGACGTTGTCGGCGATCACGGCGGGGTTGCGGGGATCGTCCTCGGGGATCCCCGCCTCGATCTTTCCGACGAGGTCGGCTCCGACGTCGGCGGCCTTGGTGAAGATCCCTCCCCCGAGCCGGGCGAAGACCGAGATCAGGGAGCCGCCGAAGCCGAGGCCGATCAATGCGTCGACCGCGTGGCGCTGGCTCTCCCCGGCGATCCATGTCAGGACGCCGTAGTAGCCGGCGACGCCGAGCAGTGCGAGCCCCACGACGAGCAGTCCGGTCACAGCGCCGCCTCGGAAAGCCACGGCGAGGGCGCGAGACACGCCTGAGCGGGCGGACTCAGCCACGCGCGCGTTGGCGCGCACTGACACGTTCATGCCGATGTAGCCGGCGGCTGCGGACAACAGTCCACCGATCGCGAACCCGATCGCCACGCGGATGTTCTGCACTGGGATCAGGACGATGAACAGGACCACCCCGACCGCGGCGATGGTCGTGTACTGCCGGTTCAGATATGCGCGGGCGCCTTCCTGCACCGCTAGGGAGATCGAGCGCATCCGCTCATTACCCGGCGACAGGGCCAGAAGCGCTCGCGAGGTAAGCGCGCCGTACACGAGCGCGGCACCGGCGCACACTAGGGCGATTACGACGCCGTGGTGCGTCAGGAAGCTAGACAAGAGGATCCTCCGGAGGGAAGTTTGGCTTTCGGCTCTGAGGCGCGGTAAGCGCGGCCAATAACTGCGAAAAGGCCGCCGCCCATGCTGGTGGAGCGGAGGCCCGGCGGGTGAGTTTAGCGCGCCCCAGCGATATACGCGCCGGTGGGACGCCCGCGCCGCGGCGCTACTCCCGCTGGCCCTCTTACTGTCCCGGCACCCACAGCCGGCCGCTGCGCTGTGCAGGGCCAGCCTCGCCTGGCTTCGGCTGCTCGCTGGGCTCCGGTTTGACCTGTCCGGGCTCGGACGGCGGCTGAGCTGCGGAACTCGCTGCCTCCCCCGCCTGCTGACCGCCGATCTTGACGAATGCCAGCTGAAGCTGCGAGAGGGCGCTGCGGATCTGCCCAACTTGCTCCGGCGTGTTCTGCTCGAGCAGCGGCATCAGCGCGCGGATCGATTCAATCGCCACCCGGACCTGCTCCGGATCCCGTTCGCTTTCGGTCCCCGGCGAGATACCCGTGCGGCGCATGCCGAGACTCACCATCGCCACCACGTGCTCGAGCAGCAGGTGCTCGATGCGCAGGTTGCGCATCTCTGCCTCATAGGCAGCCCGCAATTCTTCCTCCGTGGGCTGCTGCCCTGGGCCGGAGGGAGCGTCGTCCCGGATCGTGCTCATCGTCTCATCTCCCTGATGACGTAACTTCGACTTCGCCAGCAGGATACGTCTCCCGGGCCTGCGCGACCATCGCGCGGTAGACCTCCTCGGGACCCATGCCGGCGTCGATCATCCGGCGCTGGCGCTGGGCGCCGTTGAGCGGCGGAAACACGATCTCGATTCCCAGCTCCGAACGAGCAGGGCCAGTCCAATTGAGCAAGCGCGACACCGCCTCGCGGGCGGGATAGGTCTCCGCCCGCTCGAGATCGATCAGCTCCCCATCGAGTCCGTATCGGACTGCTCGCCACACGTTCTCCTCGATCAGGCGACGCGGCGGATCGTCGAACGGCAGCCCTGTATCGACCTCACGCGCTGCTTGAGCTACGCAGGCGACCATCAGCGCCGCAAGTGCCTCTGACTCCTCGGCAGTCCCCTGCACGTCGCAGATCCGCACTTCGACCGTGCCGAAGGCTGGATGCGGCCGGACGGACCACCACACCTGCGTGTACTCGATGATCGAGCGGGTCTTGACGAGGAAGTCGACGTAGTCGGCGAACGCCCGCCAGCTCCCGAACGCATCCGGCACGCCGCATCGTGGAAAGCTCTTAGTGAAGATCTGAGTGCGGGAGCTGTGCAGTCCGGAGGCGCGTCCGTCCACGAATGGCGAGTTGGCCGAGATTGCCAGCAGCAGCGGCAGCACCGGCCGCAGTCGGTCGCAGACCAGGACCGCCCGGTCTGCGCCTCGCATTCCCACGTGGACATGAAGCGAGAAGGTGTTGTTGCGCCATGCGACGTACTTCAGCCCCTCCTCCACCCTTCGGTAATGCTCGGTGTCGATGATCCGCTGCTCGCGATAGTCCGAGAAGGGATGCGTCCCCGTGGCGCCGAGTGCGATGTCGAGCTGTGTCGCGGTCGCGAATAGCCGGCGCCGGTGATCGCGCTGGGCGGCAGTCGCACAGGTCAGATCGTCGCCGCGGCCCGAGCGGATCTCGATCTCGGAGGAGATCAGCTCGCCCGAGATCGACGCCGCGAGCACGGGATCGCTCGCTGCCGCGTCCCGGAGCTCCTCGAAGCGCTGGACGAGCCCGAGACCCTCTGGGTCCACAAGCGCGAACTCCTCTTCGAGCCCGACCGTGAAGTCGGTGGACGCGTCGAAGGCCGCGCGGGCCGTGTCCAGGTCGAAATCCACGGCTGGGCGAAATCAGGTGAGGTAGAAATAGAGGGCGTACAGCAGGTCCACGGCGGGACTCGACGTGTGAACCGTGACCTCCGGCGGGACGTGGAGCAACGCCTCTGAGTAGTTGAAGATGATCTTCACCCCGGCCTCGACCAGGTCGTCCGCTAGCTCCTGCGCTGCGCCCGATGGCACCGCAAGCACTGCCACGACGATGTCCTCCTCGTCGATCACCCTGCTCATCTCCGACTTCCGTCGGACGGTCATTGATCCGATCTGAGCTCCGACTTTCGCCTCATCAGCGTCGAACACCGCGACGACGCGGAAGCCGTGGTCAGCGAAAATGTCGGAGGTCGCGATCGCGGTTCCCAGGTGCCCGGCCCCGAACAGCGCGATGTTGTGCTGGCCGGAGGTGCGGAGGATCTTGCGGATCTGGGTGACGAGCGACTCCACGTTGTAGCCGACGCCACGTTTGCCGAACTTCCCGAATCCCGACAGGTCACGGCGGATCTGTGTCGAGTTGACGTGGGTGTAGTCAGCAAGCTCCTGCGAGGAGATCGTCTCCTTGCCCATCTTGCGGGCCTGGGTCAGGACCTGGAGGTAGCGCGATAACCGTGCCGCCACCCCCAGCGAGAGCCTCTCGACCGGCTTCTCCCCATCGGGCTGGGGAAGCTCGGTTCCGCGGCCGACCGTGTAGCTCATCCCGACCCCACAATACCGAGCCGACGTTCCAGCTCGGCCTCGTCGATAAACAGCTCGAAGGCCTCCACCCCATCGATCGTAACGACCGGAATCCGCTCCAGGTACTCGCGGTGCAGGGCCTCATCTTGCTCGATGTCCCGCTCTGAGAGCTCGAAGTCCCGCCGGCGGCGGGCACGCTCGAGCACCTCGCGGGCGTCATCGCACAGACAGCATCCGTCACGGCCGTAGAGGACGACGACGGTCATACCTTGGCGAGCCCCAGCTCGCCCGTCGCATACACGTCGAGAGCGAGATAGTCGGGATAGTCGACGGGGTTCACGAACCGCGCCGCGCTCGCGATCATCGCGGCGTTGTCAGTGCACAGCTCCTTTGGCGGCACCTCGAGCCGCACGCCGAGCTCGCTCAGGCGCGCGCGAAGGACCCCGTTGGCTGCCACTCCGCCACCAACCGCAAGGCACTCGAGTCCGGTCTGGCGCAGGCCACGCTGCGCTCGCAGCACGAGCGATTCGACGATCGCCCGCTGGTAGGAGGCAGCCAGATCCGCGCGTCGGGCGCGAGCCTCAGCTTCTCCGAGATCGCGAATCCGGTAAAGGAGCGACGTCTTGAGCCCGGCAAATGAGAAATCGAGCCCCTGGACTCCGCGAGCCGTGGGGAACTCGAAAGCGCCGGGATCGCCGTCGCGGGCGAGACGCTCGAGCGCGGGGCCGCCGGGATAGCCGAGGCCGAGGAGCCGCGCACCCTTGTCGAATGCCTCGCCCGCTGCGTCGTCGAGGGTCTGGCCGAGGATCTCGAATCGTGGCCCCGGGTCGGTGACCTTCGCGAGCAGGGTGTGGCCGCCGCTGGCGATCAGGCTGAGAAATGGCGGCTCGAACGGTTCCGGGGCCAGAAAGCTGGCCGCCACGTGGCCGTGGAGATGGTCCACTGCCACCAGCGGCAGCCCCCGGGAGGCGGCGATCGCCTTGGCCGTGCTGGCGCCGACCAGCAGCGCCGCCACCAGCTCGATCTGCTCGAGGGTCGCCTGGGCCTGGTGAAGGGCATCGTCGATCACCGCGCCGATCAGCGTGAGGTGCTGGCGAGAAGCGATCTCCGGCACCACGCCGCCGTAGCGGTCATGCACCCCCTGTGAGGAGATCACGTTGGCGCGCACCTCCCCCCCGGGCGTGACTACGGCCGCGCAGGTGTCGTCACAGCTGGTCTCGAGGGCCAGGATCATCTGGCGCTCTGGGGGCTGGTGGCAGACGGGTCAGCGGCGGTGCGCCACATGATCAGGGCATCCTCGCCAGTGTCCCGGTAGTAGCGGGGCCGGGTTCCGGCGGCCCGGAAGCCGAACCGCCCGTAGAGCTCGATGGCCGGCGAGTTGGAGGTGCGGACCTCGAGCGTGCACGCGCCGTCCTCGCCGATCCGGCTGAGCATCTCGCTCAGCATCGCCGCTCCCAACCCGCGGCGGCGCCAGCCGGGGTCAACCGCGATGTTCATCAGGTGCCAGATGTCGGCGTAGCGGGAGCAGATCAGGTAGCCGGCAACCCGCCCGCGAGCCGGGGCGCCGAGGTAGATCCCCGACGGCTTGGCCAGCTCCAGCACGAACATGGCCAGTGACCAGGGAGTCGGAAAGGCGCGACGCTCGATCGAGATCACCGCCGG
>JALYZY010000231.1 GCA_030948665.1 Actinomycetota bacterium | reverse complement strand
GGCCGGTCAGCACCGCGGTGCTGCCGACGACCAGGACTAGCAGCAGCAGATCCCCGATCGGGTAGGCCAGCTTGACGGCCACCGCCAGCGCGCCTCCACCGCTTAGCCGCAGGACACTGTCAAACGCGAAGGCGGCACAGACCGCCGCGGCCCCGAAGCCTGCCACCGCGCCGTCAAGCCAGCTCGGCGTTGACAACTGACTGAGTTGCTGCCGGACGAACAACACCACAGCGACATATGCCAGCGGAAAAAACGCCAAGTAGAACGCATCGGCCGCCGATGGGGTTGGAGGCGTTGACCCTCCGAGAGACTCGATCGTCAGCGCAAGATCCCCGAGGGACCAGGCGAGCAGCCCGGCGCCCAGCGTCAGCGCCACCGGCCGTCCGGACCGCCAAAGCAGACCGCGGGCCAGGCACAAGCCACTAGCGACGAGCTCCACCGCGACGATCAACCAGCCATCAACCAGCGTCGAATATTGGTGCCCCGGATCAAGCAACAGCAACGCGAGATAGGCAGCGAGAACAGCGCCCAAGGTCCCGTAGACGATCCAAATCGCCGTCCTGGCATGATTTCTGCGCCAACACGCCGCTCCAGGCCGCCGTTGACTTGCCGCCACGAACATATCGATCCGTGTCGGCAATTCATGCGGTGAACCCAATTAGCTCCCGCCAGGACTGGACGTCTGCCGGAGCTGGCGACGCCGAGACGACCGCTCGCCCACAGGCGGCTACGACCGAGCCCTCTGCTTCACAAGTTGGCGGACCCAAAGCAGCGGCCTGATCCCGCCGACCCTAAGACGCGAAGCAGTCAAGTCGTCTGATGTGGTGTAACGCTCGAGCTCGTCGTTAGGCGTTTCGCCTCAGGCGGCGTTGAGTTCGGCGACCTCCTTTTGAAGTTGTTGTGTGAGTGAGTCTTCCTCGGTCCGTCGGTCGTCGAGGATCAGGGTCATGGATTCGACGGAGAGGTAGCGGCGGGCGACGATCCACTCGTCGTTTTGTTCGATCAGCAGCGCGCCGACGAGTCGGATCGCGGCGGGGTCGTTGGGGAAGATGCCGACGACGTCGGTGCGCCGGCCATCTCTTTGTTGACCCGCTCAAGCGGGTTGGTGCTTCTGAGCTTGGTCCAGTGCTCGCGGGGGAAGCGGTAGAAGGCGATTAGGTCCTCTTCGGCGCCCTCGAGCAGTTGGCAGACCTTCGGTGCTAACGGCTGGAGGCGTTCGATCACGTGCCCGACTCGCTCGCGGGCCTGGCCCTGATCCTCGGCGTTGAACACCTCACGGAGCGCGGCTGAGACGAGACCGCGTTGGTGGCGGCGGCAGTGGGCGTGCATGTTGCGAACGAAATGGACGGTGCACCGCTGCCACGGACAGGCGAGCACCTGGCAGATCGCGTGCTTGAGCCCCTCGTGATGGTCCGAGACGGCCAGGCGAATTCCCGCCAGGCCTCGGGCCCTGAGCGAGCGCAGGAACTCAATCCAGAAGCCGCCTGATTCGACCTCGCCGATATCCAGACCGATCACCTCCCTGACCCCGGTCTCGTGCACGGCATAGGCCACGACCAGCGCCTTGTAGCGCACATGCCCGCCGGAGCGAACCTTCACGAGCTTGGCATCAAGCCACAAGTACGGGTAGGCACCCTCAAGCGGGCGCTGACGGAACACCTCGACCTGCTCATCCAACCCCCGGCACAAGGCAGAGACGCGGTCCTTGGTCATCCCCTGGATGCCGAGCTGCTCCACCAGCCGGTCGACCTTCCGAGTGCTCACCCCGTTGACATACGCCTCCAGCACAACCGCCACGATCGCCTGCTCAGAGCGCCGACGCGGCTCCAAGAAGCTCGGGAAATACGCCGGCCCCTGACGCTTGCGGGGGATCAACAGCTCAATCTCACCAGCCCGGGTCTCCCGCGGCCTAGAGCGATAGCCATTGCGGTGCGTGACCCGGCTCTCGGACACCTCTCCGAGCTCCGCGCCGACCTCTGCGGTGATCTCCGCCTCCATCAACTCCCGAGCGACAAGCGCGACCGCATCACGCACAAAATCGCCATGCTCGCCGGCCATCACCCGGACGGCGACATCAGCAACGGTCATCCTTCGATCCTCGGCCATCGTGGTGCTCCTTCTCATCGGACTGCGGGAACAGACCGACGAGCTTGGACGCCACGGTGGTCGGAACCACTACGCGGCGCTCGCTACACCACTTCTACCGACATGACCCGCGAAGCCTCGCCTGATCGCATCCTTGTCCTTTTTCCGTGACCCGGAGAGGATATGCCCGAACTCGTGAGCCGCCGGTCGAACCTAGCCGATTCCCTGGCTGCTCGGAACGTATGCTTCAGCGCTCGCTGCGTAGCCGCGACAGTCCAGCAGCAACGTCCGTGCAGTTCGCCATCAGTCCCACGAGTCGTCCCAGGCGGCATTCAAAAGGGACCGGATGGCAGTGCGACCGCACTTCTGCATCGTCGGCAACCCGGCCACCAGCGGCCGGCTGCTGCTTTCAGGCTCGAGCGAGTGGAAGCAGACGGGCCTGATCGTCAGCTGCGCCTAATGGTGCTGAGACGCGGGATCTCCGGTCCCTGGCCGCTTCTAACGCGGTTCTGACGCCGTCGGCGGAGTCCCGAAGCGCCGCGTCTAACACGACGAGGCGGTTCAGCGATGGCGACACGATCGCGGATCCGGTCCTCGAACCGCGTCTTTCGGTAACCGTGCAAATCCGCGCCGGTACTACGAAAGGCCCTGACGTGCAATCTCGGCCGCCCGGACGGTCCGGCCGCACGATTCACGGGAGGTATCTGCCATGACACACGAACCTGGCCGACTCGATGGGAGCAAACCGAGCACCGGCATCGAGCCGGAAGCTGTGTCCCACCCACCGGTGGCGGTGGTGGCTTGTACACGCTGTGTTCGCGGGCCGTGGACCGACTGCAGCGGTGCCCGGTGGCGCTGCGCGCAATGCCAGGGCACCGGACGGATACGGGTGTCTGCCCGGTGGCGGTGCGCGCAATGCCAGGGCACCCGACGGATACGGGTGTCTGCAGCCGCCGGCTGATCCATGTACTGAACGTAAGCCAGCGTAGAAGCCGGGCTGCACGCCGGATCCGAAGGGCCCGCGCCCCCCGCGCCCGGGGGAGCGCGGGCGGCAGGTCGTTAGGTCGCTGCGGGGCGCATCAGACCGGCGGCGGTCTCGCGAAATGCCAACCGAGACTCGCGCGGGGTGGCGCGAGCCCAAATCACGCACCCGCGAGCCCGGAAGAGGCTCGCCCATACGACAAGGAGGCCCTGATGGGTTCGATGCTGAAGTTCGACTCAGAGCGACGCGAGCTAGTTCGCGAGCGGCGAAACGCCAGGATCCAGCGCAAGCACCAGCGCCGGCAGGCGCTCCAGCGAAAGCGCACAGAAATCACCGGCCTGGAGGTCCAAGGCGCGGCCTACAGCCTCGACCCGGCTAACCCTCAAGGCGCCAGCGAGCCGGTACCCCGCGCGCAGAGGGTCGAACCCTCGCGGCCGGAGCCTCGCGAGCGGGCCGCCTCCCACGAGGTCGACCAGCCGACGCGCAACACGCCCGAGGCGAGCGCCGAGGGAGGAGTCGTCTGAGGTCGGCTTCGTTACACGGTGGTCATGATGTGGTGGAGGCGTTCGAGGTTCGAGCGCTGGAGTCTGCGCTTTGGGCTGTAGGCGTGCTCTTAATCGATGTTGCTCGCCGGGATGCCGTCGGGTTGGGGTGCGGGCGCAAGTCATCGCTGCGGCCGGAGACCGCGGCGCGCAGTCGCTGCGTGGCGGAACGCTACGGCGTGTAACGCACCAACGGATCTCGTCTTCCCCTCGCCGGACGGTTCTCCCTGGAACGCCGACCGCGCCCGGAACTGGCGCAAACATAGGTTCCGAGAAGCGGCGA
>JALYZY010000196.1 GCA_030948665.1 Actinomycetota bacterium | reverse complement strand
CCGAAATCAACGCTCAAGCGCTTCCGCTGTATCGAGGAGGAGGAGTCCGCCGAGTCCAGCGCTTGGTCGCCGCAACTCGTCCGGCCGGGAGCTTCGTCGGTCGCTTCCGCTTCGACCCAGGCGTTAGCAAGAGGCTTGCAACCACCCGGGCCCGGTCATGGTCAAGTTCCGCGGATTCCGGAACTCTGGCCACATTGCGGCCAATGCTCGGGGGACGGGCAGGGCGGGACAGGCGGCTAACCGGGCGACAGTTGTTGCGAGGCGGACTGGTCCGTGTGCCGCTCATGCGGTTGCTGCCTTCACGGCGTCGATCTGATGGCGCTGATGCTTGAGCATGCTGGTGACGACCTCCTCGAGGGGTCTTTGGCCGTCGCAGAATCTCGCGGAGCCGGCTGGCGGAATGCTGTCGAGCTGCTCGTCGGTCAGCTCGGCGAGCAGGCTCAGGGCGCGTCGTGCGGCGCGGAGCTTGTCGAGTAACTGCCGGAGCTCGATGTTCTCCGTCCTCCAGGAAAGGTCGTGTCCGGCTTCACCATGGGGTCCGCTGTCGCGGCGGCCGTGCATGAAGGCGGCGATCCGGTGGTAGGTGTCGGCGGTGTGGCGCGCGACGGCTGCGACGCTGCCGTCGCCTAGCTTTTCCCGGCCGGGGCACGGGAGGCTCAGGGCGGCGTCGCCGCGGGTGGAGAGCAGCTCGATCAGGTCGGAGATCTGCCAATCGGCGGTTGCCGAGAGCTGGGTGCCGCGTGCGGTCATAGACTTTTTCCGGGTCGCGGGTTGCCCTAATGGGAGCCGGGACCGAGGACGCCGGTTAGGTGCAATGCGACGAAGCCGGTCACCAGAAGCACGACGACGATGCTGATCAGTAGCGGCGGGCGGCTCCTGGTAGCGGCGTCGGGTGGCGGATCGCTCTGTGACAACGGTCGTGGCGCATCCCGCTCGGGCGCGTTTGTCCCGGTTGGATCGTGGTCAGACGGGCCTCGGTGCATTGGCGTCCTCCTCTGGTAAAGGTGCGGTTCAGGCGACGTCGCGGCGGTTGGTAAAGGCCACCCCCGCCGCGGCTGCGATCATGGTGTAGGCGGCGAGCAGCAGCACGCCTATCGCGGGGGCGACGAGCTGGCTGGCGGACTGGGTTTGCACGGCGCCGGCGATCGCCCCGGCGGCGGCGCCGGGGGCGAACTTGCCGGCCGAGGGGACGTTGCCGATCAGCGTCGTCTCGATCAGCAGAAGCCACACGCACAGGCCGACGACCGCGCCTGTCTGCTGGCGGACGACAGCGCCGACGCCGAGGCCGATCGCCGCGAACAGCCCGCCGGCCGCAGCGCCACCTGCCAGCAGCTGGAGGTAGCCGCCTGCGGTCAGCTGGATGTCGATCCCTCGCACGCCGAGCCCCGCCGCCTCGATGCCGGCGGTCAATCCCTCGGCCAGCAGGCCGACCCCCAGGCCGGTGAGCGCGGCAGCGGCGAGCTTGGACGCGATCACCCACTCGCGCCGGGGGGTCGCCAGGAACGTCGGGCGGATCGTGCCGTGCCGAATCTCTGCGGTGATCGACATCGCCCCGAGCAGCGAGGCGAACAGCGCTCCGATGCTGGTCCCCCAGCCGACTACTTTCAGCTGCCCGTCCGCGGTTGAGATGTGCGATGTGCTGAGGCTGAAGACGTGGAGGAGCACTATGAGCAGAATCAGCCCTGCCATCCAACCCAGCAACAGCAGGCTGGTGCGGGTGGTGCGCTGCTTGAGCAGCTCGGAGCGAATCAGCTGGCTCACAGCGCCCCTGTCAGCTCCAGATATCTGGCCTCAAGCGACCGGGCGCCGTCCTGCAGCTGGTCAAGCGCGATGTTTCCGACTAGCTGCCCACCGGTGATGATCAGCGCGCTCTGCACGGTCTGGGCGACCTCGGCCAGCACGTGGCTTGAGATCAAGACCGTCCGCCCGTCGGCCGCGAATTGGTGCAGGAAGCCTCTGAGCCAGTGCACACCGGCGGGGTCAAGCCCGTTCGCCGGCTCGTCGAGCACCAGCAGCTCGGGGTCGCCGAGCAGCGCGGCGGCTAAACCGAGCCGCTGGCGCATCCCCAGCGAGTAAGTCTTCACGGGCCGTTCGGCGGCTCGCTCGAGCTCGACGAGTTCGAGCAGCTCCTCGACTCGCTGATACGTGATCCCCGTGGCGAGCGCGAGCGCGCGCAGATGGTTGCGCCCCGAGCGTCCTGGGGCGAAGTCGCCGGACTCGAGCACTGCACCGACCTTGCGGATTGGGTCCTGCAGCTCCCGGTAGCGTCGGCCGAACACGAGCGCCTGCCCGGCGGTCGGCTCCGCGAGTCCGAGCAGCAGCCTGAGCGTCGTGGTCTTGCCGGCACCGTTCGGGCCCAGGAACGCGGTGATCGTCCCCGGCTCGAGCGTGAACGACACGTCATCGACGGCGGTCACGTCGCCGTAGCGCTTGGTCAACCCTCGGACTCGGACGACCGGCGTCCGAGGCCCGACGCTTGGGTGGTCCTGCTCTGGGGCGTCGCGGGTGGTGAGCCGCTGCTCGTCCATGCTCGGATGGTGGCCTTCGGGGTTTGGGGCCACATCGTCCCAGCGAGGTATTCGATCTACCCCGGCTGGGGTATGTCGGCTGCCCGCGCTGGCGCTAGATTCGCCCCTCGGTGCACCGTCGCCACGAAGCCTTGGTCGATGCGGCCGTGCCGGTTCTGGTCGGTGCGGTGATCACGGTCGGCGTGTTTTTGCACGGCGGCCATAGCGCTCGGTTGGCGCCGGTCGCCCTCGGGCTCGGCGCGGCAGCCGTGCTGTGGGGTCGGCGACGCTGGCCAGCGTGGACACTCGCGGTATCGGGCGCACTGGTAGCGGTGCTGTTCCACGTCGACCCCGCCGCCGGGACCGTGGCGGTGCTCGCCCCGGCGGTCGCGTTGTACTCGCTCGCGCTGACGCGCGGCCGGCGCTCGCGTCTGCTCGCCGGGCTGGCGGCCGTGGCTGCGGTGCTGATCGCCGACCTGCTGCATTCGGGGCGGCCCGGGATCGTCCAGACGCTCGGGCACGTATTGCTCGCGGCGATCCCCCTGCTCGCGGCTGAGGCGATCCGCGCCCACCGCTCCAACCTAGCCCTGCTGATGGAGCGTCTCGAGCTGTCAGAGCAAGCCCGCGCACAGGAAGCCGACCGGCGCGCAGAGCACGAGCGAATCCGGATCGCGCGCGAGCTGCATGACGTCGTCGCGCACACGCTCACCGAGATCAACGTGCAGGCCGGTGCCGCGGCCGAGCGGGCTGACGACGGCGAGGCGCGGGAGGCGCTGGAGCGGATCGAGCAAGCTAGCCATGGCGCGATCGGCGAGCTGCGCTCGATTCTCGGCGTGCTCCGCGATCCTGAGCATCCCGAGTCCCCTCGCGCCCCCGCTCCCGGGATCCAGAACATCGCGGAGCTTGTGGAACGCGCCGTCCAGTCGGGCTTGGACGTGCGATTCAAGGTGACCGGGGCGGAGCCTGCCGTTCTCTCCGACGGTCCGTCGCTGGCGGCCTATCGGATCGTGCAGGAGTCGCTGACAAACGCCCGCCGTCACGCGCCCGGCGCCCCCGTCCAAATCAGCCTCAACTTCAACGCCGGCGAGCTGTCGCTCGCGATCGAGAACGGCCGGGGAGCCGGATCGAACGGCAGCTCAAGCCCGGTGGGGGTCGGGATCGTGGGGATGCGCGAACGCGCGATCACGATCGGCGGGACTCTCCAGGCCGGCCCGATCCCGGATGGATTTCGCGTACACGCCGAGCTGCCGTACGAACCCCACCGATGATCCAGGTGCTCGTCGCCGACGACCAGGCGGCGGTCCGCGACGGATTCGCCGCGCTGATCGACGCGCAACAGAACATGCTCGTGGCCGGTCGTGCCAACAACGGCCGCGACGCCGTCGACCTCGCTCGCCGCGTGTTCCCGCACGTGATTCTGATGGACATCCGCATGCCCGGGCTCGACGGGCTGGAGGCCACCAAGCTGATCTGCACCGACCCGACGCTCCAGCGAACCCGAGTGCTGGTGCTCACCACCTTTGATCTCGATGAATACGTCTACGCCGCGCTGCGCGCGGGCGCCAGCGGCTTTCTGCTCAAGGACACCCCCCGCCGGGAGCTGCTGCACGCGATCGAGGTGGTCGCCGCCGGCGACGCGCTCATCTCACCCAACATCACCCGCCGCCTGATCGCCGAGTTCGCAGCCCGTCGAGACCCAACCACACCGCCTCCAGCGCTGGCGGAGCTGACCGACCGCGAACGCGAGATCCTGATCCTGATCGCCCGCGGCCTCAGCAACGACCAGATCGCCGGCCACCTGGTGATCAGCCCGCTCACTGCCAAAACCCACGTCCGCAACATCCTGCGCAAGCTAGACTGCCACGACCGGGCAGGACTCGTCGCGGTCGCCTACGAAAGCGGACTCATCACACCGGGGGAGACCGACTGACGACAAGCCGCAGGGAGATGATCCCCCCCGCCGCTCCGTCACGGGCCCCTTCCCACGCGCGAAGCGGGGACAGGTCGCCGCCCTGACGAGATGTGTCTCCCGCTGGTGGAAGCAGGTCTCGCCGGTGTTCAGTGCGCCGGGCGTCTGAGTGGAGAGCGGTCGCCGACCGACCAATTGTGGCCGAAGGGGTCGCGGAAGCCTCCTTGGCGGTGCGTTCCCCACGAGTGCTGGTGATCCTCGACCTCCGATCCCGGGCTCGCGCCTGCAGCGATTGCACGCTCCCGCAAGCCGTCCGGATCATCGACGAACAACTCGATCCGCGTGCTCGTGGCACCGACCCGGTCAGGGCTGGCCTCGGCTGGGCTGTTCGGGTTCACCTCGTGGAGGAAGAACCGGGCACCGTCGATTTCCAGGGCGGCCACGCCCCCGAGGTTCCAGAGCTCAGTCGCGCCTAACGCGCCCTTGTACCAGCCGACCGCTGCCCCTGCGTCGGCGACGATCAGCATCACGGAGATGACCGCTGGCTTCCGCCGCGCTTCCATTGCCAGTGCTCCTCCACATCCCGCGATTCCCTGCGGGCCGACAGTCTGTCGGGCTCGGCCGGGGGATCGATGTGCGCCGACTCGCCATCAAGCAGGTCTGGCGCCGGTACGACCACCGAGTCCCCAACCTCCGCCAAACCCGGGCATCGTGTGCTTGCAAGCATCCTGCTAAAGCCCGGGTCGAAGGGGAGGCGACTCGCGAGCTCCGGCGGGCTCGCGCGGCGGACGAGCTGCGGCGTCCGGA
>JALYZY010000217.1 GCA_030948665.1 Actinomycetota bacterium | reverse complement strand
GACCAGTCCGGCCTTGCCGCACAACTCGAGCACCGCGGTGAACAGGCCGGCCAGCGCGTCCTGGTGACGGTGCACGAACCTGGCGATCGTCGCGTGATCTGGCACCTCATTGGCAGTGATCACCCGGTAGGCGATGTCCTGGCGACAGTGACGCTCAATCCCACGCGAGGAGAACTCCCCGGTCGCATACGCGTAGCTCAGCAGGCTCACCATCATCGACGGGTCGTAGGCCGGGCGGCCGTGACCGTCCGCGCGATAGGCCGCATAGAACGCATCAAGGTCCAGCTGGCTGACCGTTGCGATCACAAACCACGCCAGATGATCCTCAGGCAGCCAATCCCGCAACGACAGCGGCAACAAAAACGCCTGCTCACGATCTGACTCGATGAAATTCTGGGGCATCCCAGAAGTCAATTAACTCGGCCGGACAGAACCGCTTTACGCGACAGCCTCACGAAGGATGGGCAGCGTGATCGGCGGGATTCCCGCGAGGTCAGGCTTCTGCTTCTCCCCGCGTCGGAGTCGAAGCAGTAGTCGCGACGTCGTGGCTGCAAAGGCGACGGAGCAGAAGCGTCTCAGCTCGCGCAAACGCCGGTGTTGATTGCATCGGAGCGGGCTCCGTCCAGGGACTAGAAGCGTCTGACAGTTGGTACGTTCCGGGCCGATGGGAGCAGCTCCAGGCGACGCCGGCCCGGTTAGCGAGGCGCAGATCCTGCAGGTTGCACGCGACGTCGCGGACCGTCGTGGGGCAGAAGGATCTCTCGTCATCGCCTATGGCGCCGGGGCCGAGGGCCATGCTTAGCGGTCCTCGCGATGATCGGACACGTCGACCGGGCGTGGCCGGACGGCGGCCCGCGCCCGCACACACCCGGTCTAGTTCAGAATCGCAACAGCGCCGCGATCGGCCGCGTTGATGGCAGCTCCGCCAGCGGCTCGTCGAACGCGAGCACCTCCGCGTCCTGCAGCAGCGCGGTCTGCACGACCGCCTCGCGACGGTTGTCCGCGTCCCCGAAGTCGCGGCCGAGGAACAGCGTCGCCACGCGCCGCTGGACCAGGGCGCGCTGAACCTCCTCGGTGCCAGCGGCGACCCGCTCGCGTCCGGCTAGACGACTGCGCAACGTGTCGAGCGCGTCGGTCCGTGCGGCCGCGCGGCGCTCGCCGGCCAGCTCCTCGATCGCCACCACCACGTCAACGTCGGAGGCGGCGGACGGGTCCAGCGCCAACCTGCCGGCGAGCACGGCGCTGAGATCGTCATGCAGCAGCGACTGCAGCCGTGAGACGACCTCGACCGGACCTGAGAGCGCCAGCAGCTCGAAGCGATCGCGGTGAAGCCGACTCTCCAGCTCGGCCACGACCTTCAACAGGTGATCCTCGATGTCCTGCTCACGCGCGTGGGTCTGCGCGTCCCCCGACTGATTGTCGCCACGGACGTAGGTGCTCGAGCCGCCGCGGGCGGTGATCGTCGCGCCATCGCCCTCGAGCAGTTCGGCGTCGTCGCTGGAGACGACCGCCGCGCACCAGCGACCGAGGGTGGGCGCGGTCACGAGCGGCTCGACGTGTGCGACCGGGGCGACGAAGACCTCAGACGCGGTCGGGGCGGTGAGCGCGACGGTTTCGTACACGTCGTCGGCGCCCGAGCAGAACACGGCCAGCCCGCGAGCGCCGGACACCGGCAGATCCTCAGATCCGAGCTCGGCCTCGACGCGACCGAGGTCGGCCTCGAGCGTGGCGCGGCCGTCGTGGTCGAGCGCGAGCGGCTGCGACAGATGCCGAGCCTCATCGAGCAGCGAGCGAACCTGGCTGGCGCGGGCGGGAGGAGTGGCGAAACGCGTCGGGTCGAGGTCGAGGTACAGGCTGATGACCGGATGTGTGCCGGTGCGCTCCATCAACTGGCGTGCGCGCTGTGCCGTTGTCGTCATCGCGTCTCGGTCTGGGCGGGGGACTCGAACATGCTGCTCTCCTTGGATCCGTCTCGCCTGGGGCTCCCACCATTCTCGCGATCGCGGCGACCCACTGAACGACGGCGATACCACGAGCGTTGGTATACGCGTTGTTGCGAAAGCAGCAGTGACGGTCGACGCGGAAATCTGTGTCGGTTCTGAGGACCACTGGTCGTCTCGGCCAGCCGCCGAGAAGACTTCCCCCTCCACGAACCACCGAGCGCCGGTCGAACCGGTTGAGCCGGACGTAGGACTCCCGCTATTCCCGGCCGGCGGGTCAGAGCGGAAGCCCGCTGCTCGTGGCCGCCTGGGCGACAGAGCGGCAGCAAGCAGATGACGAGATCCCGGCTGGGAGGAGGCAGGGCTGATGCGATCCGACCATGTCTGAGACGATGCCAGTGTGTAAGCGAAGCGACCCTCGCGCTGGTACTCGAAGGTGACCTGGACACGGTCGCGTTCGTCAGGGACTACGTCGAAGTGCGCATCAACTACAACGTGGTCCGCTGCCTGACCGGCCAGATCGTGCGTACGCCAAGCCGCGAATAGGGTTCCCAGAACCCGGGTTCCGCGACGCTCTGTGCCCCTGAACGACGGGATTGTGAGTCAGCCCCGAGGCACCCCACCGCGCACAAGAATTACCAGTGGCGCCTGGGCGCGCGGCCGGTCAGCCTTCGAGGTCGGGATCGTCGTGAGCGAGACCGAACGGGCTGCCCTCCGAATCGCGACACACGGCGAACCGCTCACCGGGATGAACGACGACGCCGCCGAGCTCGACGACGCGCAGGAGTGCGCCCGCTAGATCCGCGACGGCGAAGTACGGCAGCGAGTACGAATCGCCGGGCCCGCGCCCGCGCGCGTGTATCCCGACGTCGGTGGGGGTCCCGTGGGTCTGCCAGCCCTCGCCCTCGAGGCCCGACCGAACGGTGAGCTGCGCGTCCAGCACGCCCGACCAGAACCGTCGCGCCCGCTCTGGATCATCGGCGGGGAACTCGATGAGCGAGGGGCGGGCAAGCATCACGCTCGGTCAACTTAGCGCGTCGCGTCCCTCCCCCGTCGACGTCCCGCACAGGCGGTGCATACTCGGCATCGAGAGCGCATTCAGGCTAAGCAGGTCTCTCACCAGGGCGGCAATCGGCCAGCGATTCGCCTTCTCCGAGCACGACAGCGGGATGAGCGAGGCAAGCACGCCCGTAAGATCGGCTCCTGTGAAAGAGGCAGAGCTTGCTGCGACGGTTGATGATTGCCGGTCGCTGATCCGCGACCGCTTTGATGACGACGATCACCACGGCGCGGCGGCGATGCTGCTCGACGACGGCACGATCCTGACTGGTACCGCCCCCGAAGCGATCAACTCCTCAGTCCAGGTCTGACACGAGATTGAGGCCTACAGCGCCGCGTTTCGGCTGGGCAGATCCATCCTCGCGTCGGTCTGTCTGCATCGAGAGCCGGGAGGCAGGGTGCTGGTCTCAGTCCCTGCGGGGTCTGCCGGGAACGCCTTGCCGCCTATGGTCCCAGCCTGCTTGTCGCAGGCGCAGACGTTAACGATCCAACGATTGCCGTCTGGAAGCCGCTGAAGGACGTCCTGCCCGACTACTGGATGACCGTCTTTCCCGACGAGATCGATGCGGGTTGGACCGATTGACAAGTCAGCTTCGCACCCGCCTGGGCTCGGTCGTCTGAGGCTGCCGAAAGCCACGAAACTACCGGCCAGCAAATCGAACGTCGGCGCACGCGTCGTGACGACCGCTTCAGGTCGGCCGACTCCTGAAGCGGAAGCCGGCTCCCCGTGGCTGCAGCGGCGACAGAGCGGCAGCCTCTGCAGTAGAGGCGGGCCCGTCCCTCAGCTACGGGGCCGGCCCGTGCTAGGAGGGCTGTTCGTCGACTGCTACCTCGTACATCTCAACGCCAAGTCGTGAGCCCCCACCGCTCGGCGGGCTCATCTGGTTCATCGCCTCGTCGACGCGTCGCAGATCCTCCTGGCTGTCGCAGAAGATGACACTGGCTCCTCGACCGTTCTCGCGATCCACCAACATCATCGCCCGCTTGACCGCGCCGCGTGCC
>JALYZY010000181.1 GCA_030948665.1 Actinomycetota bacterium | reverse complement strand
AGGTACTTGCGTGAGCCCCAGTTGCCGTAGGGACCGGGCCACATGTCGTAGCCGGCCTTGGTGGAGACCACGAGCTCATCACGCCAGCGAGCGAAATCCTCGGCGAAGATCCGCCCGAAGTTGATCTCGGCGCTGCCGTACGGCGGCCCGTAGTTGTTGGCCAGATCGAAGTGGGTGATGCCGAGATCGAACGCGCGGCGCAGGATCGCCCGGCTGGTGACCAGGGGGCGGTCGTCGCCGAAGTTCTGCCACAGCCCGAGCGAGATCGGCGGCAGCTTTAGTCCGCTGCGACCGCACCGCCGGTATTCCATGCGCGTGTAGCGCTCCTCGGAGGCCACGAACGGGACGGGCCCTGATGCGGGATCGAACGGCATTGCCCGCCGAGTATCCCGACGATCCGGTCGTGTTCGCCCAACGGCGAACGGTATTTGCGACGGTTTGGCCAATTGGACAATGTCCAGCGCCCGGACGATCGCCTACATTTCGTTCGAGGCCTCGTCAAGGGGCCGGCTCTCGTAAGCAGACCTGCGAGCGGGACATACCGCCTGTCCCGTTGCCCGCGGCCCATAGGAAGGAACAAAGCGAACCGCATGCCTCAGATCCGCCAGCAGAACGTCCTTGCCGCACGCTGGACCCCTAACGGTGGGGCCCTCGGCGCTCCCGATCTCACAGCCCCGGACAACCAGATCTTCGGCGCCAACGTGTTCAGCCCCGCGGTGCAGCGCCAGCGGCTCCCCAGGGACATCTTCCGCCGCCTGCAGCACACGCTCGCGCGGGGTGAGGCGCTCGATACCTCGCTGGCCGACGCCGTCGCGCTGGCGATGAAAGAGTGGGCACTGGAACGCGGCGCGACCCACTACACGCACTGGTTCCAGCCGCTGACCGGCTCGACCGCGGAGAAGCACGACAGCTTCTACGCACCCACCGATGAGGGCACCGCGCTGGCGGAGTTCTCGGGCAAGGAGCTGATCCAGGGGGAGCCCGACGCATCGAGCTTCCCGACCGGCGGCATCCGCGCAACCTTCGAAGCCCGCGGCTACACCGCGTGGGACCCGACCTCACCCGCATTCATTCTCGAGAACCCGAACGGCGCCCTGCTGTGCATCCCGACCGCGTTTGCCTCCTGGACCGGCGAGGCGCTCGACCACAAGATCCCGCTGCTGCGATCGATGGAGGCCCTGTCGAAATCCGCCGTCCGTGCACTCGGCCTGTTCGGCAATCAGAGCGCGCAGCGGGTGTTCACCACCGTTGGGCCCGAGCAGGAGTACTTCCTGATCGATGAGCAGTACTACTTCGAGCGCCCCGACCTGATCACCACGGGCCGGACGCTGTTCGGCGCCAAGCCGCCGAAGGGGCATGAGCTCGACGATCATTACTTCGGCTCGATCCCCGAGCGGATCCTCGCGTGCATGCTCGAGACCGAGCGCGAGCTGGCCAAGCTCGGAGTGCCGGTCAAGACACGCCATAACGAGGTCGCGCCCAACCAGTACGAGGTGGCCCCGATCTTCGAGAACTCGAACGTCGGCTCAGACCACCAGCAGCTGACGATGCAGGTGATGCAGAACGTCGCGCGCCGGTACAGGCTGGTGTGCCTGTTGCATGAGAAGCCGTTCGCCGGAGTCAACGGCTCGGGCAAGCACAACAACTGGTCGATGTCCACCGACTCCGGCGAGAACCTGCTCGATCCCGGTGATACCCCGCACGAGAACCTCCAGTTCCTGTTCTTCTGCGCGGCCGTGATCCAGGCTGTCAACAAGCATCAGGGGCTGCTGCGGGCATCGATTGCCTCGCCGGGTCAGGACCACCGCTTGGGCGCGAACGAGGCGCCCCCGGCCATCATCTCGATCTTCCTGGGCACCCAGCTCGAGGAAGTGTTCGGAGCGATCGAGCGCGGCGTTGCGGGCGAGTCCAAGCCCGGATCGTTCCTGGGTCTGGGCACCCCCGTGCTCCCGCCGCTCCCGATGCACGGCGGGGATCGCAACCGCACCAGCCCGTTCGCGTTCACCGGCAACAAGTTCGAGTTCCGTGCGCTCGGGTCGAGCATGTCGCTGTCGTTCCCGAACACCGTGCTCAACACGATCGCCGCGGAGTCCATCGACGAGCTCGCCACGGAGCTCGAGCGCGAGCTCGAGAGCGGTAAGAGCATCGAGGCCGCACTACCGCCGATCCTGCAGCGCAGCTACGCCGCCAACAAGCAGATCATCTTCGGTGGCGACAACTATTCCGACGAGTGGCACACCGAGGCGGAGTCGCGAGGACTCCTCAACCTGCGAGCCACGCCTGACGCACTGCCCTACATGCTTGACGACCAGACGACGTCCGTGTTCTCGGAATACCGGGTTCTCTCCGCGCGCGAGCTCCACTCTCGCTACGACGTGTCGCTCGAGCAGTACGTGACGAAGCTCAACATTGAGGCGGAGACCGCCGCCTCAATCGCGCGCACGATGCTGCTGCCGGCGGCGGCACGCCATCTTGCGATGCTCCGCAGCGCCGAGCTCGAAGTCCTGGCCGGTGAGACCTCTGAGCTGGTCGAGGAGTTCACGGAGGCGATCAAGAAGCTCGAGTCCGCCAACCTCGAAGAGAACCAGCCGCACGACGACGTGCTCGAACACGCCATCTACATGCGTGACCGGGTAATTCCGGCGATGAACGAGGTTCGGGAGGTCGCCGACAGGCTCGAGCGGGTCGTTGCGGACGACCTCTGGCCGCTGCCGCGGTACGCGGAGATCCTCTTCATCAAATAGCCGGGCCGCCGCGAGTCTCCGTCGCGTCCCCTGCGTTATTCGGGGCGTGGTCGCGGTTCGTTACGCGTCGACCACAAGGGGACGGTACAGAGACCCGCGGCCGCCGTGCAAGCGTGTGAACACGCGACAGAGACTCCGCGGCCGCCGTGGAAGCGGTGATGCGATGGCGGTGCGCGGGTCGACAGAGAATCCGGGTCAGCCGTGGAAGCCGGGCGAAGCCGCGGCCAGGAGCGGGTCGTCTGAGTCGGGCTCAAGGAGCTGCGGTAGTGGTCGATTAATTGGCCGACGTTCCCGGATTTCGGTCGAAAGGATCATCGGATGCTCCATCGCACGCGCCGCCGCGCTTCGTACGCCAACGTCGTCGCCACGCTCGCTCTGTTCATCGCTCTGGGAGGAGTGTCGTATGCCGCCGTGGCACTGCCCGCGGGCAGTGTCGGCACCCGCCAGCTCAAGAATCACGCCGTCACCCTGGCGAAGATCAACACGCGTGCCCGGGCAGCCCTGACGGGACGAACCGGTCGTCCCGGGGCCCAGGGAGCGCCCGGGGGGCAGGGACCTCCCGGCACCGCGGTCGCTTATGGACGGGTTGCATCAGACGGAACGCTTAGCGACAGCGCAGGCAACGTCACGGTGGCAAAGGGCATCGCCGGCTACTACTGCATCAGCGTTGCCAGCGTCGATCCCGCCACGGTGCGGATGTCGGTAACGCTCGACTACTCCGCCACCAATAACGCGGCGCCTCCAGTTCAGACCCTTGGGGGGCCGAGCACCTTAGTCACTGTCCGAGCGGCACATTCATGATTGCCACTGGCGCCCTCACCGTGAACGGAGGCTCGATCGACTGGACCGCCACCGACGAGCCCTTCTTCTTCGAGATCCCGTAGGGACGAGGGTGCGGTGAGCTGATGGAGAGGGCCGCGACAACGACTTCTCCAGACAGCGCAACTTGCGAGAAGCATGCGGGTTCAAACGGACGGTGGTTGACGTGCAAGTGACGTGCCCCGGGGCGCGGGGTCGCTGGAAGACGTGGCAGTCGCGGTGGTCTGCTGCAGCGCTTGTCGCCCTGCTCGCCGGGCTGACGTTCGCGCCTTCGTCAGTGGCCGGGAACCCGCCGAGCGGAGGCGGGGGGATCGGAGGGCCCGGATCTCCCGGTCCCACGACGAGCCCGGGGCCGCCGAGCGGCAAGCGCAGCCCGTTCGCCTATCGCGGGATGTGGCTCTGGTACGTGTCAGCGTCCAACAACGGCAATCTCGGCTCGATCGTCGCGACCGCTCGTAGCCACGGCGTGAGAACGCTCTTCATCAAGAGTGGCGACGGGTCGGGCACCTGGTCACAGTTCAACCCGCGGCTGGTGTCGGCTCTCCATGCCAGCGGGCTCCGTGTGTGCGCCTGGCAATTCGTCTACGGCGATCATCCACTGGCGGAAGCCGGCGTCGGTGCGGCCTCGGTCCGCGAGGGCGCCGACTGCCTCGTGATCGACGCGGAGAGCGCGTATGAGGGGAAGTACGTGCAGGCCCAGGTATACGTGAATGCGCTGCGCAAGATGATCGGCCGAACCTATCCCGTCGGGCTGGCGGGCTTCCCTTACGTCGACTACCACCCGGCCTTCCCGTACTCGGTGTTCCTAGGTTCAGGGGGCGCCCAGTTCAACGCCCCGCAGATGTACTGGTACGACATCGGCACTTCGGTCGATGCCGTCTACGCCCACACGTACTCCTATAACGACCTGTACGGGCGCCCCATCTATCCGCTGGGGCAGGTTTCGAGCAGCCCACCCGGACGGCAGATCGTGCTCTTCCGCCAGATGGCGAGAGTCTACGGCGCGGGGAACGTGAGCTGGTGGGACTGGCAGGAGGCAACGCCAAATGGATGGCATGCGGTTGCAGTGCGCGCCCGGGTTCTAGCAGCGACAGCGAATCCCGGCGCGCCATTGATCCAGCGGGGCGACGCCGGCGACACGGTCGTGTGGGCCCAGGAGCACCTGCTCAGCGCCGGCATCACCGTGCCGGTGACCGGAAAGTACGGACCGCCCATGAAGATGGCCGTCGCTGCCTTCCAGCTCGCTCACGGGCTTCCCGTCGACGGCGTCATCGGACCTCAAACCTGGCAGGCGCTGCTCGGCTACCCCGCAGCCGCGGTGATCTGGACCAAGGGCGGCGCGCAGATCGCACAGGCCGGCTCGCACCGGCGCACGTTCCCGGTTCCTCAGTCAGCCAGCCTGCCCGCCCGGCGCGACGAGATCCCCGGATCGCTCGGCGCCGGCTAGAGCAGTCCGTGCTCGCGGGCGTAGGCGACGAGGTCGGCGCGCGTCGTCCGGCGGGTCTTCTGCTGTAGATGCGCCCGGTGTGACTCGACGGTACGGACGCTCAGATAGAGCCGGGACGCAATCTCTCCGTTGGTGTGGCCGAGCGCGATCAGACGCAGCACCTCGATCTCACGGGCTGAGAGGTCGTCAGGGGGTCCGCTCGGAATCGGCGGCTCGGCCGCGAGCCTCGCCCCGAGCTCGGGATTCAGATACGTCCGTCCCTCGGCGGCAAGGCGAACCGCCTGCACGAGCTCGTCGTCGGCGGCCTCCTTCAGGACGTAGCCGAGGGCCCCGGCTCGCAGCGCCTCGCGCGCGAACGCCGGTTCGTTCTGCATCGTGAGCACCACGATCTGAGTGTCGGGCGCGCTCGCGCGAAGGCGGGGAATCGCGGGAAGGCTCGATCCGCCCGGCATGTTCAAGTCGAGGATCAGCACGCGGGGGTGATAAGCAGTGACGCGGCGCTCGGTCGTCGGCACATCGCCTGCCTCGGCGATAACCCGAAAGCCCTCCTCCGCCTCGAGCAGCAAGCGCAGCCCCGCCCGCACGACCTGATGGTCGTCGGCAAGCACGATCGTGATCGGCCCGGCGTCGGCGCCAATGTCGTCCACGAACATCAAGATAAGCGCCCGGGCGGCGGTTCCAAGCCATGCTCAGCATTTCGGGATCGGCCCCGACTTCCTGGGGGATCCCCACGCGGAAGCCGATCAGCGCCGGTCAGAGGTGCCGGGCAGGCGAGTGGTGGGAGCGGAGCCGGTTACGCGTGCCGCACGGCAGCGGGCGCATCCGCCCAGTCGGCACTCGCTTCAGAGCCCTGGCGCAAAGGAACTAGGGCCTTGATCTCGGTGCCCGTGCTCGAGCTCGAGATTTCGAGCTGGCCGCCGGCAAGCGAGATCCGCTCGCGCATCCCCGAGAGGCCAAAACCGTCCGACGGCGCGGCAAGGTCGAATCCGCGGCCGTCATCGCGGATCGCGATCCGCAGTTGACCGTTGCGCTCAGTCACCTCAACCTCGACGTGTTCCGCCAGCGAATGGCGGATCGCGTTGGTTAGGGACTCCTGGACGACGCGATATGTAACGGTCTCGATCTCCGGATCAAGGCGCCGACCCCCCTCGCCGAGGCCCACGGTGCTCGTGATCCGTAGCCCGTGAGCTTCTCGCGCCCGGTCGCAGAGCACCTCGAGCGCCGGAGCGAGTCCGAGTTGATCAAGCGCTGCAGGGCGCAGCTCGGTTATCAGCGACCTCAAGTTTGCGATCTCCTCACCCAGCTGGTCGACCGCCCCGTCGAGCGCCGCGTGCAGCGAGTCGACATCATCCCAACGCCGGGCCGAGGAGAGCAGGACGCGAAGTCCACCCAGGGCCTGGAGAGTGTCGTCATGAAGCTCGCGGGCCCATCGGCGACGCTCCTGCTCCGCTGCGGCGAGCGTTCGCCTAAGCCTGTCACGCTCAGCCGATTGCGCCGTCGCGATCGCCCCCGCGGCACTGGCGGCTGCAGCGAGCAGCAGCCGCTCGTCCTCGAGGCGGAAGTCCGCGCCGCCGGCGCGATCGAACGCCTCGATCACTCCGAGCCGCTCGCCTCGGAGCATCAGTGGGACGATCAGCGAGGTCCGCGGGCGAACACCATGACGCGCAAGTAGGAAGTCCGGAGATTGCCGCTCGCGAGCGACGCGCTCCGGCTGGCCAGAGGCGAGCACCCGGCCGGCCACAGAGCGGCGGGCCGGAACCCGAACGCCGATCAGCTCGCCCGGAACGCTTCCCGCTGTGGCAGCGATCGTAAGCTCTTCGCCATCGGACATCATGATCACGACGCCCGACGCCTCCACCAGCGATAGCGACCGACTTGCAATCAGCTCGAGCAGCCGGTCGATCTGGGTTTCCCCGCCGATCGCCCGAGCGATCTCGGAGGTGGCCTCGAGCGCGCGAATCGAGCGCTCGAGCTCGTTCCTTCGCCCTTCGGTGTGGCGATAGAGCCACGCGTTTTCGAGCGCGACGGCCGCCCAGGCCGTGAGGGTCTCGGCTGTCTCCGCGTCGGCGGCATGAAAGTCGCGGCCCGGCTTGGGGGAAAGGGAGAGCGTGCCCCACGTCTCCCCGCCGATCGCGATCGGAACGCTGAGGGAGTCTGGACCATCGGGGTCGCTGATCGACCCGTCCTCAGCAGCGGTCAGCTCGCAAGCTTGCTGCACCAGTCGGTCGAGGACCCGCTGTGGGTCGCGTTCAGCGACGAGCAGACGACCAGCCTCGTTGAGTCTGCGTAGCCTGGCTTCGTCGAGATTCGGTTCGGTCTGTCCCGATGCCATCTAGCTCTACGTCCGTATCGGCAGATCCGCCGCCGAACCAAAGCAGGGCGCCAACCCGCAAGCACGTCTGGATCATGCCTGTGTCCAGATGTACTTGTCGAGGGGTCATCCATAGGTCTCCCCGACGGCGATCTGGAAGGAGACGCCGCGGACGGCGTGCAGCTCGCCAAAGCTCTTGCGGAGGTCGCGACACTCGGGCACGACGTCGCACACTCTTGCACTTTGCGCGCTAGCCGCTCAGCACGGTGCCCGGCTCGATCCGAACGGGCTCGTCGGTGCTGAGCTCGACTGGCCCTCGGACGACAACCCCCGCGCCGAAGGTAAAATCGCCGTGAACCGACAGGCGCTCCGCCTCACGGAGCGAGGGCGCGCCGTCCGGGAAACGGGCATCGAAATCGTCAAGCAGCTTGTAGAAGCGGGACTCGAGCTCGACATACGGCAGACTGTCCCGCCGTTCGGGCACCGGTTCGACGACGAAATCCTCGGTGACCGAGTACACATCAGAGCGCATCACGAGCAGGTCGTCGGTCGTCTTGACAGGAATGAATCTCGTTCGCGGCACGCACAGCAGCTGCGCTCCGGGGAACGTCCCGATCGCGGCGCCCATCGCGCTCTCGAGCTGCAGGACCTTCGGTGTGCTCGAAGCGCGCGGGTCCACTGTCTTGCGGTTGAGGATCAGCGGGAGCTCGAGGACCCCGCCCGAGCGTTCGAGGACCTCGGAGAGCGCCTGCAAGTCGAGCCACAGGTTGTTGGTGTTGTAGTAGCGCCAGTGCTTGTAGTCGCGGAAGGACTCCTCGTCCTCTTCAGGGGTCTGCGCGGTCTCCCGCAGCACCAGGCGCCCGTCCGAGCGCCGCCTGGCGATATGACCGCCCTTGCGGTCGGCCTCGGTGCCGCGCACCACCTCCATCACGAACGGCGCCTGCTCGGCGGCCATGAACCCCGCGATCCGCGGCTCGATGCTGGCGCCGAGGTTGTCGGAGTTCGAGATCATCGCGTAGCGGAACCCGTGCTCCAGCAGCGTCGCGAGCATCCCCGAGCGGCGGAGCGCTCCGTACACGTCGCCATGCCCGGGAGGACTCCACTCCAGGCCAGGGGCCTGCGGCCACTCGACCGGCTCGAGCCGCTCGGCATCGAGCTTGGGGATCATGCTCTGCATGAACTCCGCCGGCAGGCCAGTATCAAGCTCGGGATAACGTGCCAGGGCCTCGAGCGTCGCCTCTTGGGTGGCCTCGCTGTTCATCAGCACCAGGGGCAGCCGAACATCGTGCCGGCGGCGCAGCGACAGGGTCTGCCCGATGATGATCTCGAGGAACGAGCGCCCGTCGCGCGCTTCGACGAGCGATTTCGGGCTGCGCAGCCCCATCGTCGTGGCCAGCCCGCCATTCAGCTTGATCGCTACCACCTTCTCGAGCGCCTCCCGGGGGTCGGGCTCCGGAAGGTCATTGAATTCGGGCACGTCGGACGCGGGCTCGAGCTCTGAGCTTGGAAGCATCGCTGACTCCCCGGCTTGCACTCGCTGATATGCGCTGCGAAACGCCTTGATCGCCTCTTCGTCCTGGCCGTCGTCGCGCATCTTGCGCTCGGCTGCCTTCAGTCCGTCGGAGCTCATGGTCCCTCCATTGTTTCCCGCAGGCGACAGACTCACTCGATCGAACCGATCGCGTGCACGACGGCGCCCACCAGCTCGCCGCAGTCGATCAGCTCCCGCGCTTGCGCGAGCTCGGGCGACACATAGCGGTCAGGCCCCGGGCCTTCGATTCGCGCGCGTACCGCGTCGAGCGCGGCGGCGGTTCCTGGAGCCGGGCGCAGCGGCCGGCGCAGGTCGAGCGCGCGAGCCGCGCACACGAGTTCGACCGCGAGGATGCGGGACAGGTTGCTGACCGCGGACCTCAGCTTCCGCGCGGCTCCCCACCCCATCGACACGTGGTCCTCCTGCATTGCGCTCGTGGGCAGCGAATCGACACTCGCCGGCGCGGCCAGCCGCCGATTCTCGGCGACCATCGCCGCCTGCGCGTAGTGGGCGAGCATCATCCCCGAATTCACCCCCGGATCCGGGGTCAGGAACGCTGGGAGCCCATGAGAGCGCGCCACATCGAGCAGGCGGTCGGTCCTGCGCTCGGCGATGGCGCCTACTTCGGCCGCCGCGATCGCGAGGAAGTCGCAGGCGAACCCGACTGGCGCCCCGTGGAAGTTCCCACACGATTCAACCCGTCCGTCCGGAAGCACCATCGGGTTGTCGATCGCCGATCGCAGCTCCGCCGCCGCGACCCGCACCGTATGCGCGAGCGTATCGCGCGCGGCGCCAGCCACCTGTGGGGAGCAGCGCAACGAGTAGGCGTCCTGCACCCGAGGATCGCCCTCGCGGTGGCTGGCCACAATCTCGGAGCCCTCGAGCAGCGCGCGGAGGTTGGTCGCGCTGGCCGCCTGTCCCGGCTGGGGGCGCAGATCGATCAGGTCCGCGGCGAAGGCACGATCGGTTCCGAGCAGCGCCTCAACCGACATCGCGGCGGTGATATCGGCGACGCTCAGGAGGCGAGCGAGATCGTGGTTGGCTAGGACCAGCATCGCGAGGATCCCGTCGGTGCCGTTGATCAGCGCGAGCCCCTCTTTCGCCCCTAGGCGGACGGGCTCGATCCCTGCCTCGCCCAGGGCTCGCGCCGCCGGTCCGATCGACCCGTCCGGAGCTTCGACCTCGCCCTCTCCGATGAGTGCAAGCGCGCAGTGCGCGAGTGGCGCTAGATCTCCGCTCGCGCCGAGCGAGCCGTGCTCCGGCACTAGCGGGGTGATCCCTGCGCCGAGCATCGCCAGCATCGTCTCGGCGAGCACGGGTCGTGCCCCGCTGAAGCCCATCGCAAGGCTGCGCGCCCGCAGCAGCATCATTCCTCGCACTACCTCGCGTTCGACCGGGGGGCCCATGCCGGCTGCATGCGAGCGGATCAGCGCCTCCTGCAGGCGCTCCCTGTCATCAGCGGGAATCCGGACCATCGCCAGAGAGCCGAAGCCAGTCGAGATCCCATACGCAGGCTCCTCTGATTCGGCAATCGCATGGACTACGGCTGCGCTGCGCTCCATCGTTTCCCGGGCGCGCGAGCTGAGGCGCACGACCGCCCTTTCGCGGGCCACGGCGACCACCTCCTCGGGCTCGAGCCCGTTGGGTCCGAGCTCTACGTCACCCATCAGCTTCCACCTCGGCGCCTGGTCCGGGTCGCACCCGAATTGCCTGCGCTGGCGGCGTTGCGCCCGGTGGCATCAGCGCCAGGACGTTGCCGCCGAACCCTCCGCCCATGATCCTGGCGCCGACCGCTCCGGCTTGCTTGCATCGCCGGACCGCGTCCTCCACCGCCGGCGTCGAAATCTCGTAGAGATCGCGCAGGCTCGCGTGGCATTCGTCGATCAGCCGCCCAACCTCTTCGAGATCATGGTGCTCGAGCGCGTCGATCGTCGCTTGCACTCTTGCGTTGTCGCCGATGATGTGCTGTGCACGCCTCGACAGTAGGTCGGGCAGCTCTGCCGCCATCCCGGGGGTAGCTTCGCGCAGGCTCTCGATCCCGAGTAGATCGCACGCCTCGGCGCATTCCTCACGGCGTTTGTTATATCCCGAGGTAGCAAGCGAGTGGGTCTCTCCCGAGTCGAGCGTGACTAGCTGGAACTCGCCCAGCTCGAGTGGGACAGGCTTCACCGAGAGCGTCCGAAAGTCGATGCGCAGCGCCTTATCGGGTTCGCCGAACAGCGACGCAAGCTGATCGAGGAGGCCGGTCTGCGCCCCGACCCAATTGTTCTCGATCCGCGAGCAGAGCTTTGCCAGCTCGATCCGGTCGAGCTCGGGGCCGTCTCCGAGCGCCATCAGGGCCAGGGTCAGCGCGACCTCCAGTGCCGCCGAGGAAGATAGACCCCCGCCTTGGGGGACGCCACCGCTGATATGGAGCTTGGCACCGCGCACGTCGACACCGGCGCGCTGAAGCTCACCCACGGCACCTCGCACGAACGCCCTCCACCCCTCGGCCGTCTCGAGCTGGCGGAGGTCGAAGCTGTCCTGCTCGCCGAAGTCGGCGGCGATCGTCTCAATCCTTGGCGCGTCCAGCAATGTCGCATCGACTGTGACGTGCTCGCTGATCGCAAACGGCAGGGCGAGCCCCTCGTTGTAGTCGGTGTGCTCGCCGATCAGGTTGACCCGTCCGGGACCGAAGGCGGTGACGTGGCGGCTGGACAAGGCCGCGTAGTCTCCTAGACGGCGACCGGCGGTGTCCACTGGGGCGCCGCGTCGGGCGAGCAGCCCAGTAGGGCACCGTCCGGCAATAATCTGAAGCCGTGGCTAAGCGACCCGCATCTGCGCTCGGGGAGATCATCCGCCAGCAACGAGAGCTGGCCGAGATCTCGATGCGCCAGTTCGCCCAGATCGCCGGGATCTCGAATCCGTATCTGTCTCAGATCGAGCGCGGACTGCGGGCTCCGTCCGAGCACGTGCTCGACGGGATCGCCCGCGCTCTGAAGGTCTCTGCGGACGTTCTCTACGAGCAGGCTGGGATGACGCCACCCGGCGAGGAACAGCCCGACAACGCCGTGCTCGACGCGATCGCGGCCGACCCGGGCCTGACCTCCCGCCAGCGCGCGACGCTGCGTGAGATCTACGAGGCGTTCGTCGGTCCTGCTCCCGTAGGCGAGCGGCAGTGAGCGCCGACGCGCTGAGCGGCAGGGCCGCTCTGGTCACCGGCGCCGCCAGCGGAATTGGTCGGGCGGTCGCAGAGCGCCTGTCTGAGGGCGGAATGGACGTGCTGGCGGTTGACCTGCGTCCTGACCCCGCGGGTCCAGGTGTCCCCCACGAAGCCGACCTGACGGGCGCCGAGGCCAACGAGCGCGCGGTGGACGCGGCGCTCGAGCGCTTCGGCCGGCTCGATCTCGTGGTCGCGAACGCCGGGATCCAGCACGTCGCCCCGATCCACGAGTTTCCAACCGAGCGATGGGAGACGATCGTCTCGCTGCTCTTGACCAGCCCCTTCCTGCTCGCCAAGCGAGCATGGCCGGCGCTGCAAGCCTCCGGCGCCGGGAGATTCATCGCGATCGCGTCGGTGCACGGCCTGGTCGCCTCGCCGTTCAAGGCGGCGTACGTGTCCGCCAAGCACGGCGTGCTGGGACTCGTCAAGACGTTGGCGCTGGAGGGCGCGGAGGACGGAATCACGGCCACCGCGGTCTGCCCTGGCTATGTCCGCACCCCCCTCGTCGAGAAGCAGATCGCCGATCAGGCCAAAGCCCATAAGCTCTCCGAGGACGAAGTGCTCGAGAAGGTGATCCTTGCGCCCCACGCAGTCAAGGAGCTGATCGAACCGGCCGAGGTGGCGGAAGTTGTGGCGTTCCTCGCCGGGCCGGCGGGGCGGGCGTTTACCGGGGTTCCAGTGACGCTCGACCAGGGCTGGACCGCCAGGTAGCCGTCCAGACGGCGTCTCAGGGCCCGCCGCGTTCAGCCGCCGATCGGCGCTCTCGGGTTAGCACCCAAGAAGAATTGCCGGGATCAACCTCATCATCGGTGACGATTGGCGGATTCAGTCGACGGACGCAGCGCCCTGCCGCACCGTCGAATGCCGCAGCACTTCAGAGAGCAGCGCGGGCCAGTTCTGGCCCAGCGAGTCGTGCCCCATGAATAGGCCGAGGTGGCCCCCATTCGAGATCTGGCGGGTCACAAGCGCGGGGTCAGTCGAGGCGTAGGAGGCGAGCGCGAACACCTGTTCGGGAGGCGTGATGTGGTCGGTGTTGCCCGCAAGCAGCGCGAGCGGCATGTCGATCCGCGCCAGGTCCACCAGCTGATCGCGGACGCGCAGCTCACCTGTGATCAGCGCGTTGTCGCAGAACAGATTGCGCAGGATCCACAGGTAGAAGGCCCCCGGGATGTCCTGGGTGTGCTTGAACCAGTCCTCGAACTCCGTGTAGCGCCCGACCTGGCGCTGATCCTCGAGGTGGAGCAGCAACTCGACTTGCCGGGAGATCTCGGCGCCAGGCTGGATCATGATGAAGCCCGCCAGCATGTGCCGTCCCTTCAGCACTCCCCCACCGGAGGCGACCAGCGCCTGGTAGAAGCGGAGATTCCCGCCTGGAGCAAGCTGATGGATCACCTCTCCGATCACCGGCTCACCGGCGTGGAAGTCGATCGGAGCGCCCGCGATCGTCAGTGTGTTCACCCGTTCGGGACTGAGCGCCGCGTACAAGGTCGCCAGCCACCCACCCTGGCAGTCGCCGATCAGGTTCACGCGCCCGCCGCAGTGGTCGACAGCGCGGTCGACCACATCGAGATAGTCCTCGACCGACGCATCAGCCGTCTCCCGGGTGGCGCCCTTCCAGTCGAGCGTAGACGCACGCACGAGACCGCACGAGACGATCGTCCGCATCTGGCTCTGCTCGGGCGAGTAGTCGACGATGCACGAGCCGTGTCCGGCCTGAGGCGGCAGGACGAGCGTCGGCACCACGTCCGACCGCTGCGACACCGAGAAGTCCCGAAGCCGTGCGAGCGGCGCCTCGAACACGATCTCGTGCGGAGTGGTCCAGGACGGCGCCCGGCGGTTAGTGGTCAGCTCGAGCCAGCGGGGGTAGTCCAGCGCCCACGGGCCGCGCTTCACGGTCGCCTCGAAACAGTCGGTGGCCGCGGCAAGCGCGGCGTCGCAGCCCTCGAGCCAGGTAGCGAACAGCCCCGCCGCGAACGTCGGAGCCCTCCCCGGGTAGACCAGCACGCTCATAGCACCTCGAAACAAGAAGAGCATCGGCCGGATGGCCAATGCTCTTCAATTATCCCCGCTTAAGGGGACGCTTACGCCTTAGCCGGCTTTACCGGCGCGGATTTAGCCGCAGCGGCGTGTTACTTGAGGAAGCTGCGCGCCACCGTGGTGTACGAGCCTGCAAACTCGCGCGTCAGGTCAGCCTGGGCCTCGACGATGCTGCGAAGCCACTCCTGCTGGGTCATCCCGGCGAGCTTCAGCTCGAGCGCGACCGTGCGGTCGACGGCCTTCTCGTAGGAGTCGAGGTACAGATCACCGGCCTTACGGGCGGCCGTGAGGAACTGATCGTTCAGCTCCTTGACCTGGTCAAAAGCGGTGTCGATCTGGGGTGTGGTATCGGCCATTGTTATCTCCAGTTCTCGTGTAGAGGAGTGCTGCTAGCAGATTAGCAAGTCGGTAGCTAATTTGCAAGCGGCTCAGACCGGTCCCATCCGCCAGTCGCGCCGAGCCGGTCGCGCTCCAGTGCTCACTCGCCCATCGTCTCCCGAATCGCCTGGGCGAACTGCTCTACATCGTCCTCGCTCGTGTCCCAGGAGCACATCCACCGGACCTCGCCTGCGCGCGCATCCCAGACGTAGAACGGAAAGCGCTCCTGAAGAGCAGAAGTAGCTGCCGGGTCGATCCGAGCAAACACAGAATTTGCCTGAACTGCGCGCGTGATGGTGACTCCGCTCTCCTCCCGCACCGCCTCGGCGAGCTTGCGGGCCATCGCGTTCGCATGCGAGGCGCACCGGCGCCACAACTCGTTGGTCAATAGCGCCTCGAACTGCGCCGCAAGGAAGCGCATCTTCGAAGCCAGCTGCATCGACTGCTTGCGCAGGAACTCGAAGTTCTCGGCCAGCCGCGGCTCGAGGAACACGACCGCCTCGGCCCCGAGCAGCCCGGTCTTCGTTCCGCCGAACGACAGGAGGTCCACGCCGACATCGCCCGTGATCGCCCGCAGCGGCACTTGGAGAGCGGCGGCAGCGTTTGTGAGCCGGGCGCCATCGACGTGCAGCAGCAGCCCTCGCCCGTGGGCGTGCTCGGCGAGCGCTCGGAGCTCGCCCTCGCTGTAGACGGTGCCCAGCTCGGTGCACTGCGAGACCGACACAAGCCGGGCCTGAACGGCGTGCTCATCCCCCACACCGACGATCCGGCTCTCGACCAGCTCGGGCGTCAGCTTGCCGTCATCGGACGCGACGGTAAGCAACTTGACGCCGGCGATCGACTCCGGGGCTCCACACTCATCGACGTTCAGATGCGACGTCTGCGCGCAGATCACGGCCTCCCAGGGACGGCACGCCGCACGCAGGCAGAGCACGTTCGCGCCAGTTCCTCCCCAGACCAGAAACGCTTTTGCCACAGGCGCGAACTGCTCAGCGATCAGCTGCTGGATCCACTGGCTGTAGTCGTCATGCCCGTAGCCGAACGCATGGCCTTCATTGACACGAGCGAGCGCCGCGAGCACGTCCGGGTGGACCGTCGCGCTGTTGTCCGATGCGAAGCCCCGCCGTGCGCTCACGCCGCTCATCGTCCCAGTTCGCGCCTTGGCAAGCCTTGATCCCGCTCGGCAAACCTTGCCACACTCGTGTGAAGGTTTGCCCAAACGCTGGTAGCATCAGGCGAGTGCGCGATTTCCTTGCCGCGATCCGCGAGCGCGTCGTCGTCTTCGACGGCGGGATGGGCGCGACTCTCGAGCAGTTCGACCTGAGCCTCGAGCGCGACTATCGCCTGCCGGGCCGCTGCCACGAGGCGCTGGTGCTCAACCGCCCCGATGTGATCGAGGGGGTCCACACCTCGATGCTCGAGGCCGGCGCCGAAGTGCTCGAGACGGACACGTTCCAGGGCTCGCGGCTGAAGCTCTCCGAATGGGGGCTCGAGGACCACACGCTCGAGATCAACGTCAAGGCCGCGCAGATCGCCCGCCGGGCCGCCGGCGAGCACCGGTTCGTCGCCGGCTCGATCGGGCCGACAGGCTTTCTGCCGGCCAGTAACGACCCCACGCTCGGCGCGATCTCGTTCCGGGAGCTGGTGACAGTCTTCGCCGAGCAGGCACGAGGCCTGCTCGAGGGGGGCGTCGATCTGATCATCATCGAGACAGCACAGGACATCCTCGAGCTGAAGGCCGCGGTGCTGGGTGCTCGCGAGGTGTTCGCGGAGACCAGCCGTGCGGTGCCGATCCAGTGCAGCGTGTCGCTGCTCCCCCAGGGCGGGAAGATGCTGCTCGGAACGGACATCAGCTCGGTGCTGGCGACGCTCGAAGCGCTCGAGGTCGACGTGATCGGGCTCAACTGCTCGACGGGGCCCGAGGACATGCGCGACGCGATCCGCTTCCTGGGCGAGAACAGTCCGGTCCCGGTCCACTGCATCCCGAATGCCGGGCTGCCGCTCCAGGGGCCGGCGGGTGAGACGATCTTCCCCGAGGAGCCTGGACCGCTTGCCGAGGTGCTCGGCGAGTTCGTCGACCGCTATGGCGTCTCGATAGTCGGCGGGTGCTGCGGGACAACCCCCGCCCACATTCAAGCGATCGCCGAGCGGGTCCAGGGGCGCACTCCTCCTCATCGCCCCGAGCCCAGGGCGCCCCACGTCAGCTCGATGATCGACGCCACTCCGCTCGTCCAGGACCCGCGGCCGACGCTGGTCGGCGAGCGGGTCAACTCGCAGGGGTCCCGCAAGGCGAAGGAGATGCTGCTCGCCGACGACTACGACGGGCTCGTCACGGTCGCCGAGGACCAGGTATCTGGCGGCGCCCATGTGCTCGACGTGTGCGTGGCTCTGACCGAGCGCCAAGACGAGGATGACCAGATGCGCGAGGTCGTCAAGCGGATCTCGCTCACGCAGCCGTCTCCGATTCAGGTCGACTCGACCGAACCTGAAGTGATCGAGGCGGCCCTCGACCAGATCCCGGGCCGCGCGATCGTCAACTCGATCAACCTCGAAGCCGGACGGGCGAAGCTCGACCGCGTGGTCCCGATCGCCAAGGCGCACGGCGCGGCGCTGATCGCGCTGACGATCGACGAGGTCGGAATGGCCAAGACAGCCGAGCGCAAGCTCGAGGTGGCCAAGCGGATCACCGAGCTCTGCTGCGATGAGCACGGGCTCGATCCGCAGGCGCTGATCTTCGACTGCCTGACTTTCACGCTCACCACCGGCGACGAGGAGTGGCGGCCCAGCGCGGTCGAGACGATCGAGGGAATCCGCCGCGTGAAGGCGGAGATCCCGTGGGTCAAGACGTCACTCGGGGTCAGCAACGTGTCGTTCGGGGTGAGCCCGCCAGCCAGAGGGGTCTTGAACAGCGTCTTCCTTCACCACTGTGTCGAGGCCGGGCTCGACCTGGCGATGGTCAACCCCAACCACATCACTCCCTACGCGGAGATCTCCCCGGAGGAGCGGGAGCTCGCGGACGACCTGGTGTTCAACCGCCGAGACGACGCCCTCGAGCGCTTCATCGCGCACTTCGAGTCGAAGGGGGATGAGGAGGAGGAGTCCCAGGCCGCCGACCCAACGGCCGGGATGGAGCCGGAGGAGGCACTCCATTTCCACATCCTGCGTCGCAAGAAGGAGGGCGTCGAGGATTGGATCGACCGCAGCGTCGAGAAGATCGGCGCGGTTCCGACGCTCAACGAGGTGCTGCTGCCCGCGATGAAGGAGGTCGGCGACAAGTTCGGCGCCGGAGAGTTGATCCTCCCGTTCGTGCTCCAATCAGCCGAGGTGATGAAGCGCGCCGTCGCGAGGCTCGAGAACTACCTCGACAAGATCGAGGGCTACACGAAGGGCACAGTCGTGATCGCGACTGTATTCGGCGACGTTCACGACATCGGCAAGTCGCTGGTCAACACGATCCTCTCCAACAACGGCTACACGGTCGTCGACCTGGGCAAGCAGGTGCCGATCGGGACGATCCTCGACGCCGCCCAGGAGCACGACACCACCGCGATCGGCCTGTCGGCGCTGCTGGTCTCCACGTCGAAGCAGATGCCGTTGTGCATTGCCGAGCTGCACGAGCGCGAGCTGCCCTACCCGGTGCTCATCGGCGGCGCCGCCATCAACCGCGACTTCGGTCGCCGCGTCCTCTACCCCAAGGGTAAGGAGTCCGACGAGGTCTACGAGCCCGGCGTGTTCTATTGCAAGGACGCCTTCGCCGGCCTCGCCGTGATGGATCAGCTGGTCTACGAGGACGCTCGCGCCGGGCTGGTGACCAAGCTGCGCGACGACGCTCGCAAGCTGCGCGAGAAGGTCGAGGTACCCGATGACGCGCCGCCGACGACCGACGCCTCGGTGCGCTCCAAGGTCCGCACCGATGTCCCCGTCCCCGAGCCTCCGTTCTGGGGCGTGCGCGAGATCGATGTCGATGTGGACGCCGTCTTCCCCCATCTCGATCGCCACGTGCTGTTCAAGCTGCACTGGGGCGGGCGCGGCAACAAGGGCGAGGCGTGGCGGCGGATCGTCGAGGGCGCCGACGGCGAGGAAGGCTTCGCGCCGAAGCTCGAGCGTATGTGGCGCGAGCAGGACTACCTGCGGCCGCGCGCGCTGCTGGGC
>JALYZY010000172.1 GCA_030948665.1 Actinomycetota bacterium | reverse complement strand
GGCGTGCGACAGCGGTTCGCGCCGCATCAGCTGCGCCACGCGCACGCCGTTGAGATGTCGCGAGAGGGCGTGCCGTGGCTGCTCATCCAGCGTCACCTGGGGCATGCCGATCTCGAGATCACCTCTGTGTACCTGCGCGAGATCGACAACACCGAGATCGAGCAGTCTGGCGCGGAAGGATCGTTGCCCGTGCGGCGTCGGTACGGGCACAATGCGAGGGCCAATGACAACCACGCGACCGCGCCTGATCTCGTGGATCGGTGCGGTGACGCTCGCAGCGTTCGCGCTTGGGGGCTGCAGCACCGGCGGCTACAGCGCAGGCGCCGGTTCCGCTGGCAGTGGTCCCGCGGGGCATGTGCGTCCGGTCCCGAGCCCCACACTCCTGCGCGGCGTCCCTGCCGCTGCGGCGCGAACGCTGAGCCAGCGGGCGCTGATCGCGTGGCGACTCGATGGCGCGCAGGTATTCGGTCGTGTTCATGCCTCGGTCTATGGCCAGGGTCCGTTCGATCTCGCGGCCGGGCGAGGCAGCGAGGTGATCGACCTTCCCGAGGCCGCTCATCAGGAGCACGGCACCGAGCACGCGATCTTCCTCCCGTCCAAGGTGTTCCTGCAGCCGAGGGGCGGAACGGGTGCCGTCCTCCCGCGGGACAAGCGGTGGTTGTCGGCGGCGATTGCGGGCTCGGAGGCGGTGACTCGGAACTTCCCGCAGTTCGTCGCTCAGGTCGAGGGCGTGAACCCGCTGCTGTTGCTGGGTGAGCTCGAGTGGGGCGCCACCAGCGCCGTGCCGCTCGGACCTGGGCGCCAGATCGTCGATCACGTGCCTGCTGAGCGCTACCGCGTCTCGGTCAACTTGCCCCGGGCGCTCGCGGGCGCGAGCGGGCCGGCGGCGGCAGCGCTCAGCGAAGCGATCCGGGAGCAGCTGACGGCGGCCCAAGGCAGCACGAGCTTCGACGTGATCACGTGGGTCGACCGCGGCGGCCGGGTCGTCCAGATGCAGGCGAACCTGCCCGGCACCGGCGAGGGGACGGAGCTGTTGGCGGTCTCGTACTTCGGCTCATAGGTCCACGTCACAGCGCCCCCCCAACTCAGGTCGTCGACATCTCGTCGCTGACGCCGTCCGGCGAGCGTGAGAACAACGGTGGCGGTGACACCGATGGCGGCTAGCGCGCCACCGGTCCTGATCGAGGGGCTGGTCAAGCGCCTTGGACGCGGCGTGACAGCCGTGGACGGTCTCGACCTTGTCGTCGAGGCAGGTCAGGTGCTCGGCCTTGCTGGCCCGAACGGGGCAGGCAAGTCGGTGACGTTGAAGATCCTGCTCGGCCTGGTGCGCCCGACCGCCGGCCGCGTCGAGCTGTTCGGCAAGCCCGTCCACTCGGGCGCCAGCGTGCTCGGCCGCGTCGGCGCGCTCGTCGATGGCCCGGGGTTCGTGCCGCACCTGAGCGGGCGTCAAAACCTTCAGCTCGCGCAGCGGATGATCGAGCGGCGGAACGGTCGACCCGATCTGGCCGGCGCGATCGCGATCGCCGGTCTCGGCGAGGCGATCGAGCGCCCGTACAGGACTTACTCGCACGGGATGCGCTACCGGCTTGGGCTCGCGCAGGCGTTGCTGGGCGCACCTGATCTGCTATTGCTCGACGAGCCCACGACCGGACTTGACCCGGCCCACATCCTCGAGGTACGTGACGCGATCGCTGCTGCCGCGGCCGAGGGGGCGACGGTCGTGTTCTCGAGCCATGTGATGGCCGAGGTGCAGCAGATCTGTACGCACGGTGCGGTGATACAGGGCGGGCGGCTGATCGCGTCCGGCTCGGTGGCAGAGCTGATCGCGACATCCAGCACGGGTTCGCTCGAGGACGCGTACCTGGGGTTGTTCCGGTGATCCGGGTCGAGCTCGCCAAGCAATGGCGGCGGCCGCGGACGGTGCTGACGCTGGCGGTGCTGGCGCTGTTCACGGTCGTGCTGACGATCACCCTCGGCGCGAGCGGTGCCGGCCAGCTGGAACGTGTCGGTGACATTCCGTTGCTGATCGTTCCCGACCGCTCGGGCTTCTCGGTGCCGGTGATCGCGCTCGCGAGCACGATGAAGTTCTTCCTGCCGCTCGCGGTCGCGACCTTCGCCGGCGAGTCGGTCGCGGGCGAGGCCGGGTGGGGCAGCCTCAGGTACGCGCTCGCCGGTCCGGTGTCGCGCAGCCGCTACCTGCTCTCGAAGCTCGTCGTCGCGCTGCTGTTCTCGCTGGCCGCCGTCGTGCTGGTGCCGCTCGCGGCGCTCGCGGTCGGCACGATCGCGTTCGGCTGGCATCCGCTCACCGCGATCGACGGCAGCGCGTCGACGGCGCTGCACAGCACGATCGTCACGTTTGGCACCGGCGCAGCGCTCACTCGGCTGGCCGTCGGCACGGCGTACGTCGCCGCCGGGATGACGAGCATCTTCGCTTTCGCGTTCCTGCTCTCGACGATCACTACACGCCCGTTCGCGGCCGTCGCCGGGGGTGTCGGGCTGACGATCGTCTCGCGAGTGCTGAACGGCGATTACCTGCCCGGGGTCGCGGTGCTGAATCCGTACATGCCCAACAACGACGTCGACCTGTGGCAGCACTTCTTCCAACAGCCGACGCAAACCACGGGGATGGCGCACTTTCTCGGGCTCCAGGTGGTGTACGTGGCCGTGTTCCTGACCGCTGCGTGGTGGTGGTTTATGCGCAAGGACATCCTCACGTGATCGCGATCGAGCTGACCAAGCAGGTTCGCCGTCCTCGCGGGCTCGTGACGCTTGCCGTGATGGCGACGCTCGCGGCGTTGTTGACGCTCGTGATCGGGGTCAGCCGGGCGAGGATCGCCGAGCGGATCGGCGACTGGGGCTTGGTCGTCAGCAGCACGTCGGGGTTGACGATGCCGTTGATCGCGCTCAGCGCGATGCTCCTGTTCCTGCTCCCGCTCGCGGTCGCGATCTTCGCCGGCGAGAGCGTCGCCGGCGAGGCGTCGTGGGGCAGCCTGCGCTACCTCCTCGCCCGTCCCGTCGCCCGCTGGCGGGTGCTCGGCGCGAAGGCCGCGCTCGCCGCCGCGTTCTCAATCGCCGCCGTCGTGATCGTCGTGCTGGTGTCGCTGGCGACCGGCGTGGTGGCGTTCGGATGGCATCCGCTGACGGTCGTCGACCTCCAGCACACCTCGCCGTTCGTGGTCGCGTCGGCCACTTTCTCTCCAGTCACGGCACTGGCGCGGGTCGCGCTCGCGACCGGGTTCGTGCTCTGCACGCTGACAAGCACGTTCGCGTTCGCGCTGCTGCTCTCCACGCTGACGACATGGCCGTTCAGTGCAGTCGCGGGCGGCGTCGGCCTGAGCTTGTTCTCCCGCGCGCTGGACAACATCCCCGGACTGCACGCACTCAGCCCCTGGCTACCCGTCACCGACAGCGGCACCACCCTTTGGACCGGCTTTTTCACCAGGCCAAATGCAGACCGCCGGGATCGCGCACGCGATCGAGATCCAAGCCGTCTACTCAGCAGTGTTTCTCGCCATCGCGCTGGTCCGGTTCGCCCGCACCGACGTCCTCAGCTAGTCGCGCCGAGCACCAGATCTCAGCAAGCGCGCCCGACTACTGAGTACACCGAAGTTGCCGCAACGCCACCAGCCGCGAGCGGCGGTGGTCGGAAGACCACTACCGTCACCAGACTCCCGGGCAAAGACGTCTGGGCACGCGGGCACGGTATCCGGCGTAGTCGGGGCCCCCTCGAGATGGCGTTCCTCCGCGGTGATGCAAACGAGCTGCCAACCGACGGCAGTCAGGTCGACGACAGCGTTCCGGACCGATAGGCTCTGCATGAGATAGCCGTTACCTCCCACCATGTACGCGCTGTACAACGGGTGTCGGACGACGGTGTACGGGCCACCGGCACAAGGCTCCGATCGGCTGGAACGACGCCGTAGGACCGGGCGGAGCTTCGAGAAGGCCCAAGCCCGCGCAACATTCCGGCCAGCTGCACGCAGGCAGAGTGGTAGCCGTCCGGCCGCGGCACGTGCAAGCGCGAGGAACCCGACCGATAGGGTTTCGACGAGCCCCTCTTCCGTCTGCTAGCGCTCCAAGTGCGCAATGCCGGCCACAGCCGTCACGGCGTTGCCTGACGGCCGGACTCACGTTGCGCTCGCCCCGTGTAGCAGGGAAAGCCTTCACGTCACGCGAGTGCAGTTCGTCATCCTCATGGTCCCGACGCTACAACGCCGACCCACACGCGTGGACCCCGATCCATGGCATCGGCGCCCGCGGGGCGCGGGGACCGAGCGGCCGAGAGGGTGTGCAGCGGTTCGGCAGATCAGCCCCAGCCGCCCCCAGATGAGCTGGTGGTGGACCCACCCGCAGACCCGCTTGCCTTGATCGCGGAACCGGACGGTGTGACGAGCCACCACTTCGCTCCGAATTGGGGGCTCCCCTGTCCGTTGGTCGTGCCCGCCTCCGGGTCGCCAGCGAAGTAGTACAGGGGATGACCCTTGTAGGTGACTTGCTTGGTGCCGTCGGAGCGGGTGATGGTGCCGAGGTCGGCTGTCATTGCGCCTTCCGAGGCGGCTGGCATCCCCGTCGTTGTTACCGGAGGCCAGGCCTGCGCGCACCCACCGGAGCAGCTCGACTTGCCATTGCTGTCGGCTACCCAGAGATACAAGGCGCGACCGGAGGCACCGGTGAGATACGTGCCACCCTTGCCCTTCGCCGTACGGATCGCGAGAGCGCCGCTTGCCGCGTGCGAGCTGATCGAGGAGGAGCTGGCAGCCGCCGGGGCGGCGCTCAAGTTCGAACTGCTGCTCCCGCATCCCGCGACGAGCAGCGCCACACCGAGCACTGCGGCAGCGCTTCCTGGGCGGAACTTCTGCATCCATGAGTTGACCATCATCTCGCTCCTGCCCTTGCGGTTTTTCGGGACCGCGAATTCGGTCGGCCCTCAGTACAGACGCCCTCGCCAGCGTGTTCTTCCTTGGCACGGGCTGTCGGCCGGTTCATGGGCCACGCGGTCGAATGGGCGCCGCCGTCTCGTGATTCCCATCTCCCTGGCGGTGGGGCGGTGCCCGTGCCGGAGCGCGCCGGGCTTCATCGTCAGAGCGGACGGGCGGCGGAGCGGGTGGACCTAGAGTCTCTGGGATGGTCTCGGGCACAGACCAGAACTCAGCTCGTGAGGACCGGAACGCAGCTGACCGCGAAGCTGCCGGTCAGAGCCGCACGGCGCTCGTTTCCGTGCTCGCGGCCGCGGCGCTAGTCGTCTTGAAGCTGGGCACAGGTCTCTTGAGCGGCAGTCTCGGTCTCATCTCCGCGGGGATCGAGTCGAGTGGCGATGTCGTGGCTGCGGTACTCACGCTGGTGGCCATTCGTCTGGGCGGCCGTCCGGCTGACGCTAGCCATCCGTACGGGCATCAACGGGCGGAGAATCTCGCCGCTCTCGGAGAGGCCGCGATCCTGACTGGCGGCGGCATCGTCGTGGTGGTCCAGGCGCTCAGCCAGCTGGCCGGACGCGGAGCGCCGTTTAAGGCGCACTGGTACGTATTCGCAGTGGTCGCTGTGGCCCTCGCGGTAGATCTCGCCCGCGTGCTCGTCTCCGTCAGAGGAGCAGCGCGCTACAAGTCCGCCGCGCTGCGCTCCAACGCGTTTCACTTCGCTGGCGATATGGCGGGCTCCCTGGCCGTGCTCATTGGCCTGGTCGCGGTTAGCGCCGGCTTTCATCAGGGGGACTCGCTCGCTGCGCTGCTAGTCGCAGCGATCATCTTCGCGGCCGGCGCGAGGCTGATCATCGAGAACGCTCGCGTGCTGATGGACACCACTCCCGCGGAAGCGCACGCGCGTGCGCATCTGGCGATCACCGACCTCGACGATGACATCGAGCTGCGTCGCCTTCGGGTGCGCGAGTCAGGAGGACGCTACCTCGCCGATGCGGTCGTTTCCGTCCCCCCGGGCCAAGCCGCGGTCGCAGGCCACGGTATCGCCGACCGGATCGAGGCGGCGGTGCGGGCCGCGCTACCAGACAGCGACGTCCTCGTTCACCTTGAACCGCGCCGCGAGAACCTCGACCTGCGCGATCTTGCTCTCGCAGCCGCGCTCGCGGAGCCGCTCGTCCGCGACGTGCACGACATTGCCATCTACAAGCATTCTGGCCGTGCGAGTGTGGCGCTGCACCTAAAGCTCGAGCCAGACGTACCGCTTGCAGAGGCCCACACCGTCGCCGAGCGCGTAGAGGCCGCGATCCGCGCCAGCCCCGAAGTCGACGACGTGCACACCCACCTGGAACCGCTCGAGCGGCCTCTGGCAGCACACGACGAGCGCGAGAGCTCTGACGAAGCCGAACGTACGCGGATAACACAGCTCGTCATCGAGCGCACTGGCCGCCCGCCGCTCGAGCTGCGCCTCCTGCACACCGACGCCGGGCTTGTGGTCTTTGTCTCCGCCCTCGCCGGGCGCCAGACCACGCTCGCGGAAGCTCACACGCTTGCTAGTCGCCTCGAGGACAGCATCCGCGACGGGCAGCCGCACATGGCTGACGTGGTAGTCCACACCGAACCATGACCGCATTCACCACCACCGGGTTCTGTCCGAAACGCTGGTCGGGCCGGCCTGACCAGCGCATATGCCGTTGAGCGGGAACTAGCGGCTAACGCCGGGAGCTGTCCATGCCGCCAGGCGGCGCAATTCTGTCGGCCGGACCCGGTGGGCGGTCAGCACACAAGTGTGTCGATCACGCAGCCAGGTGACCACCGTCCACCCGTGCAGCCGGAAGGTCCGAAGCTCGAAGCCGTTGACGCGCATCAGCTGCGCGCGAGGGTTAGACCCGCTTCTTGGGCTGTTGGGCTTGACGAGCGGCTGGCTTCCTGGTGGTGCGTACATCCCGGGAGGTGTTTGTGTGGTCAGCGCGAGCTCGTGGTTGATTCGTCGGCGTCCTTGCAAGCCTGAAGCGTTTGGCGCACCTGAATCTCTACGGCGCGCCAATTGCCCTCCCACTGGCCAGGACGGGGTGTGACGGATGCAATGCGGCGAAGGAGGAGGCGCAGGGATTGCTCGGTGTCGAGTTCGGCGAGGGCTCGTGTGCGTTGTTGCTCGTACAGGTTTGCGTTCACCCATCACTGACACCATGTGCGGGATGAAGGTCGACCGCCAAGGCGATCACCAAGGAATTCGTGGGTGAGACGTTCTACTTCTGCTCCGAGCACTGTCTCCACGCGTTCGAAGCCGACCCACACCGCCAATCCCACGCCTCGATGGTGCAACCCCGCGCGACACACAGGCACTAGGAGACCGCGGGGCTCAGGCTCGGAGCGACGTCTCGTCCTATCGGAACGATCTGACGTGCGTCAGAATGAGCGGATGAGTGACGACCGTTGCGATCTGCTCTGTCTCGATCTCGAGAAGGCCGAGGTGCTACGCCGCCGGCGTCTACCCGCCGCGCGCGCCGCGGATGTCGCGAACTGTGCCCGTGCGCTCGCGGACCCTACGCGGGCGAGTATCGCGGCGGCGCTTGTGCAGCGGCGTCCTCTGGCCGACGTGCTCCAGGACGCCCCGCGCTCGAGCCGCTAAGTCAGTCGTGGAGGAGTCTGCGCAAGTGGTCGGCGACGTTGGCGGGTGTGATACCGAGCCGGTCGAGCACCGTATGCCCCGGGGCTGAGGCGCCGAAGCGCGCGATCGAGACGACGTTGTCGGCGTAGCGCTCCCAGCCCATCGCGATGCCGGCCTCCACCGCGAGGGTCGGAAGGCTCTCCGGGAGCACGGTCGCGCGGTAGCTGTCGTCCTGCTGCTCGAAGAGCTCCCACGAGGGCATCGACACGACGCGGACGGGAACTTCGAGCGTTTCGCGGGCGGCTAGAGCGACCCACAGCTCGCTTCCGGTGGCGATGATCGTCGCCTGGGCGCTGTCGGCATCGGCGAGCACGTAGGCGCCACGACGTACGCCAGCGGCCGAGGCGTAGGTGCCGACGGAGCGGTCGAGCACGGGTAGGTCCTGTCGTGAGAGGGCCATCGCCGCCGGCCCCTCGAGGTCCTCGAGGATTACGCGCCAGGCCTCTGCCGTCTCGGCCGCGTCGCCCGGGCGCAGCACCACTAGTCCCGGGATCGCGCGCAGAGCGGCGAGGTGCTCGATGGGCTGGTGCGTCGGGCTGTCCTCGCCTAGGGCGACCGAGTCGTGGGTGAAGATCCAGGCGACCTTTAGACCCATGAGCGCCGACAGACGCACGGACCCGCGCATGTAGTCGGAGAACTGCCGGAAGGTCGACCCGTAGGGCCGCACGATGCCCCCGTGGGCCGCTAGCCCGTTGACCGCGCCGCCCATCGCATGTTCGCGCACGCCGAAGAATACGTTGCGCCCCGAGTGCTCGGCGGAGAACCGGTCGGACTGCGGGAACACCGTCATGGTCGAGGTCGTCAGGTCGGCGGCTCCCCCGACCATCGTGGGGGTGAAGGGCTCAAAGGCGGCCATCGCCTTGCCGCCGGCGACGCGCGTCGAGAGCTTCTCCTTTTCCCAATCGGTGGGCAGGTGGTCAGCCAGGCCGGGCAGGGACCGGCCCTCCCACGCGAGGTCCCACTCGCGAGCGCGAGCGGGATCCTGCAGGCGCCAGACCTTGAAACGCTCGTTCCACGCCGTGTGGGCTTGAGCGCCCTCATCGACCATGGTGCACGCCTCGTAGACCCCGTCGGGCACGAAGAACGTCTTGGCCGGATCCCAGCCCATGACCTCTTTGGTTAGCGCGACCTCGTCCTCGCCGAGGGCGGCCCCGTGGGCTTTGCTGGTCCCCGAGCGGTTGGGGGATGGGTAGCCGATCACCGACTTGATGCGGACAAGCGACGGACGGTCCTCGACCTTCTGCGCGGCCCGGATCGCCGTCTCGAGCGCGACGAGGTCGTTGGCGTCGTGAACGTCCTGCACGTGCCAGCCGTAGGCCTCGAAGCGCTGGTCGACGTTCTCCCGATCAAAGCTCAGCGACGTCGGCCCGTCGAGCGAGATGTCGTTGTCGTCGTAGATGTAGACGAGTCGGCCGAGCCCGAGCTGTCCGGCCAGCGACGCCGCCTCTGACGCGATGCCCTCCATCAGGTCACCGTCGGACACGATCGCGTAGATGCGGTGATCGATCACCTCCGATCCGTAGCGCTCGCGCAGGAACCGCTCGGCCATCGCCATGCCGACGCCGTTGGCGAAGCCCTGGCCCAGCGGGCCGGTCGTAACCTCCACGCCGGGCGTGACGTTTGTGCGGTCGACCTCCGGGTGACCCGGCGTGGTCGACCCCCATTGCCGGAAGCGCTCGAGCTGTTCGATCGGAAGGTCGTAGCCGGTCAGGTGCAGGACGGCGTAGAGCAGCATCGAGCCGTGGCCGGCGCTGAGCACGAAGCGATCTCGGTCCGGCCACGCCGGATCGCGCGGATCGTGGCGCATGATGCGGCGAAACAGGACAAAGGCCGCGGGCGCCATGGCCATCGGCAGCCCTGGGTGCCCTGAGTTGGCCGTCTGGATCGCGTCCATGGCCAAGGTTCGGATCGTCTCGACGGAGAGCTGCTCGGTATCGGAAGGGAGGGGCCATGGGGCTCCTGCGTCGGGTGGTCAGATCATCGTCAGGTCGAGAGGGCGCAGCCGACGACGAGCACCACCTCGCTCAGCTCGTCCCGCCGCTTCTAGGCACGTACAGCTTGTTTACCCGCGCAACAATGAGAGCAAAGATCGATCTTCTGCCTCCACACATAGATTATAATCTATCCCACTGGGGCAACTCCTCAGGAACTCCAACCGGCGACACATGGCGTCGTGGGCGATCGGAAGCAGCCGATCAGCCAAAAGGCTCGAGCTCGGATCCGGTATAAGACGTGCAGACGAGCGGAGCGGGAGAGTTGACGCATGAAGGTCTACAAGCCGGCAGCCAACACCAGCATCGAGACGATCAAGCGGTACGGGCAGTTCGCTGATCGTGGTAGCCACGCTGCGGTCGCGGCGCAGGCGTGGACCGATGCCGGGTTTGACGATGAGATGACGGCGCGATGGCTGGACGCGCGGTGCTTCGATGCCCGGTCGGCGCGCGCGTTGGCCGAGCTTGGCGTTACCCCGGAGCAGGCCGCCGTCCGCACGCGCGACGGTGGCGGCGGCGACATCGACACGATCGCCTATAAGGTCGCCAACGGGGACCTGACTGCTCGCCAGGGCGCAGCTCGGAGCCTGTCAAGCAGATGATCTGACACTGGTCTTCGTGGCGTAGCGGAGGGCTGAAGTGAGTGCGAGGACCTCCCGGGTTCACTCAACACCACCCGTGGACCCGGACGGCAACCCTGTGGCGTGGCGGGGATGACGAGGTCAGACGCGGCCCCCGCGCGCAGGTGCTGCCGCGAACGACGTGGTCCCTGGAGATCGGGCCGCGACTAGGAGACTGCGGCAGCTCATGACTTGCTCTTGCCATCTATGAACGGTCGAAGCGATTGCTACCATCTGCTCGTGGCAATCGTTGCAAGCTCAGCGAAGTCAGACTGGTGGCGCTGCTGAGATGCTGGCCGCCGAGGCGTACACGCTTGGCCGCGAGCGGCTGGTGGCTGCCGCGCAGGCGATTTTGAACGAGGAGCTGTCGTGCCTCCTGGAGGCCTGTGTCGATGCGGCCGCCCAGCGCTGGGAGCCGCGCGCGATCATGCTGCACCACAACCCAGAGGATGTGGCCGACGCGATCACCCAGTGGCTGCTGTGCGACAACGACGCCGATTGGCGCCTGCGCGGCTACCCGCGCAGCCTGCGCGGACAGCCGGCGGATGTGACGCTGCTGATTCACGTCGCGGCGGAGCCCAGGCCGGCGCGGCCGGCTATTTCGACACCGATCCCGAGATACAGGAGAACACCCATGCTGGTGCGCGATGGCATGAACCCGATCGTCGTCACTGTCGGCCCGTCGCACACGCTGCGCGAGGCCGCCCGCCGCATGACTCGGGGCGGCGTCGGCGCCGCGGTCGTGTTCGATCCCGACCTCCCTGCGCCGGGTATCATCACCGAGCGCGACATCCTGATCGTGGCCGGCGAGGACGGCGACCTCGACACCGAGCTCGTGCGCGACCATCTCACCTCTAACCTCGTCTACGCGGCGGCGGAGTGGCCGCTTGAGCGCGCCGCGGAGGCGATGACCGACGGCAGATTCCGCCACGTGATCGTGATCGACGGAGCCGACGTGACCGGCATCCTCTCGATGCGCGACATCGTGCGCTGCTGGGTCAAGAACGGCGTGTTGCCCTCGATCTCGGCGGCCGGGCAGAACCCCGCCTGACCGATATTCCGCGCCGCGACGAAGTCGTGGGCGATGGCGCGATACCCGCAACCTCCTCGACCTTGATCGCGCGTCACCCATAGAAGCGGGCGCCACCGTCTTGGCGGTTAGCAGTCGCTGGTTGCCGTTGGCGGCCTTCGCGGACTCCTGTTCGCGTCGAACCGCGACGCGGGGATTCCAGTCTCGAATTCCCGCCGCGCTCTCGCGAGTGAGGTCACCGGCGTGCGAGTGCTAGGCCGCCTCCTCGGCGGAGGCGACTGGGGCGGCCTGCAACGCGGTCTGCCCGACGCGAGCTCCGTTGCGCACGCCGTCTCCACCCAATGCGATCGCCGCTGTGGCGGTGACCAGGTGGTAGAGGATCAGAAGCTGCACCAGCGCCAATGATTCGGAGCGATAAAGCTCGGTCCCCACGGTGAACTCGCCGAGGCGTCGCGCGCGGAGGTGCGTCGCGAAATGCATCCGTTCCCAGATCGCTTCCTCGATCGCGCCCGCGTGATCCGGGTTCATCCTTCCCGGGATGCAGAGCAGGCGCTCGCCGCCTCGCTCGCGCAGCGTCAATCCGTCTTCGCGGTCCTGCACGAAGGGCGTCAGATCCGGATGCGGAAGATCGTCGCGGAGTGTGAGCTCGGCGTCGAGGTGTGTCGGATCCTTATCGGCCTGATCTGTCTTGAAGCTGATCAGCATGTCGGCGTTTCGTCGCTGCGGCCTGATGAAGGCCTCAGAATCTGCCTCCCGTCGATCCAGCTCGGTCAGCACCTGATCGGTGGTGTATCCGCGCCTGGAGCAGTCGCGCTGGACCTTCCACCTGCGGCGCAGCTCCTCCGGCGGGTTGAGGTAGACGCGCACGTCGTAGATGTCGAGCAACTCCGGCAGGTAGTACCCCAACAGGCCCTCGATCAAGGTGAACCGCCCCGGTCTGACGTACATCGGCGGCGCGAACGTACCATCGATGTGTCGGTAGACGGGCTTCAGCACGGCCTCTCCGCGACGGAGATGCCCGAGGTGCTGGGCGAGGATGTCGAGGTGGTTGCAGTCCGGGTGGAGCGGCGTGATTCCGAGTTCGGCCCGTCGCTGGCGGTCGTATCGGTGGTAGTCGTCGGTGCGGATGTGCGCGACATGCTCCTCGCCGAGAGCCCGTACCAGCCCACGGGTGATCGTCGTCTTGCCGGCGGCAGAGTCGCCGACGACACCGAGAATGACCGGGCGGGGATTCATCAGCGCGCCGCGAGCCCGTTACAGGTGGTCACGATTTCACCGCCGTCGCCTCCTTGCCGCCGGCGTCCTCGGCCTCGGCCTCGGCGCGGGGTCCCACGCCGCCCAGCGCGATCGCGGCCTTGGCCGTCACGAGGTGGTAAAGAATCAGGAGCTGCACGAGGGCCAACGACTCCGAGCGCTGAAGGTCGTTGCCAACCATGAACTGGCCCAGCCGCTCAGACCGGAGGTGCGACGCGAAGTGGAGCTTCTCCCAGATCGCCTCCTCGATCTCGGTGGCCTGATCTTGTTGGATGCCGCCGGCGATGCTCACCAGCAGTTCGGATTCGCGTTCGGTGACCGTGATCCCGCGCCCCTCACCGCCGCTGACCGGGGAAAGGTCGGGATGGGGGAGGCTGTCACGAAGTAGAAGCTCGGCGTCGAGCGAGTGAGGGTCGCGACTGTCTCCCTCCCGGAACGATACGACCACGTCGGCGTAGCGCTCTTGGGGGCGGATGAACTGAGCCGAGTCCGGTTCGCGCTTATCCAGTTCGCTGAGCACCTGATCGGTGGTGTAACCCCGCCGCGAGGTGTCGCGCTGAACCTTCCATCGACGGCGCAGATCCTCAGGCGGAGCGAGGTAGACACGCACATCGTAGGTGTCGAGCAAGTCTTCGGAGTGGTATCCCAGTAGCCCCTCCACGATGGTGAACGGCTTGGGCTCGACGTAGACCGGAGGCCCGAAGGTGCCATCGGAGTGGATGTAAACCGGCTTCAGGATCGGCTCGCCTGCGCGTAGGTGTCGCAGATGCTGCGACATGATGTCTACGTAGTTGCAATCGGGATGCAGCGGGGTGATGCCACGCTCGGCGCGCTGCTTTCGGTCGTAGCGGTGGTAGTCGTCGGTGGAGACGGCCGTCACCTGCTCTTCGCCGAGGATCCGCACAAGTCCCCGCGTCATGGTTGTCTTTCCGGCCGCCGAGTCGCCGACGACGCCGAGGATGATGGGGCGCGGCATTGTCTCTCCTAGTTGGTGAAAGCTCCGCGCCGTAACGCTTGCGCTCGAGTGGATGTCCTAGGGCCCGGCATGTACGACAGCTTCCCGGCTCGTCGACCCCTCGGCCTCAGGATCCTCGTAGGTGTCGCTGAAGACCGAGCTCTGGCGGATGTCGTCGGGCTCGATCGTGATGAGATCTCGCGCGGTCAGCTTTCTGTCGCTGTCGACCAGTCTGGTCGCCTGGCGCATCCGGGCGCGCTCGATGGCGTTGCGGATGCTGCGTCCGTAGGCGAACCGGGGTCTCTCGACCCGCAATGCGACGTAGTCGCGCAGAGCGCGGGCGGACTCCTCGGTCATCGTGTAGCCCTGTCGATCGACCATCAGCCGAGCTATCTCGAGGAGCTCGTCGACGTCGTAGTCGGGGAAGTGGATGTGGTGAGCCACCCGTGATCCCATCCCGGGGTTGGCTTGGAAGAACTCCTCCATCCGGTCCTTGTAGCCGGCCATCACGACCACCAGGTCCTGGCGCTCGGACTCCATCACTTGCAGAAGGACTTCGACCGCCTCCTGGCCGTAGTCGCGCTCGTTCTCCTGGCGGTGCAGGTAGTAGGCCTCATCGATGAACAGCACTCCGCCCAACGCGCGCTTCACGACATCCTTCGTCTTCGGCGCGGTATGACCGACGTATTGACCCACGAGATCGTCGCGTGTCACCGAGACGAGATGTCCCTTGTCTATGTAGCCGAGACGATGCAGGATGCTGGCCATCCGAAGCGCGACGGTCGTCTTTCCGGTGCCGGGGTTGCCGGTGAAGCTCATGTGCAGCGTCGGACGCTCGGAGCGCAGGCCCATCTCCTCACGCAGCCGGTCGATTACGAGCAGCGCTGCGATCTCGCGGATCCGGCGTTTCACCGGCGCCAGTGCGATCAAATCGCGGTCGATCTCCTCGAGGACTTCGTGTACCCGCGACGCGCGCATAACCGACTGCACGTCGACCTCACCGCCGGAGACCGCCTCAGAGAAATCCACGGAGGCCACGGCCGATCCCGCTCGCGCACCCTGCGCAGGACGTACCACTCTACCGCCGAACTCGTCAGAGAAAGACGGGGAGCCACGGTCGCCGGCGCCGAAACCCCGCGTCCGAGCCGCGGGCGCGTCCTCCGCGTCCGGGTCGAGCGGCCGGCCCGTGGTGTCGAGGCCGCGCGCAGTCACTAGGACTCGCCGATCCCCTGGTCGGCGGAAGCGCCGATGCCGTCACTGGCTGATGCACCGCCACCCCGGACGGATGGCGAGTCGCGGCCCGGCGTGGCGTCCTGCACCGCTGCTGGGTCCCGAGTGCTCGCCAGATCGCCTCGATTCCCGTAGCGACGGCCGACGGGGCTCTGGTGCGAGTAAGGATGGATCGTGTAGCGGATCTGGCGGTCCGCCTTGTCCTGGCGCTCCAGGCGGAACCCGGGCTCCTCGTCCGGTCGGTTCACGATGAAGCTGAGCCTGGAGGTCTGGCGGCCGAGTGAGCTGTCGTAGCAGACCACCTTCACGTAGTGGTTAGGAAACGCCTCGCGGCACGCATGCACGTCGCGCATGGCCACGTCAGCCTCGTCGGGCCGCAGGTCGAACTCAGGCTGCTTCCACATGTCCCAGAAGCTGTTCCGGGGGTGCGGATCGTCGGTGTACTCGACCATGATCGCCCAGCCGTTCTCGAGCCCGTAGCGGATCTGCGCCTCGATCTCGTCGTCGGTCAGGTCCTCGAGAAACGAGAACGTTCCCTGTGTGATCCTCATGCTGTCTCCCTTCGGCGGTCTAGCGGCTGACCGTGGGAGTCGCCACGGCGTCGGGGGTGTCGGTGGACTCGAAGTCGAACGTGATGTCCTTCCAGACTTCGAGGGCGGCGTCGAGCTCGGGGCAGCCCTTGGCCGCGTCCCTCAGGATGTCGGGGCCCTCGGAGTAGTAGTCCTTGCCCTCGTTGCGGGCCTTGATCATCGCCTCGACGGCGACGCGATTGGCGGTCGCGCCGGCGGCGATCCCCATCGGGTGCCCAATCGTGCCGCCGCCGAACTGAAGCACCACGTCCTCGCCGAGGTAGTGCAGCAGCTGGTGCATCTGACCGGCGTGGATCCCGCCGGAGGCGACCGGCATCACAGGGGCCAGCGAGGCCCAGTCCTGGTCGAAATAGATCCCGGTCTGGGGGTTGGCCTGGTTGAAGCGCTCGCGGCACACGTCGTAGTAGCCCTTGATCATGTGCGGGTCGCCCTCGAGCTTGCCGACGACAGTCCCGGCGTGGATGTGGTCAACGCCGATCATCCGGCACCACTTGGCGATCACCCGGAAGCTCACGCCGTGGATCTTCTGCCGCGTATAGGTCCCGTGGCCGGCGCGGTGGAGATGCAGGATCATGCCGTTGCGCCGCGCCCACTTAGACATCGACTGCATCGCGGTGTAGCCGATGGTGAGGTCCATCATGATGATCACGCTGCCGATCTCCTTCGCGAACTCGGCGCGCTCGTACATCTGCTCCATGTCCGCGGCGGTGACGTTCATGTAGTGCCCCTTGATCTCGCCGGTAGCTGCGGACGCCCGGTTCACGGCCTCGATCGCGTGGAGGTACCGGTCGCGCCAGCGCATGAACGGCTGCGAGTTGATGTTCTCATCGTCCTTAGTGAAGTCGAGGCCTCCCCGCAGTGCCTCGTAGACGACTCGCCCGTAGTTCTTTGCCGACAGGCCGAGCTTCGGCTTGGTCGTCGCCCCGAGCAGCGGGCGTCCGAACTTGTCCAGGTACTCGCGCTCCATCACGATCCCGTGCGGCGGGCCTTGAAACGTCTTTAGATAGTGCGGCGGGATTCGCATGTCCTCGAGGCGCAACGCCTTCAGCGCCTTGAAGCCGAACACGTTGCCGATGATCGAGGAGGTCAGGTTCGCGACCGAGCCCTCCTCGAAGAGGTCGATGTCGTAAGCGATCCGGGCGATGTACTGGCCCTCGGCGCCCGGGACCTGATCGAGCTGGTACGCCTTTGCCTGATAGTGCTCGTGGGGGGTCAGGCGGTCAGTCCAGACTACGGTCCACGTAGCCGTCGATGATTCTCCCGCGACCGCGGCCGCCGCTTCGATCGGGTCGACTCCCGGCTGCGGCGTGATCCGAAACGCGCACAGGATGTCGGTGTCCTTCGGCTCGTAGTCTGGGTCCCAATAGCCCATCTCCGCGTACGGCGTGACGCCCGCGGCCCAACGGTCCTTCTTCTGGCCAGTGTGTGCATCTTCCGTTAGCGCCATGTCAGGTGGGCCTTTCGATCGTATCTATACGGCGCAGCTTAGACCAGCAATTCATAGAAGCCAAGTATTTTTCCGCTAACCAGCATCGAATTTGCCTTATGACTGCGTGTGGAGAGAACTCTGTTCACATCGCCATCTAACCATGAAGTTAACCCTTATCAATCAAATCGAATCTTTGATGGTCTGGTTATGGCAGTCCGCGTAACGTAAGCCCGATGCAAGGCGCAATCCTGCAGGATCACGAGCGGACTGAAGCCCAGCCGCTCGTGAGCCTCGAGCCCGTCGCGCCGGAGGCGACCCGTGCCGCAGCGCTCGCCTGCCAGCACTGGATCGGCAAGGACGCCGACCAGGCAGCCACCGAAGCCATGCGCGCCGCGCTCTCACACGCACCGGCGTCGGCAGCACCGTGGTCGGCGAAGGCGCCAAGGACGAAGCCCCGATGCTGTTCGACGGAGAGCAGCTGGGCACCAAGGAGGATTTCCAGTTCGACATCGCAGTGGATCCGCTCGAATGCACAACGCTGTGCGCGAACGGGCTCCGCGGCTCGCTCACGACGATCGCGTTCGCCGGCCCGGCACGATGGCGTCAATCGCCTCCGCGCACCACATAAGAAAAACTCGTCGGACCGCTGGCCATGCGTGGCGTCCTCGATCTCGCGGCACCACCGGAGATAAACCTCCAGCGCGCCGGCGAAGCGCTCAACAGGCCGGTCACGCGGCTGCGCGTCGTCCTCCTCGACAAGCCCGCCATGAACAGGCTTGAGCGAGCGGCTTCGCCGGGCCGGCGCTAGCGTGATCACGCCGCCCGACCGTGATGTCGCGGGCGCGCCTGGCGCGCTCTTGCCAACGGGCATGCGGACCTGCTGATGGGCATCGGCGGAGCTCCGAAGGCATCATGACCGCATGTGCGGTTGCGGCGCTCGGGGGATTCATGCAGGCGCGCCTCGCTCCACAGCGGCCCGAAGAGGCGCAGGCGGTCGCGAACGCAGGGCTTAGCACGGAGCGAATCTACGAGCTCCACGAGCTGATAGCAGGCGAGAGCTTGTTTGTGGCCAGCGGCGTCACCGGAGGCACGCTTCTGCGCGGGCCCTGGCAGCAGGGCGGCCAGATCCACACCGACTCGATTGTGATCCCCGCGGGATTGGTAGGGCAGGTGGTGCAGGCGGGCGTCCGGTCTGACGCTGCGACCGGTGGCGGCAAGCCGGCAAGCAACACGGGAGGGCCATGAAGAGGCAGCAACGACAAGCGCTCGAAACGATCGCCCGCCAGCTGGTGGCGAGAGGCAAGGGAATACTCGCGGCTGACTCGGATCGCATCAGCGGCATGATCCTGTACGACGAAACGATTCGTCACGTGGCGTCTGACGGACTACCTTCCCAGAGTTGCTCGGTTCGCGCGGGATGATCACCGGGATCAAGGTCGACACGGGGGCGAAAGCGCTCGCCGAAGCGGAAGGCGAGACGGTCACCGAAGGTCTCGACGGACTGCGCGAGCATCTCGGCGACCATCACAGGCTCGGAGCGCGCTTTGCCGAATGGCGGGCGGTGATCGCGATCGGGGACGGCCTTCCGAGCCGTTACTGCATCTCGACTAACGCCCATGCGCTCGGTCGCTACGCGGTGCTCTGCCAAGAGGCTGGCATCGTGCCGATCGTCGAGCCCGAGGTTGTGATGGATGGCAATCACTCGATCGAGCGCTCAGAGGAAGTCACGCGCGAGGTGCTGCGAGCCGTGTTCGCCGAGCTCCTTGATCAGCGGGTGCTGCTCGAGGGGATGGTGCTCAAGCCGAACATGGTTCTTGCCGCCTACGACTGTCCGCAGACGGCGGGGGTGCAGGAAGTCGCCGAGCGCACGCTAACGGTGTTGCGCCAGGTCGTTCCGGCGGCCGACCCAGGAATTGCGTTTCTCTCCGGCGGGCAGCGCGACGAACTGGCAAGCGCACATCTGAACGCGATCAATACAGCCATCGCGCCATGGCAGCTGACCTTCTCCTACGGCCGCGCGCTGCAGCCAACTCCGCTGAAGATCTGGGCCCGCGAGGAGTGCAACGCATCGGCCGCGCAGACGAGCTTTGCACACCGGGCTCGTTGCACCGGCGAAGCCCGTGCGGGGCGCTATACCGCCGCGCTGGAGCACGAGCTAGCCCCCACTTGATCGACGTCGCCCTGACCCGTGCCGAGCTGCGATCGGCGGCCGTGGTAGTGGTGATCGACGTCCTACGAGCGACGTCCACGATTACGCAGGCGCTGGCGGCCGGCTACACGAAGGTCCTGTGCACCGACAGCGTCGAGCGCGCAGCAGTGCTCCGCGCCCCCGGCCGCGTGCTCGCCGGCGAGCAGCGGTGCGCGATGCCAGCCGGGTTTGACCACGGGAACTCTCCGTTGGACGCGAGGCGCTGCGCCGGCCGCGAGCTCATCCTTGCCACGACCAACGGCACTCCGACGATCGTTGCCGCGGCTCGCCGCGGCTCCCGGGTGCTGCTGGCGTGCCTGCTCAATTTTGACGCCGTGCTAAAGGCCCTGTTAGAGACAGCCGGGGTCAGCGAGCTCGATCTGCAGATCGTCTGCTCGGGGACAGACGGTGCGCCCGCGCTCGAGGACACTTACCTCGCGGGTCTTCTGTGCGCCGCCCTGCCGGGTCCGCGCACGGACGCCGCGCTGATCGCCCAGGCCGTCTCACTCAGCTACCCGACCTCCTTTGAGGCTCTGACTTCAAGCGCAGATGCAGGAGTGTTGAGAGCGGCGGGCTTGGCCGATGACATCGCTTACTGCGCGCTCACGTCCAAGCTCGACATCGTGCCACGCGTGTTGCAGGCGACCAGGGGAATCGCGGCGGTCATCCACAGAACCCCGCTCGCCGCTCGCGTCGCAGAGCGCGACCCCGTAGACGAAACGATCTGAGCGGGCTAGCTGACACGGTGGCGGGGCGCGGGCGCGGCAATCCCCCGGTCAGGCCCGCACCTGCGACCGAGCCGCGTTGCGCGCGAAAGCGATGAACATCTCGACAGGCGCCCTCACCGGCCCCACGGCCGCGCGCAGCACGAACCAGGATCTCTTCGCGGGCCCGTCAATCAGTCTGAGCTCCCCGAGCTCTCCCGACGCGAGCTCGGGTTCGACCGCTGCGCGGGAGAGCAACGAGACGCCCAGGCCAGCGCGCGCGGCCTGCTTGATCGCGCCGTTTGAGCCGAGCGTGAGGGTCGCTGGATCCAGCCCCCGATCCGTGAGGAACTGCTCATTGAGGGTACGCGTCCCCGATCCCGGCTCGCGCAGCAGCCAGCGCCGGCCGCCCAGCTCAACCGCCTCCAACCGGGCCTGACCCACGGCCGGATCATCAGGGGTGGTGATGCACACGATCTCGTTGTCGGTCAAGGGCTCCGCGATCAGCCGATCATCGGCTGGAGGCTTGCCCGAGATGGCGACGTCGACGGAATGGTTGAGCACGCGCTCGAGCACGTCCTGGCGGTTGCCGACCGCCAGCGTCAGCTCGATCTCCGGATGCTGGTCGGCGAACATGCGCATCAGCGGCGGGACGAACGACTCGGCCGCAGTGGTCACGGCGATGATCTCGAGCTTGCGTGCCACGACGCCGGCTGCCTCCTGCGCAGCTTGTCGGCCCTGATCAAGCAGTCCGATCACATCCGCCGCGTAGGGCACGAACGCAGCCCCGGAAGCAGTCAGGCGGATCCCGCGACCGGAGCGCTCGAACAGATCGCAGCCGAGCTCACGCGCGAGCGCGGCAAGCGCCGAGGAAACCGAGGGCTGGGTAACCACAAGCTCATCGGCGGCACCTGTCACCGATCCGCTCCGGATGACGGCCAGGAAGCTCTTCAGCTGTGTAACAGTCATAGACATCGACCTAACGTTACACGGTACGACATTGAGTCTCGCTAACGAAACCCCGACGCCGAGCCGAGGTGAAGTAAAGGAAGCGCTAGAGCGGACCAACTTCGGCTCGCGTAAGGGCTGGCGTTATCGTGAATTTGTTGCACGGTCCAGAGGGCGATGATGTCGATCGCAGTCGGCCGGGCAACAGCCGACGCCGTCCCCGGCGCAAGGCTGGTCACGTACCCCGGCATGGGCCACGACATCCCCACGGTTGCACGACGGCATGTGGTAGCTCGACGCTGTTGCGGTGGGGGGTTATGATCCGGGGTGCGAGCAGGTCGCTGCCGGTCCGCGGAAAGGGCGAAGCCCACCTGACGGTTGATGAACGGTCGCTGGTGTCGGTGTCTCCTTTCCAGCTCGCGATTGCGGACTCGGAGCTGTGGTGAAAGGAGGCCCTTGTGCCACCCCGCGGTCTTCCCGGCAACGCCAACCTCGAGCAGCTCAAGAAGGGCGCCAAGTCGTTTCAGCGTGCGGTGCGCGCCGGCGATGGCGGAGCGGCGGCGGTCGTGCGCGAGTTCCACCCGCGCCTGCCTGACGCGCAGGCCGGCTCGCCGGAGCTCGAACGGTTCACGCGCGCCGACGCGCAGCTTGTGATCGCCCGCCAGTTCGCGTTCGCGAGCTGGCCCAAGCTCAAAGCGCATCTGGAGCTGGTGGAGCGCTACGCCCGCTCCCCACACGAGCAGCCGGTCGGCGAGCCGCTCGCCGACGAGCAGGCGGTGATCGACGAGTTTCTGCGGCTGGCGTGCCTGACCTACGGCGACGATGACCCCGACCGGCTACGCCGCGCGCAATCACTTCTCCAGGAGCATGAGTGGCTGGGGCGGGCGAGCATTCACACGATCGCCGCGACCGGCGATATCGACGCCGCACGCGAGTTGCTGGACCGCGGCCCGGCGCAAGCGTCGCTGGTGGGAGGCCCGCACCGCTGGGAGCCGTTGCTCTATCTGACCTATTCGCGCGTGGGTGTCGGGCCGGATCGCTCGGCGGTCGGGGTGGCGCGGCTGCTGTTGGAGCACGGAGCGGATCCCAACGCCGGGTACTTGTGGGAGGGGCTGGTCCCGCCGTTCACCGCGCTGACCGGCGCATTGGGCGGCGGCGGGACCATCCCAGCGCACCCGGAGCGGCTCGCTCTGGCGCGTCTGCTGTTGGAGGCTGGCGCCGATGCCAACGACGGTCAGGCGCTCTACAACCAGGGCTGGGGGTCGGACCCGCAGGAGGACTGGCTCGAGCTGCTGTTCGAGTTCGGGCTGGGCACCGGCGACGGCGGGCCATGGCGGCGGCTGCTCGGCGAGCGCCAGGACTCGCCCCGGGCGATGGTCGAGGACCTGCTGATGGCCGCGGCGGCTCATGGGTTCACCGACCGGGTGCGCAAGCTGCTGGCCCGAGGGGTCAACCTGGACGGCCGAGGGTCCAAGCATCCGATCTACCAGGGACGCTCGCCGGTGCAGGAGGCCGCGCTGTCGGGCCACATGGACGTCGTGTCGATGCTGGTCGACGCGGGCGCGTCGTGGGACCACGACGACGTCGACGCGCTGCTGGCCGTCGCGATGGCCGGTGACCGCGACGCCGTCACCCGGCTGCTGGCGGCCGATCCCAGCATGCCCGACCGCGCGATCGGTCGCCGCCCCGACCAACTCGTCCGCGCAGCCGGACAAGACAGCTACGAGGCGGTCGCGCTGCTGATCGAGCTGAGGTTCGACGTCAACGCGCGAACCCGGACCGCGCCGCTGCACGAGGCCGCGATGCGCGGAGACATCCCCGTGATCCGGCTGCTGCTCGACCACGGCGCCGATCCGAACATGCACGACACCGACTACGACGCCACCCCGGCGGGATGGGCCGAGCACCACGGCCGACGCGAAGCGCAACAGCTGCTCGAGGCGCTCGAGCACCCGGGAGCCGCGATGCGGACCGTGACCGCCGCCTTCACCGCCGTCTCGCAGGGACAGGTCGACGAGCTCGGCTCTCTGCTCTCGCCCGAGATCGACTGGCGCGGACTCGCCGACGAGGACGGGCAGACCCCGAGCTGCCACGGCCGCGGCGAAGCGCTCGAGGTGATGCGCACCGGGCTGCTGGCGAACGGCCAGGTGTCGGTCAGCGCATTCGTCGAGGAGGGACACCGCGTGCTCGCGCAGGTCCACCCTGCCGGGAGGACCCCGGAGACGCGCGAGCGGTTCCTCGTGGCCGAGGTCCACGACGGGCAGATCACTCACCTGCACGCCTACGCGACCGAGGCCGAAGCCCGCGCCGCGTTGGACGCCGACCCGCACCCGCCGGCGAACACCGATCACACCACGCCCGCAGGGGAACACACCACGAGCGCCGGTCAGAAATGAACAACCCGGTGGTCACGCTTCGCCCGCTCACGCAAGCGGAGCTGCCCGGGATCGCACCGTAGTTCGAGGACCCCGACACACAGCGGTTCCTCGGCGGGCCCGACTGGCCGGCGGCGATGCTCGCCAACGCCAACCGGTCGATCGGCACCACGTTCCGCGGCGCCACACACACCGGCGCGCACCACGACCTCGCGCTCGCCGCCGGCACCGCGGCCGGTTACATCGACTGCGGAACGTTTGACCGCCTGGCCGTCTACCACGGCGAAGGCCCCGACGGGCCGATCATCCTCGAGACGATCGAAGCGATGACCGGCTCGATCGTGTTCGTGATCGACCCCGCCCTCCGCCGCCAAGGGCTGGCGACCGGCATGATCCGCGCGCTTACCCGCCATCCCGACCTCGCACACGTGAAGGTATTCGAGGCGGGCGTCGAGCCGGACAACCTCAGCTCCCGCAGTGCGCTCGAAACCGCCGGATTTCGCCCCCGCTCCGCGGAGCCGGACTACGAAGGCATGCTCTACTACCGGGCTTGGACGACCCACCCGGCCCCGCCGTCAACCCGGCCGTCACGGATCGGCTCCGGAGAGGAGCGATCTAACCCGGATGACACCCCCAGTGGTCATCGAGATCCTCTACTTCGACGGTTGCCCCAACCACGGGCAAGTCCTCACCCAGCTCCCACGCCTCCTGCAGCGCCACCGCACCACCGCCGACATCGTCCAGCACAACGTCGCCGACGCCGACAGCGCACAAAGCGAACGATTCCTCGGCTCGCCAACCATCCGCATCAACGGCCGCGACATCGAACCCGGCGCAGACCACCGCCGCGACTATGGCCTCGAATGCAGGATCTACCACACCCCAAAGGGACTCGCCGGACTACCCACTGACGAATGGATACTCGACGCGATCGCCGCCCACACCACAACCGCGGCGGCCGACCCAGAACGCCGCTCAGGCTGAACCCGCTCCAAGCCCCAGCCGCGGCGCCCGCTGGCCGAGCAACCCGTCGCCGAAGCCCGTGACATGTCGGCCGACGGCAATACCCATCGCCTCTCGTGTCGCCGACAACAGGGACCCTAGATAACGGCCGAGTAGCGCCGGTATCTGGATCAGGTGCGCACCCACGGCGCCCACCCTTCGGAGCACAGCAGCTCTTGCGCGGCCTGCTGTAGACGCTCGCGATCCTGACGGCGGCGCTCGGCCCGCTGCTCATCGGTCAGTCGAACTGGCGGTTTTCTGCTCATCACAGCTCCGTTCGTGGGGCTCGCCGGGTCCGGGGCCGATCCCCGACCCCACCGCGCGCGGAGCGCGCGAACATCAGGAAGGGGTCGACCCGCGTTCCCGGCGGCGCTGGCTGCTAGCGAGAGAGCAGCTCGGTGAGCTCGCACCCGAGCGCGCGCGGATACCGGCTGGTCGTCCCAACCAGTAGTGAGCTGCGCAGCGACCCGCGCTTTGCAATCCCGCCCGAAGCGGCAGTCGCGCAAGTGGCCTCAGGCGAGGAGACCCCGCTGGGGCAGCGTCTCCTCTACCGCGCCGATGAATCGGTTGTCCGAAGCCGGGCGGGCTCCTACTGCCGTCGCCCTGGTCTAGCTGGCGCCCTCTTGGGTCTTGAGCAGCTTCGTGCCGCCGGAAACGCAGAGGCTGAACGGGGTGCACAGATAAGCAGGAGTGGGACGCCCAATCGGTGCCGCTCTCGCGTTGGGCGTTAGCCCTTCAGTCCCCCGAAGTCGAGCAGCACGCAGGCAGGCGAGCGGGGTCGCTAGACCAGCTGGACGTTGGCGGCCTTCGGGCCCTTGTCCCCGGCCTCGGCCTCGTAGGAAACCTTCGCGCCCTCGGCGAGTGACCGATAGCCCCCGCCGACGATCGCTGTGTGGTGGACGAACAGATCCTTTGACTGATCGTCGGGCGTGATGAAACCGAAGCCCTTCTCGTCGCTAAACCACTTCACAGTTCCAGTAGCCATTGTGTTTCCTCCCGCGTTGTTGCGTGCGGCGAACGCCGAGATTGCTCAAAGCAAAGGCTACGACCGCAGGCACTGCAAGCGTCGGGCAAGCTGCCCAACCTGATCGAATGACCATAACAACCCACCGCTCAGCGATTACGCTGCTCCTACTGGATCATTGCGTATCGGACGGTGGTTGCTCTTCGCGCTGATCAGCGGGCGCTGGCCTCCCCGTTAGAAGCCCACGCGCAACCGGCCCGGCAGCAACAGGCCCTGCTACCGCGCCCACCGGGCAGGTCCTGCCCCCCGTCGAGGCTCACCGGCCCCGAGCGCCCGGTTCTTACGATGCCCCAGTCGGAGCACCACAGCCGGATAGGTGCTCGCGCAGTTGACCACAGCTCTCCACTGACCACCGCTCACTGGCCTCCAAGTCCTCGATCAGAACCTCGGCCCAGCGGACCGTCCGCTCGCTGTCAGGCTCGCCGAACAGAAGGACATCCGCGGCCTCCAGCAGTTGCTCGCGCTCCCTGGCGTTCAGTTTGGCCGCTCCCTGGTGATCGATCGTGTCGAGCAGCGCCGTGTAGTGGGCGCCACGAGTAATCATTGGCTCTGCGGTCATCACCGTGGTACTCACGTTAGCGATCCTGTCGCACGGGGCGGGCGGTCGATCTCGTCGATCAACACCAGGCTCGCGTCGATGGTGCCGCGCCACCGCTCAGATTCCAGCTACGCAACCCTAGCCCGGATCTTGCAGCAAGGCGAGCGCTCCGACCGGGTCGGGGGCGCCTCAAAGTGGGTGCGTGCGGGGGCGCGGTCGCCTGTGCGGTTTGCAGGCGTCACCGAGCTGTCCGAACCTGCCACGCACGGTGGGCGATGTCAGCTTACGACTCCAAAATACCGTGAGCGAGTTGACGCCCAGGCAGGCAGTTGCAGACCAGGCGCGGGAGTCTGCATGAACCGAGACAGCGGCGGGCCGAGCTAGAAGACCACTGAAAAGTACCCCGGCTACTTCTTGGCCTGCTCGAAGTAGGGGTTGGTCCCGGAGGCGTGGTCGGTGACGTCGACGACCTGGTTGATCGCGGGCACCGCCTGGGTGATCGCCACCTCGATCCCCTGGCTGAGCGTGACCGTGGCCATGCCGCAGCCCTGGCATCCGCCGCCTAGGCGCAGGTAGGCGGTGGCGCCGTCGACCGCCGCGAGCTCGGCGTGCCCGCCGTGGCTCGCGATGCTCGGGTTGATGTCGCGGTCGAGCACGGCCATCACGCTACGCGCGACATCGGTGTCCAGACCGCCCGTGGGCGAGGGCCGCGGCGGTCCCGGCGGCGGGCCGGGGCGACCGGCTCCCGGGCTCATCGGCAGGGTCGGAAGTGCGAGCGGTGGGGGCGTCGGCTTGTTCGGGTTGACGACCACGAACCCGCCGCCTAGGCGGTTCTCGCTCCAGTCGACGGTGGCTCCGCGCAGCTTGTCGACGCTGCCGCCCGCCACCACGATGGCGAGATCGCCCTCGTGTTGCACGGTGTCGCCGGGGCGGATCTGAGCCTGCGGCTCGAGCGACAGCGCGCAGACGTACTCGCCGTCGGCCGCGTCGGTGACGCGCACGGACAGCACGCGGCTGCCCGGGTCGGGCGCGGCAACGAGGAAGCCGCGTACGCGCTCGAGCGCAGATGCGGTGATGGCGAGGAGCTCTGGGGCTTGTTCGGCGACAGGCCTACGATAGCGACGTGGATCGCTTGCTCTTGATCCTCCCATCCGCGACCTACCGGGCGCCGGACTTCATGGCTGCGGCGCGGGATCTCGACGTGGCGGTCACCGTCGCCTCGGACCGCGGCTCGACGATGGCGGCGGTGATGGGCGACCGCGCGCTCACCCTCCGCCTGTCGGACCCGGCACACGCGGCCGAGCAGATCGCCGAGCGTGCCCGGCGGACGCCGTTCGCCGCGGTCGTGGGCGTCGACGAGGAGGGCGTGATGGCCGCCGCGCTGGGCGCCGAGCGTCTCGGGCTGCCCCACAACCCGCCGGACGCCGTTGCCCGCACGCGCGACAAGGCGGCCTTGCGGCGGGCGTTCGCGCAGGCGGGCGTCCCGCAGCCGCGCTTCGCTGTGCTGGACGCGGGGGCTGACGTGGCGGCGGTGGCACGCGAGGTGGGTCTTCCTTGCGTCGTCAAGCCGTTGTCGCTGTCGGGCAGCCGCGGGGTGATCCGGGCAAACGGGGTCGCGGAGGCGCGGGCGGCCGCGGAGCGCGTCCGGGGTATTCTGGCTGCCGCCCGCGAGCCGGCCGGCGCGCCGCTGCTGGTGGAGAGCTACCTGCCGGGTGTTGAGGTCGCGGTCGAGGGGCTGCTGCGCGGCGGGCGCCTGGAGGTGCTGGCGGTCTTCGATAAGCCCGACCCGCTCGAGGGGCCGTACTTCGAGGAGACGCTGTACGTCACGCCGTCGCGGTTGCCGGCCGGCGTGCTGGCCGAGGTCGAGGCTCTCACTGGGCGGGCGGCGAGTGCGCTGGGTCTGCGGGAGGGACCGATCCACGCCGAGCTGCGTGTGGATGGCGAGCACGTGAGAGTGCTGGAGCTGGCGGCCCGCTCGATCGGCGGGCTGTGCTCCCGCGCGCTGCGCTTCGGCGCCGGCGTCAGCCTCGAGCAGGTGATTCTGCGCCACGCCCTCGGCCTCGGGCTCGAGGACGTGGCGCGGGAGTCGACGGCGTCCGGCGTGATGATGATCCCGATTCCCCGCGCCGGGGTGCTGCGCGCGGTCGAGGGGCAGGAGGACGCGCGGGCCGTGGACGGCATTGCGGGGTTGGAGATCACGATCGCGCGCCGGCGTCGCGTGGTGCCGCTGCCCGAGGGCGACCGCTACCTGGGCTTCCTGTTCGCTCGCGGGGCGAGCCCCGATGCCGTGGAGTCCTCACTGCGCGACGCGCACGCCTGCCTGCGGATCCGCATCGAGCCGCACGCGGCCGCCGAGCGCGCCAGCGCGCGCTAGCGTGGGTCGGCGGTGCGCGTCCTGCTGATCTCCACCTACGAGCTGGGCCACCAGCCGCTGCACGTCGCCTCGCCGTCCGCCGCGCTGCGCCGACCATCTGCTGCGCCCGCTCGGGTAACTCGAGCAGCTTCATCCGGGCGCTGACGCGAGCCTTCGGCCAGCCGAGCGCCTGCGCGGCGCCGTTCTCGCTCAGGGCCGTGCGCGAGCGCGGCCTTGACCGCGACTACCTCCTAGCTGGCGCAGGTGCACTATTCGAACGGTGCGGTTCTCCGCCGGGCCCAGCGGTCCGATTCTCAGCTTCCGGCTCGGGAAGCGTCGGCCTTCTGCGAGTGCAGGTCGCGGCGGCAACGCAATCGCGTGCGTGCTCCTGTTCCGCGCCAACTCAACGCGCGACGGTCGCGCGTGATGACTTCTCGATCGTGATCGGGAAGCAGGAGCCCGCCGAGGACAAAAGGAACGGGCTGGTTCTGCTCAAACTTGACACTCTCGATCGCGACGATCGAGGCACCCGCGTTCGTGGCGATGCGCAAGTCGGCGCATCTGAGCGAGCGCGTGCCACGGACTGTCGCATCGCCTGCCTGAGCGGACGTCTCGTCGAAGTGAAGCGCGAGCACCAGCGATGTCGGCCGCCCTCACGGCTCTGAGATGCGCCGCCGAGAAAGCCCGGTTAGTCCAGCTCGCTCGGCCGCCGCCGAGACGCTGCCACTTTCGGCCGGACTGATACGGAGGAGCTCGACCAGCATCCTCGGCTACACGATCTACGGCATGCTCTGGACAGCCAAGCGCGAGACCTTCCGCCAGCTCGCCGAGCACGGGGCGGCTGGTCGTTTGGTCATCGAGCTCGAGGTGCTGCCCCTCGCTTGCGTCGCAGACGCATGGGAGCGCCAGTCGCGCTCACCACACCGCCAGCTCGTGCTCAAGCTCTGAACTCTCACGACCGCCGCGGCTCGTGGGCACGAGAGCCTGACGGCCGGGACCACGGCCCAGGATTCGCGCACACGATGGGATGGCGGCCAACGCGGAAGCCGTCAATCCAGCTCCCTCGCATGGTTGAGCCGGAAGCCGCGACTTCCTCTAACTCAATTAGTAGACGCGACCTTGCGGCTGGCGACACGGACCCGGCTCCGTGGAAGATCGAGTCGTGGCGCGGGGGCGACGCCGAGACGGACCGGGAGGGCTGCCCTCCCGGTCCGTCGAGCATTGCTTGACCTCTCGCGTTTACCTCGGTGGGAACTGCGAACCGGGGACAGGAGCGGCGAGGTTGGCCGTGGGAGGCTGATCGCCGGTCCAGCCGATCACGGCACAGTTGATGTCGACCCCGACCGAGCCGTACGGAGCGGGGTTGCCCGTGGCCGGGTCGACGCCGGTCAGCAGGTCGGGGCGGGTGGCCGCCAGGTTAAACACGACGTTCTCGTCGATCTGGCGCTTGTTCAGTCCGGCGTCAACCGCCTTCTTGGTCCACAGACCGAGCTGCGCGTCCCACAGGGGACTGTAGGCGTCTGCGTGCCGGGGGTCGGTCAGCGTCGGGAAGTCGCCGAACACGTTTAGGAGATCCCCGCCGTTGCGTAGCGCGTTGATCAGAGCGGTGTTGCCCAACGACGCGTCCTGGCTGGCAAAACCATCTTTGACCAGATGCACGAACCCCTGCGCCTGCGGGTTATTCGCACCGGTCTGTCCGTTGATGAAGCCAAACAGACGCTCGCGGGCGGACCCGAGAAAGTCATCGCCGCCGTTGGTGGCGGCTTTGTCCAACGCGGGCACGTAGGTCGAACGCTCCAGGACCGCGGTCAGCGGCTGGCCAGCGTCGGTGCTCAGGTAGAGAATCGGCTTGCCGGCATCGAAGCCTTTGACCAGCAGCACGTCGGCGTAGGACTCGTTGAAGTGACCCGGAGCCGAAGGCCCCGCGATGTGAACGTTGAGCACACGGTCACCGGTGTTGGTGTGGTGAACGACATCGAACGGACCGTCGCCGGTAGCCACGATCGGCGCGTTGTAGACGACCGATGATCCCTCGATCCGGATGAACGGGCTGTAGCCCGGTCCCGCCACAGCGCCCGGCTGGAGCTTCGCCAGCGGGAAGCCGTTCGGGCCAGGCTCAGCGATCCGGGTGGGGCTGAAGTCCGGGACGCCCGCGAAGTCGATCACCCCGGGACCGAAGCGGTTCTGCGCCGGAGTGGGATTCTCGAGCTTCACCGTCTGCACGCACTCCGCGCAGCCGTTGCCGACGTTGGCGAGCTTCGGCGCGTAGTTGACACCGAGGTCATGCGCCAGCCCAGCATCGGAGGAATCGAGCAGGATGTACCACACCTTCTGGCCGTTCGGGCCCTTCCCTGGATAAAGCGGGAGACGAACGGTCTGGTTACTGAGGTTGACCTGTAGGGCACTCTCGGTGGTCAGCTTGTTTCTGGGTAGCAGACCGCTCAGCTGCCGCAGCCCTGTGGCGGCGCCTGACCCAGCGCCGCTGCTGGCGTGTGCATGCTTCGCACGGTGCTTGGACGCGGCCGACGCCAGCGCTGCGAGCCCGGAAATCGCGAGCAGCAGCGCCGCCCCGAGCGTTGTGATTAGTGCCATCGGCACCCGCTTCTTAGCGCGTGTCGATAAGGATCGATGCATCATGAGATCTCCTTTCGACTACCTCTGGTTGAGGTAGTCGGGTTGATGGTGTGGCACCTCGGGCACGACGCTCGCCACAAGCAGCGGCGTTCGTGACGTCAACCCGCACGCCCAGGCGTTGGCCTGGTCAGACGCCAGCGGGCTTATTGCCAGCAGCTCCGCAGCAACGGCGTGGATTGTCTAGAGCTCACCCTGCAGGCTCGCAAGCTCAGATTGCAAAAAGGGGCTCCAGTCACCCCGGTAGAAGATCAGGACGACCGGTCCGCGCACGAGCCGCTCGCCGAGCCTGACGACCCGACCGAGCTGGTCGGACAGCGCGGACTCGGGCGCGTGGTTGTCGCTCCCGAGGTCAGGGGCGGTCCCGCTGGCCGTCAGCTCCCCGTTTGCGGCGTCGCTCGTCGCGACGCACGCCCGCGTGGTGGCGGCAGTCTTTGCAAGGGCGGTAGCGAGCAGAGCGTGCGCGGTGGGCATGAGTAGTCCCAGGTCAGTGGACTGAGCGGTCCACCGTAGCACTCGTTTTGGACCAAGTGGTCCATCGCATGCTGGGCGTTATCGAATCGTCATAAATCCCGCTTCGCTGTACGAGGTCTTGGTGTCTTACCTCGCCTGGTCCGTCAATCGCGCGATCAACCTCAGCAGCGCCTCCAACGCACAGATCCCGCGGCCGCAGTCTGGGCAGCCGGCAGCGTGGCGCTCCATCCGATGGCGCGCGCGGACGGCGAGATCGCCCCTCTGGGCAGTGCGAGATGCCATTGCGACCAATCGTGGTCGCCGATGCGCGTGAACCAACAGATGCGGTAGCTCGTCGCCCGAGAGAAATAGTCGGCCGCTCGTGAGAGCAGGGGAAGCGGCAGCACGGGGTGTTCGACCGGGTACGCGCCGAAGCGTTCCGGCGCTCCCCGCCGGTGCGCTGCGGTTCGCGTTGGCCGGTGGGCTCAGCTCAGCTGCGTCCCGATTCCGTCATGCCGGTAACGGCTCGGGCGTCTCAGGACCCTCCTCGCGGCCGACGAGACGACGAGCTCCGTTGGCGGTGCGAGAAGCGCAGCGCCAACGGCCGGATTCGATCTGAGTCCGCCGCGATGTGGCGGCGGGCGTCCAGTTTGATTTCAGCTGTGCGATTTGACGTAGCCGATGAGCCCGGCGACGTCATCGGGTGCGAGTCGGCCGATGGCGCCGCTGGAGTAGACGGCGGTTAGCATGGTTCCGTCGGGGGCTAGGACGAAGCCGGTCGATTGCAGGTGGTGCGGATTCTCGTTGGTGTACGCGCCGGTCGCCGCGGCGACCTTGTCGGCGTCGGCGCTGTGTCCGACCGGGAACTGCAGGTGATGTTTCTTGACCAGCGCGGCGCTGGTGGCCTCGTCGTCGACCGACGAGGCGACGACCTTGATGCCGAGCTGGGCGAACTTGTCGGCCGCGCGGGAGAACGAGGCCAGCTGCGCGTTGCAGCACGGGCACCACGACCCGCGGTAGATCAGGACAACACCGAAGGAGCCGGCGAGGTCTTCGGGCAGGGCAATGGTGCCGCCGCCGACGGCGGGGATCTCGAGCTGGGGGAAGCTGTCCCCGTTGTGCAACAGAGTGGCCTGGCGATCGTGTAGTACCGACATTTGATACCTGCTTCCTGAACCGGATTGGACTGGATGGTCCAGTTTCACGGGAACTAATTGGACTGTCAAGTCCAGGATGGGTATCGTCTGTGCTGTGACTACGAACACGCACACGCTTCGGCACCCGCGCCTGACCGCGCGGGGGGCCGCCACGCGAGCGCGGATCGTTGAAGCCGCGGCGGACCTCGTCTACATCCGCGGCGTCGCGGGCACGAGCATGGACGACGTCATGGACGCCAGCGCCACGAGCAAATCGCAGCTCTATCACTACTTCGCTGATAAGGACGAGCTCATCCGCGAGGTGATCACCCTGCAGACCGCCCGTGTCCTGGCCGCACAGGAGCCCTATCTACGCGATCTCGACTCCCTCGCCGGGCTGCGGCGCTGGCGCGACGCGATCGTCGACACCAATCGGGTGACCGGCGGCATCGGCGGCTGCCCGGTCGGATCGCTGTCCAGCGAGCTCGCCGACCAATCCGAGCACGCCCGCGAGCTCCTGAGCCATAGCTTCCAGACCTGGGAGTCCTACCTTGTCAACGGTCTACAAGCGATGCGCGACCGAGGCGAGCTCGCGCCGAGCGCCGACCTGCACGACCTCGCCACCGCGATCATGACCGCACTCCAAGGCGGGCTGCTGCTCGCCCAAACCACCCGCAGCCCCCGGCCGCTGGAACTCGCCCTCGACATGGCACTCGCGCACGTCGCCCAGCATCACGCATGACCGCAGGCAAAGACGCGAGCGTCGCGCCCTGCGACTCATCGGCGCCACATTCATCACCCTCGCCATCTACATCGCCGCCCAAGCCGCCTACACCCTCACCACCAGCCAAGTGACAGTAGGGCGTTGTCCACGTTTCCCTCCGGTGCGGCTGTGAGGCCGCGCTCCCACGGAGCCGTCGGCTCCGCGCGACTCGCGGGAAACGAGGGGGCCCGGTGCTCGGGTCCATGTCACCAGGGCAAAGTAGACCGCTATCCAGCTGAGCGATCCGCGGCCCGTTGGATTGCTCGGTAGACGGTTGAGCGGGCGACGGAGAACAGTTTCGGCGAGCTCGGCGCTGGTGTGGGTCCCGGCAAGGTGGAGTGAGACGAGGTGCGCTTCCTGGCGCAAGCCGAGCTTCGGTTGCTGGCCTCGTAGCCGGCCCTTGGCACGGGCGACGTTCATCCCCTCGCGAGTCCGCATCCGGATGAGGTCCGCTTCGAATTCGGCGACCATCGCCAGGACGTTGAACAGCAGTCGGCCGCCGGGGTCGGCCGGATCGTGGATAGAGCTCCCCGAGGTTGAGCTTGACCTGTCGGGCGGTGAGCTCATCGACGATGTCACGGGCGTCTGGCAGCGAGCGGGCGAGGCGATCGAGCTTGGTGACGACGAGGGTGTCGCCGTCCCGGCACGCCGCGAGCGCTTCGCGGAGTCCGGGGCGCTCGCGGGTGGCGCCGGTGAGGCCGTGGTCGACGTAGACGCGTTCGGGCGCGACGCCGAGCCGGGGGAGGCCGTCGCGTTGGGCGGTGAGGTCTTGCTCGTCGGTGGAGACTCGGGCGTAGCCGATGAGCAGGCCGGTCATCCCCGTGAATGTCCCATATAGCCTCCCCTCACCGGGCAATTCTCCGGGCGGGTCTTACGGGACACGGGTGGTGCAGACGTCGCCGAGGTCGTGCGATCGCGATGGCGTGTCCCAGTGGGGGTCCCTTGTGCGATAGCGACTCGCAGACGATCTTGGTGGCGGCCATGAGGTCGAACGTGTCGCGGTTGGCGATCGGTGAACGGAGCGGCCGACTCGATCACGTGTGCGCATTGGGCCGCGGCTGGGTCGTCGCCGGCAGCCGTCGCCGGGCGCCTGCACGATGCCATGCATGACTGAGTCACGCGCCTACCTTTGTGAGGTAGCTGGCCTTTCTTCCGCCCCTCCAGGCCGGGGAGAGGGTCCCACGACGGGCCCGCATGAGAAATCCGGTCCGTGCACACAGCTGCCGGCAGGGCGCGGACGCGTGGGTGGGCTACGAGCAACGGGGCGGAGTGCGCAGCGAGCGTCCGGGCGTTCTGGGCGTTTGCCGCCGGCGCGGCGCGGGGTGCGACTGCGGCCCCGCACGCGGCCGGCTCAGTCGCACGGGCGCAGTGTTCGGAGCAATGCGCGAACTTGACGCTCGGTGAGACGCGACAACTCTTTGCGTTCAGACACCGGCACGCTGTGAAGCGCCTTGAGCGTCCGTACCGTGCCCCAACTTCGCTGGCAGCCCAGAAGCTCTGCGACCGTCATCGTCTGAGCCTCCGTCGGCGGGTCGAGCAATACGTCCGCCACATCCCGCTCCCCGCAGGCGATCTGATGCTTGAGCTCTGCGCGCGCCTGCCGAACACGGTTGGCCTTCTCAAGCGCAATGAAGCGCTGGCTCTCAGGTGAGGCGAACTCGACCACTGCGGGCATCGGAATCGACCTTCGGGCGGACATTTGACGACGGCTGCGCGTGGCGTTGCCCCTGCGGCGCCGCCTATGCTTTCGAAGCTATGAGTAGGTTTAGCTATAAGTAGGTTTAGTGAGGTTTTGCGCGAAAATATCATGCGTCCTTTGCTAGTGCGGATCGGAAACCTCGCTAAATGCGAGCCCAACCTCCCGAGACAGTAAGAGCGCCCCGCTCCTCGGTCACCCGGGTCAGGACCTTGACGCAAGCTCAGCTGACGCTCGGCATCAGGCTTGCCCGCTCCTCTACCGACAGCGTCGAGGCCAAGCGCCCACGTCCCGCGTCGGCAGCGCTGCTCGACGAGGAACCCGTGTCTCGCGGCCGCCGATCAGCCGCCTCGACCGACCGACAGTTGTGCCTTCCCGCACTGCATCAGTCGACTCCGAGCTCGATCCGGCGTTCGGCTTCGAGGCTTCCCGCAAGTTGCCTGCCAGCGCGCTTCGCACGCCGAGCAAGCGGACGAGGCTCCACTACGACCGTTGCATTCTGTAGCCGAAGCGGTACTGAGAGCCTTCACCTACGGACCCCTACGGTGTCCTCTGAACGTTCCCCAACCGGACATCCGGGGGCCCGCCACGTTGTGGTCTGCGGCGAGGTCGAAACTCTCGCCGTCACCGATCGGTAAATGAATCCGCGAGGCGGACGCGTAGCGTTGCTCTCGTGGGCGTAGGGGGCGCGGTCGGAGTCAGCGAGCGCTGCTGCTTTTGAGCCGAGCAGCACTGGGACGAGTGCCAGCAGATACTGCTGCGGGTCCTCGAGGAGCGGGACTGTGACCCATCGCTGGTGTATTGCCGCCGGACGGCGGTGGGCGAAGTGCCCTCGCGGGCAACTCAGGCTTCCCTTCTAGCCCGACGGGTAGCCGGCTTGCGGTCACGGTTCGGTCAGGACTGACCGAACCGCGGGGCTCGACACCGCCCGTTTCTTCTGGAAGGATCGGTCGGTCCTATGTACCGAGCAGTCAGGAGGAGCAGGATGCGTAAGCTCATCGGCGGTGTAGTCACCGCCGCGGCGTTGGCTGGTGCCGGCGTCGCCCTCGCGGGTCAGGCCGCCACGAACCCGAACGGCGAATTCGTCGACCTTAACGTCGCCGTCACACCGCCTCTCGCCGGGACGGTGAAGGCGCCTCAGGGCGTGGGCGTCTCATTCGACTCCTTCACCGGGAATCGCATCAACGGCGACACGCCGAGCCACAACACCTCGATCGCGGTGCGCTTCAACAAGGGATTCAAGGAGAACGGCGCGCTGTTCCCGTCGTGCAAGATCAGTCCGACAGTGCACTCAAAGTGCCCAAAGTCCACGCAGATCGGCACGGGCACGGGGGAGGCCTCCATTCCCGGGGCAAACGGCGCTCCTCCCACCTTCATTCCGGCGCAGCTCGTCGCTTACAACGGCAAGCCGTTCTCCGGTAAGGCGCCTACGATCATCTTCATAGCTCTCCTGAACGGCACGCCGGCAGCCGAGCTTGACTTCACTGTCAAGCAGCAGCCGAACGGGCCGTACGGGCTCACGTTCACCGAGATCGTGTTCCCGAGGGTGGGTCCCGGCTTGGACATCACGAGGTTCAGCGTGCAGATCCCCGACCGCACCGTGATCCACAGGGTGCATGGCAAGTTCGTCAAGGTCCACCTCCTCGAGGCGCCAACGACCTGTCACGGGTCCTGGAGGTTTGCCCAGACGAATTTGTTCAGCAATGCCCCACCGCTGACCGCGACCGACTCTCAGCCATGCATAAAGCGCTGACCGACAACGCCGCCCAAGTCCCGCGGCTGCTCAGATCAGGGCGCCGACCTCGAGGGAAGCAGTGATGGCCTAGCTGCTGGAATGAAACACGGCTCGGCCTGAACGCGGACGCGACTCGGCGCTCCAGAAGGCGAATTATCTCCTGCCGACGGCTGCCGGAGCCGCTTGAGGTGATTGATGGCGACACAGCCGGCTGAACCTACCCACGGGTTGAAATCAAGCGGATCCTCGTAGGCGGGGTGCCGGTCGCACGCCGGCGGCCGGGAGATCGCGGCAGCCCGCGTCCGAACTGCTCGGGTAGCGTGGCCGCGGCCAGCGTCCCTTCTCCCTTCTGCTTCCCTCGCAGGATCCAGCAGTGCCAGTCCACAGACTCGCGCGGCGGGGGCCCCGACCGCTGTCCGTTGACGATCCCCAAACGGACAGCGATGATGCTCAGTCATCCGCTCTACGGATGGGGTCCAGTGCCAACCGCACGGGCGCCAAACTCGAGAACTCATGTGAGGAGAGAGTCCGCTGAGACCGCCGCTTGCGGCCGGGAGCGGCAGGGTTGATCTTTAGGCCGCGACGCCAGCGAGACTGCCCTGTGTTCGTGATAGGGGCGGTCAGCGGGGGGAGGTGCCCCGTGAGATTTCCGCGCTGGGGCTCGGTTCAGATCGTGCGCTTACTCGGCGACGCCAGCCGTGCCGCTCGCGTAGCCACGGCGGCGTCGCGGAGCGCTAGCGCGACGGCCTCCGTTTCGGGTCGTGTGACTCCGGGAGTGCGAACAAGCAGGAGCCGACGACGCTCCGCGCCGACGCCGTCGACGCTCACGTGTTGGACATCAGGTGGCAGCGCGGGTACGAGCACGTCTGGGATGGTGGTGATCGCCACCCCGCTTGCGACGAGCGCGAGCTTGGTCAGCCAATCGCGCGCGATGTATGGCGCGTTCGGGCGGCCCGCGGAGTCCGGCCATACCCCGAGGAGCCGTTCCTGGCCCTCCGAACGTGCCACTACCCAACGCTCGCCCGTGAGCTCTGCTGCGTGTACGCGTGACCGTCCCGCCAGTCGATGGGTCGCGCCGACGGCGATGCGCAGCGGTCCTTCCGCGAGGATCTCGACCTCGAGAGCCGGCTTACTGTCGTCGGGCGGCGGGTGGGGAGGGACACCGGCGAGCAGCGCGATGTCGAGGTTCCCGCCGCGCAGAGCGCGCGTGAGAACCGCGCTTGTACCCTCGCGCAACGAGACCACGATGTCGGGTTGGTCGCACGCGAGGCGGCGCAGCGCGCCGGGCACCACACCAGCGGCGGCGCTCGCAAACGCCCCGAGCCGAACGGGCCGAACCCGGATCGCGTCCGCGCCATCGAGCTCGCGCTCGGCTTCCTCGATCGCGTCAAGGGCCGTGGCGGCGTGGCCGAGCAGCACTTCGCCGGCGCGGGTGAGGCGAACTCCCGTGCGCTCGCGGATCGCGAGCGTGTGCCCCGTCGTCCTCTCTAGTGCCGCGACTCGCTTGGAGATCGCCGACTGCGTGTAGCCAAGCTCAGCCGCGGCAGCCGTGAACGAACGGCGCGCCGCCACGGCGCGCAGCACGCGGAGATCTCCGAACGAGTAATCCGCCATGAACGTCAGGAATCCTAGTCATTCCAAATAGTCGCTTCCGGCATGCATGTGGTCGAGCTACGATCGGCCCGTGCCTTCTACCGATATCAGCGTTGCCACGCTCGACGGGACCGAGATGCCAGCCTTTCTGGCCTGGCCGGAAGGCGACCAACGATGGCCAACCGCCGTGGTCCTCGGCGAGCTGTTCGGGCTCACAGACGTGCAACGCGACGCGGCCGAGCGCGTGGCCGCCATGGGATATGTCGCGATCGCCCCTGACCTCCTCCATCGGCGCGCGCCCGGCGGGCCGCTCCCGGAAGACGAAGAAGGCCGCCGCCAGGGTCTCGCCCTCATCGACGAGCTCACCCGCCTCGAGCTCGTCAGCGACGTGCGCGACGCGCTCCACGCGGCCTGCGGGCAACCCCACGCCCACTCGGGAGCTCCAGCAGTCGCCGTCGGGCTGTCGTTCGGCGGGCACGTCGCGATGCTCGCTACGGCACGGCTCGATATTCGCGCCTGCGTCGCGATGTACGCGGGCTGGCTCGCGGGTACCGCCATCGCCGCGTCCCGCCCTGAGCCGACCGGCAGCCTGCCGCTCGCCGGCCGCCTACTGATCCTCGTCGGCGAAGCGGATCCGATGGTGCCAGCGTCCGACATCGCTGCCCTCCGCGCCTGGCAACCCGAAGCCCAGGTCATCACCTACCCCCGCGTAGGGCACCGCTTCTGCTCTGTAGGCCGCCCAGGCTATGACCCGGAGGTCGCAGCCGACGCGTGGGCACAGACAACGCAGTTCCTGACCTAACGAGGAGCGGGTCTCGTGTCGAGGCTCCGCGGCGTCCGGCAGGCGTGCCCCGAGCAGCAAGCGGCACCGGTGGTGGATCGGAGGCGGTTACCTGGCGCGCAACGCGCACGTGACGGCGCTCAGCCCGCGACGCCAGAAGCATTCGACCTCGCCGAAGCCCGCCTCGCGCAGGGCGCTGAGCTCTGCGTCCAGCGGGAAGTAGCGGTCCTCTTCCGCCCAGGCCGCGAAGTGGCCGCGTGCTTCGGCATCGGTGATCCCGTGATCGCCCATCCGAGCCGCCATCCGGTCGAACACGAGCTTGTTGAGCCGCGCGTCTTCAGTTACGGTCGCGTCGAGGTTGAGCAGCACCCCGCCGGGCGAGAGCGTGTCGTGAATCGCCCGGTAGAGCGCGGTCTTGGTCCGAAGGTCATGGACGTGGTGCAGCGCCAAGGAGGCGACCACGGCGTCCGCGGCGGGCAGCGGGTCCAGGAAGCTACCCTTGTGAAAGGAGACCCGATCCGCGAAGCGGGCCAGCCGTCGACGGGCTTCGCCGAGCATTTCCGAATCGACGTCGAGAACGGTAACGCTGACGCGGGGAAGCCCATCTAGCACGGCTGCCGATAGCGCGCCCGTGCCGCCACCGAGGTCGAGGACATGCGCGTCGGCCCGCGCGAGTGCCCCAAGCAGCTCGACACACGTCGTAATCATCTCGTCGTAGTGTGGGATAAAGCGCCGGATCTGGACGTCGTAGCTCTCGGCGTCGACATCGAGGTGACGCTTGACCGAGTGCGTCTCACTACCCCACACTGGGCGAGCCTACATCGACTCCGCCTGAACCACGAGAGCACCTAGCCGACGTGGCCACGCCAGCAAGGCTCAGCTCGCCTTTCGCCGCATTGCGCGCGATTGCGGGCGCCTCGGGGGACCCGCCGGAGCAATTCGCGTCGCACCTGCATTGTCGCCCCTGCGGCCACGAGCACGCCGCTTCTGCTCCAGGCGCTCGCCGACCAGGAGCGGACGCCGTGGGTGAGGTGCTGCCGGCCCACGTCATGACCCCTTCGTTGGTGAAACCGGGAGCGCGCAGATCATCGGTCCTTGCTGTTCCGGCTCGGATTCGGAGCCTGCTCCGGGCCGTCCTGGACTGCGGCTTCTAGTCGATTTTTAGCAGGAACTCTGCAAGCACCTCGTGCTCGAGTTTGGCGATATGCGGGTCGCTTGAGGTGCTCAGTTGAGACACCTGCTCAGCTGTCGCTGCGGTAAGGGAGGTTTGTGGCGCCAGTGCTGGCACCGCCACCTTCGTCACACCCCGGACGCACTCCGCGCAGCTCGATGTAGTCCGCGCTTTAGGGATTGCCTTTGGGTGGTTCGTGCTCGCTTCAGCCGTGGGGCGTGTCGGAACTCATCGCTCACGCGCTCGCGCCTTCCGCCATCGGCTTGCCATGCGCGTGTGCCTCGCGCTGCGCGTCCGCTTGGCCATCCGCGTCCGGGTCGCCGGGCGCGCGCGCCGCGCCGTGCGCTCCGGCTGGCGCACGGCTGGGCTCGACCGCGGCGAGCACGACGGCGAGCGCGCAGCCCACGAGCCCTGCGGCGACCCAGAACGCGAGGTGGTAGCCCGACGTCAGTGCCGACGCGATCGGATGCCCGCTCGCTGTCAACGCATTGGTGCGCGACGTCGAGAGCGTCGCGAGCACCGCGAGCCCGAGCGCGCCGCCGATCTGCGCGGTCGTGTTCACGAGGCCCGACGCGAGGCCCGCGTCCTGTGGTGTCGCGCCCGACATCGCCAGGTTCATCAGCGCGGGGAACGCGGTGCCTGCGCCGAGCCCAAGCAGCAGCATCGATGGCGCGACCTGCGTGGCGTAGTCCGCGTGCACCGGCGCGAGCGCGAACACGACGAGACCCGCGAGCACGAGCGTAAGACCCGCCAGCAGCGCGCGCCGCGCGCCGAGCGCCATGAAGATCCGCTCCGAGTACCGGATCGAGAGCGTCCCCATGGCGATCGTCACCGGCAGGAACGCGAAACCGATTTCAAGCGCGTCGTAGCCGAGCACCCGCCGTAGGTAGAGCGCGCCGAGGAAGAACATGCCGAACATCCCGGCGACCGACAGGACCTGGATCGCGTTCGCCGCTGCGACCGCCCGCGAGCGGAAGATCCGAAGCGGCACCAGCGGACTCCTGGCACGCGCCTCACGCGCGAGGAACAAGAGAAGCAGCGCGATCGAGCCCGCCCCGAAAAGCAGCGTGCTCGCCGAGCCCCAGCCGTGTTTCGCCGCGGGGCCCACGATCGTGTACACGCCGAGCATCAGCGCGCTCGTGATCAGCACTGCGCCCGGGACGTCCGCGCCCTCGCGCAGGCCGATGCCCGGCTCGTCGGGGACCAGCCGCCGCGCCGCAAGTGCCGTCGCGATGCCGATCGGCAGGTTCACGAAGAAGATCCAGTGCCAGTTGATCGACTGCGTCAGCACGCCGCCTGCCAGCAGGCCCACCGAGCCGCCCGCTGAGGCGACGAACGCGAACACGCCGATCGCCTTCGCCTGCTCGCGAGCGTCGGAGAACATCGTCACGATCATTCCGAGGATCACCGCCGAGGTCATCGCGCCCCCGATGCCCTGAAGAAAGCGCGCCGCCACTAGCCACCACGCGGCCTGCGCGACGCCGCACAGAAGCGACGCGCTCGTGAACAGCGCGACGCCCGCGAGGAAGATGCGCCGTCGGCCGATCAGGTCGCCGAGGCGTCCGGCCAGCAGTAGCAGTCCGCCGAACGCGATCAGGTAGGAATTGACGACCCACGCGAGGCTCGATGTCGAGAAGTGCAGGTCTTGCTGGATCGACGGGAGCGCGACGTTCACGATCGTCACATCGAGGACGATCATGAGCATCCCGAGGCACAGCACGTAGAGCGCCAGCCAGCGCGAGCGGTCGCTGCCACCGTCCGCGGCCCTCTGCTCGAGCGGGGGCGGCGTCCCCTGCGTCGTATCGGTCATTCCAGCGCCCGCGCTCATACCGTCGCAGCCCCCTGCGCGAGCGCCTCGGCGAGCTTGTCGAGCAGCTCCTTCGTGCCGTGCTCGCGCTGCTCCGGCGTGTCCTCGCCGTCGAGGAACACCCCCTGTTCGGTGTAGCGCAGATGCGTTCGGTCGCCGTCCGCGAGCAGCTCGACGGTCGTCACTGAAACCGACATCCGCACGCCGTCGCGGTGCATGTCGTAGGTGAAAACGAACCGCTCGTCCGCGACGATGTCTTCGTAGCGCGCGTCGTAGGAGTAGACGGCGCCTCCAACGGTCGCCTCGAAGTGCTCGCGCCCGCCCTCGCGAAAGTCCAGCTCGTGCTCCTGCTCGCCGCCGGGGCCGAACCACTGGCGCTTCGTATTGACGTCCGCCCACGCCGCGAACACGCGTGCCGGGGATGCGTCGTAGTAGCGCTCGACCACGAACGTCGAATGTGTTGCTGACCTATTGCTCATTTCGATCTCCTTTTCGATCTCGTCTTGTTTGACTGGGTGGACGGCCCAGGCTCATCGGTGTCTGCAGCGAGAAAATCGCCGAGCCGGGCGAGCCGGGCCTCCCACGCCGCGCGCCGAGCGCTGATCCAGTGTTCGGCCGTGCTCAATGCGAGCGGCTCGATCTCGCAGGTGCGCACGCGCCCCACCTTGTGCGAACGCACCACGCCACTCGCCTCGAGCACGTGCAGATGCTGGACGACCGCCGGCAGCGATATCGCCAGCGGCCGCGCTAGCTCGCTCACCGACGCCGGGCCATCGAGCAGGCGGTCGATCATCGCACGCCGGTTCGCGTCAGAGAGCGCGCGGAAGACGATGTCGATCGGCTGTTCGCCTGGGGTGCGCTGCCCGTGCGAATACTGAAGCATTCACTTAAGTGTTGCACATCTGCGAATGGGGTGACGTGCTCGAGGCCAGGGTCGTGGCCTCTCGTGATCAGTGTCGGGCCCGCCTTTGATGGCGCGACGAGCATCCCGAGTTTCCCGCCCTCGGACCCGCTCAGCGGGGCAGAGAGGCCCAAGGCCCAGGTCTCGCCAAGGGCGCCTGCACAATCGCGAAGCTGGCGAATACGGGGTCTGTTGCATGCGTGCCGAGAGCCCTGCCTTTGTGTTCGCACAGGCCTCGTCGCTGACGCGCACGCGTGGCTGCGTTTGTCCGCAAGGAGCAGCGCAGTTCCAGCCGCAGCGTTTTCGTGTTGTGGCTCCTTTGCCAGCAGAGCAGGCGCGCGGGAGGTCAAGGGCGGGTTGTTGCGTGTGGGCAAGGCAAACGCGCGAACCTCGAACGGTGACCCTCCGTCCGCCGTTGCAAAGCGAGCGTGGCGGCCGTGTCGAGACGATCCCGAGCGTCCTACTCTCGCGCGCAAGGGAGGGGACTCGGGCGGGACCGCCGTCAGCCCGGCTCGCTTGTGGATGTGAGAGCGATGGGAAGCGACGGCGACACCCCTTCTGGTCGTGAGGGTGGCGGCCTCTTCAAGGCCTGAGGCCTCCTGCTTACGGGTAGCCGCGCCCAGTGGGGTAGTGCCCGGGAGCCACGGCCACCGCGAACGATCTGCGACCTCCGTCGGCTGCTCAGCCTGGATCGAACTGCTGCATATTGACTTTCGTTGGTCACGCAGTTACGGTCGGTCTGTACCCTCGGAGCCCCGGGGTTCACAGCAAAGGGGACGCTAGATGCGGCGAGGCGTCATGTTCGTGACTGTGTCGGTGATTGCCCTACTGGCGGTCGCTGTTGGTGCTGCGGTTTCAGCGCCGCTGGCGAGGGCCTACGGCGCTGGCTGGGCAGGTCTTCGCTCTGCCTGGTCGCCGGGGGTTATCTCGCGGCATCTGCCGGTCCGGCAGATCGGTCGGTTTGCGGCAGCGGAACCGGCGCTGCCTGTAGTCCCGGTTGGCGGTGGACCGGTGTTCGCCGCGCAGAACCATAGGACGCA